>JBFIJC010000149.1:0-8540 GCA_041600915.1 Nitrogeniibacter sp.
AATGAAGGGCTTGAAGCCGGAGCCCGGCTGGCGCAAGGCCTGCGTGGCGTGGTTGAACTTGTTGCGGAAGAAGTCGAAGCCGCCCACCAGGGCGCGCACGGCGCCAGTGTCGGAGTCGATGGCGACCAGCGCGCCTTCGACGTCGGGCAGCTGGGTGAGCTGCCAGCCATCCTTTTGCTCATCGCGGATGCGGACGATGGCGCCGGGGCGGACGCGTTTGGCGGCGGGTGATTTTTCGCTGAGCATGGGCGCGGCAAAGCGCAGCCCCTTGTCGCTGATGGTGATGCTCTTCCCGCTGCGATACACCGTGACCGACTTCGGACTGGCCTGCGTGACGACGGCTGCGAGCATGTCGCCGTAGTCGGGCACCTCGCCGAGTGCGGTTTCCATGGCTTCGTTGCGCAGATCGCCAGCGGGGGGCAGTTCGATGAACTTCTCGGGGCCGCGGTAGCCGTGGCGACGGTCATAGGCCAGCAGACCGTCACGCAGCGCCTGATAGGCCGCTTCCTGTTCTTTGCGGGTGATGGTGGTGATGATGCGAATGCCCAGTTCGTAGGCTTTGTCGTCGAATTGTTCGATCGCAATTTGCCGTGCCATTTCCGCCACGTAGTCGGCGTGGAAGAACGAGGCCTCGTTGCGGTCGGTGGCCGTTGCCTTGGCGGTGCGGATGGGTTCGGCGCGGGCGGATTCAAGCGTGGCGGTATCGATGAAGCGCAATTCGTGCATGCGGCGCAATACATAGTGCTGGCGCAGCTGCGCACGGCTCGGATTGACGACCGGGTTGTAGGCCGAGGGCGCCTTGGGCAGGCCGGCGAGCATGGCCGCTTCGCTCACCGTGAGCTCGCTCAGCTGTTTGCCGTAATAGGTGCGCGCGGCGGCAGAGAAGCCATAGGCCCGGCGACCGAGGTAGATCTGATTGACGTAGAGCTCGAGGATCTGGTCCTTGCTGAGATTTTGCTCAATCTTGAGCGACAGCAGAATTTCGTAGAGCTTGCGGGTGATCGTCTTTTCGCGGGTCAGGAAGAAGTTGCGCGCCACCTGCATGGTGATGGTGGAGGCGCCTTGCGCCTTGCCGCCCGACATCAGGTTGGCCGATGCCGCGCGCGCAATGCCCAGCAGGTCGACGCCCGGATGCTCGTAGAAGCGCTCGTCTTCGGCGGAGAGAATGGCGTGCTTGAGGATGGGCGGCACTTCCGTGATCGGCACAAAAGTGCGACGCTCTTCACCGTATTCGCCAATTAGATGCCCATCTGATGTATAGATGCGGAGCGGGATCTTGGGGCGGTAGTCGGTGAGAATTTCAAGCGACGGAAGCTTCGGCCACGCGAAAGCCGCCACAGCGGCCAAAGTGGCGACACCCATGACCGCCAGCCCGATCAGGGCGAAAAACGGGTAAAGAACCCAGCGCATGCGTCGTAAATGTCCATTAGATGAGTCGGGCGATTATACGGGCGCTGGCGCGACGGCTCCAACGAATGACAGTGGAAAGCGATTCTTTACACATGCCATCGTTGTTGCTAGCATTGAACCGCTTCTTTACATGTTGCGCCTAACATGAAGAAATTTAAGGATTTTCTTTGTGATCAACTTGTCGGTTTTTAACCCGAAGGCGCGCCCACTCGTGGGGCTCGATATTTCTTCTTCGGCGGTCAAGCTCGTTGAGCTCTCTGGCGGCCTGAAAGAAGGCTTTCGAATAGAGCGCTATGCGGTCGAACCCCTGCCTCGTGACGCAGTCACAGACGGGAATATTGCCAATCTCGAAGCGGTAGCCGAGACGATCAAGCGCGCGCTAAGGCGCATGGGCGCTGGCGTCAAGCAAGTTGCCATGGCTTTGCCGGCATCGGCGGTCATCACCAAAAAAATCCTCCTGCCCGATGGCTTGCGTGAGCAAGAGATGGAAGTGCAGGTCGAGAGTGAGGCCAACCAGTACATCCCCTTCGCGCTCGACGAGGTGAATCTCGACTTCCAGGTGTTGGGCGAATCTCACGATGTGCCCGGCGAGATGGATGTGTTGATCGCAGCCTCCCGCAAGGAAAAAGTCGAAGACCGCGTTGCTGCGGCCGAGGCGGCAGGCCTGAAAGCCGTGATCATGGATGTCGAGTCCTTTGCCGCGCAGTCGGCCTTCGATTTCGTTTGCCAGCAACTGCCAGAGAAGGGCAAGGGCGCGATCATCGCGCTGGTCGATATCGGTGCCAACCAGCTCAACGTGACGGTGCTGCGCGACGGCGTGCAGGTCTACACCCGGGAGCAGGCCTTCGGTGGCCATCAGCTGACTCAGGACATTGCCCGACACTACGGCATGAGCACAGAAGAGGCCGAGGCCGCAAAGCGCTCCGGCAGCCTGCCCGAAAATTACACCAGCGAGTTGCTGCGCCCCTTTATGGACAGCCTGGCGCTCGAGGTGTCACGCGCACTCCAGTTCTTCTTTACTTCCACGCAGTTCAATCAGGTCGACCACATTGTTCTTGCAGGTGGTTGCGCCGTGATCTCCGGACTGGCAGAAGTCGTGGGTGGGCGCACGCAGGTAGATACGGTGGTGGCCAACCCCTTCACCAAAATGCAGTTGTCTTCCAAGGTTCGCCCCAAAAATTTGATGGCGGATGCGCCTTCGCTGCTGGTGGCGTGCGGCCTGGCATTGCGGAGGTTTGATTGATGATTCGAATCAACCTGCTGCCCCACCGTGAAGAAAAACGCCGCGAGCGGCGTCAGCAGTTCTATCTGCTCGCGGGGGCGATGGTGGTACTCGGGGCGCTCATTGGTGTGCTGGTCAGCACCATCATTGGTGGCGTTATTGAAGCTCAGGAAGAGAAGAACAACTTCCTGAAAACCGAAATTGCCAAACTCGACAAAGACATTGCCGAGATCAAGCGGCTTCGAACACAGATCGACTCCCTGCTGGCACGAAAGCAGGTGATCGAGTCCCTCCAGGGGCATCGTGCAGAAACCGTTCATCTGCTCAACGAGCTGGTGCGCCAGACGCCCGAAGGCGTCTTTCTCCGCTCGATCAAGCAGAACGGCCTGAAAGTCACGCTGATCGGCTACGCGCAGTCCAATGCGCGAGTGTCGACGCTGATGCGAAATCTGGATGGTTCGGAGTATCTCGGACAGCCCACGCTGGTCGAAATCAAGACGGCAACGCTGAAAGAGATGGATGATCGCCGCGTCAGCGAATTCACCCTTGATGTCAGCCTTGAGCGCCCCAAAACTGACGAGAAAGTTGCCGTGGCGGGAGGGGCGGTGAAATGAAGTCATCGACACCTAAAACTCGGCGTCAGCCATCCATCGACCTGAATCGTCTCGCTGACGATTTTCGGGGGCTTGATCCCAACGATCCCGGCGTCTGGCCACTGGCCCCGCGGGTGGTTTTCCTCGTTTTCATTCTGGTTGCGACCGTTGCCGGTGCGTGGTGGTTCTTCTGGCAGGACCAGATGGACACGCTGACGCAGCGCGAGGCGGAAGAAGTGACGCTTCGTGCCGACTGGGTCAGCAAAAAGCGGCAGTCCGTCAATCTGGATGTCCATTTGCAGCAGCTGGCCGAGATCGACCGTCAGTTTGGTGCCTTGCTCCGCCAGCTGCCCAATCGCGCAGAGATGGATTCGCTGCTGGCCGACATCAACCAGGCAGGTCTGGGCCGCGGTCTGCAGTTCGAGCTTTTCAAGCCGGGCGGTGATGTCATCAAGGAGTTTTACGCCGAGATGCCGATCGCGATTCGACTGGTGGGTCAGTATCATGACCTGGGCGCGTTTGCGGGCGACGTGGCAAAGATGCCGCGGATCGTGACGCTGAACAACCTGGCGATTGAGCGGCCAAAACCGGGCGAGCCCCTGAAGATGGATGCGACGGCGGTGACCTATCGTTACCTCGATGAAGAGGAACTCGCTCAGCAACAACAAGCCGCGGCGCAAGCCAAGAAGCCGAGGTGAGGGCGCCATGAAAAAATGGATATTCCTGATTCCAGTGATCTTGGCCGCATGCTCGGCCGAGCAGGACGATTTGCGGTCCTGGATGGTTCAGCAAGAGGCCGGCATGAAGGGGCAGGTGAAACCCCTCCCGGAGATCAAGCCGTTCGCTGTGGTTGATTACGATGCATTCACGCAGATCAACCCCTACGATGCGGACAAGTTCGTCGCGGCGCGCGCGGTTATCGGTGGCGGGCGGGCGCCCGACACCAACCGCCAGCGAGAGCCGCTTGAGTCATATCCGCTAGAGTCATTGAAAATGGTGGGTGTTTTGATCAAGACAAGCGCTTCGCACGCATTGATCGATGCGGGGGGCAGTATTTATCAAGTCCGCGCGGGGAACTACATGGGCCAGAATTTTGGCGTTGTGACCAGCATTTCTGAGTCCGAAGTGACGCTGACGGAACTGGTTGAAGATTTGAACGGCGACTGGGTCGAGAGAACGAGTGCGCTGTACTTGCAAGAGCAGCAGGAGACGACGCAATGAAGTTCAAACTGGGTTACTTTGTGGTCGCCGCGGGCTTGTTCATGGCGCAGGCGACGTCGCCGGTGATGGCGCAGGCCGCAATGGCCGAAACGGTCACGACCGAGAACGCGATCGAGGCTCTGGATGTGTCCCGCCAAGGGGCAAACATCTACGTCAAGGTGCGTTTGAAGACGCCGATGGCACAGCCGCCAGCGAGCTTCAGCGTGGCCAGTCCGGCGCGCATCGCGTTTGACTTCCCGGGCACAGGCAATGCCCTCGGGCGCAGTCTGCAAGCGATTGACGAGGGTGATCTGCGCAGCGCCAATATCGTCCAGGTGGGTGATCGCACGCGACTCGTGCTGAATCTGGTCAAGATGACGCCCTACGACACGACAATCGAAGGGCAGGATGTCGTCATCGCGCTCGCCCCGGTTCGTCGCGAGCCGTCGGAGCTTCGTCCCAATGACCGGCCTTTTGCCAGTTTTGCAGAAACCGGACGCACGGCACCCGTTGCTGACGGAAAGTATGTGCGCGATATCAACTTCCGCCGCGGCACAGAAGGTGAAGGGCGGATCGTCGTCGAATTGAGTGATCCGGATACCGGCATCGACATTCGCCAGCAAGGCGATTCCCTGGCCATTGATTTCCTCAAGACCAAGTTGCCTGAGAATCTGCGTCGCAAGTCGGATGTCACCGACTTCGCAACGCCGGTCACCGAGTTCGTTGTGCAGCCGCAAGGCGCCAATACCCGCCTGCTGGTCAAGCCC
This sequence comes from Nitrogeniibacter sp., assembly GCA_041600915.1. Taxonomy (GTDB): domain Bacteria; phylum Pseudomonadota; class Gammaproteobacteria; order Burkholderiales; family Rhodocyclaceae; genus Nitrogeniibacter. The sequence continues at coordinate 5,193 of JBFIJC010000149.1, forward strand.
AATGGCTTGTGGGAGCACAACGCTTATCAGAGCGACAACCAGTTTGTGGTTGAAATCAAGCGCGTTGTCGAGGATCCGAAGAAGCTCGTTCAGGGCGCACGCGGCAAGTATCAGGGCGACAAGCTCTCGCTGAACTTCCAGAACATTGATGTGCGCTCCGTGCTGCAGGTCATCGCTGACTTTACCGATTTCAACATCATCACCAGCGATACGGTGCAGGGCAGCCTGACGCTTCGCCTCAAGGATGTGCCGTGGGATCAGGCGCTTGACATCATTTTGCAGTCCAAGGGTCTGGACATGCGCAAGCATGGCAACGTGATCTGGATTGCGCCGCGCGACGAGCTGGCTGCACGCGAAAAACTTGAGCTTGAAGCCTTGGCTCAAATTGGCGACCTGGAGCCCCTGAAGACCGAGAGCTTCCAGATCAACTATCACAAGGCCAAGGAAATCTTTGATTTTCTCAAGGACAAGAACCAGACGGTGCTGTCCAAGCGCGGCAGCGTGATTGTCGATGAGCGTAGCAACAAGGTTTTCGTGACCGACGTGGGTACGCGCCTGGATGATCTGCGCCGGCTCATTATCGAGATCGACATTCCCCCGCGTCAGGTGCTGATTGAGGCGCGGATCGTCGAGGCCGACAAAGGCTTTGCGCGCGATCTTGGCGTGCGGATGGGTATTCATATGCCGAACGCGCCCTTTGGCGGCCCGGGTGGATCCCGGGCGGTGATCGGCGGTGGTTTGGGTGATACAGGCTTCCATACGGGGCAAACATCGACAACGCCGGACTTTTTCAGTGACAGCCTGGGTGTGAACATGCCCGCGTCGCCTTCAACGGGTACGGCCTCGCAGTTGTCGCTTATCTTGTTCAACAGCGCCGCGACTCGATTCCTCAATCTTGAATTGAGCGCGCTGGAGGTCGATAACCGCGGTCGGGTGGTGTCTAGCCCACGGGTGCTGACGGCTAACCAGGTTGAAGCGGTGATGGAACAGGGTACGGAGATTCCGTATCAGTCGGCGACCAGTTCCGGTGCGACCAGTGTCCAGTTCCGCAAGGCGGTGCTGTCGCTCAAGGTTCGCCCGAACATCACGCCAGATGGCCGTGTTCAGCTGTTTGTTGATGTCAATAAGGACAAGCCGGGCGCGACCGTGCCTGGCGGCGTTGCGATTGATACCAAGCATGTCAAAACCGAAGTGCTGGTGGAAAATGGCGGCACCGTGGTCATTGGTGGTGTGTATGAGGAAGAAGAGTCCACGCAGATCAATCGCGTTCCGTTCCTCGGCGAAATCCCGGTTGTGGGTGCGCTGTTCCGCAATACGCAGACAGTGTCCAATCGCAAGGAGCTTCTGGTCTTCATTACGCCGCGCATCGTGACGCAAGCGTTGTCGCTGCGGTAAGCCCATGGTGTCGGCTGGCGCGGCAAAGGCCGATACCATGGATGTGCTTCGTGCGCCCTGCATCGTGCTGGTAGGCATGATGGGGGCCGGAAAAACGACGGTGGGGCGCGAGTTGGCTCGGCGCTTGCACCGTCGTTTTGTTGATAGCGACCATGAAATCTGCGCGCGCACCGGTGTGTCGGTGCCTGTCATCTTTGATGTCGAGGGCGAGGCAGGTTTTCGCCGTCGAGAGTCGCAAGTGATTGACGACTTGTCACAGGAGCAAGACCTTGTTCTTGCGACCGGCGGTGGCGTCGTTCTCGCAGAAGAAAATCGAAAGGTGCTCAGCGAGCGCTGCCTGGTGATTTACCTGGATGTGCCGCCCGCCGTGCTTTGGGAGCGAACGCGTCATGACCGGAATCGGCCGCTGTTGCAGGTCGAAGATCCGCGAGGGCGCATTGAATCGCTCTATCGTGAACGCGACCCCTTGTATCGGGCTGTCGCGCGTGTGGTTGTCCCAGGGGGGCGCGGTAGCGCAAAATCGATGCTTCGGAAGATCGAGAAGGCTCTGGAGCTTGCATGCGAAAACTGACGGTTGCACTGGGTGAGCGTAGCTACCCGATTCTGATTGGCGAAGGCGTCCTCGATATGGCCGAGGCCATCGCCGCAGCGGTCAAAACGCCGCGCGTGGCGATTGTCACCAACGACGTTGTGGCGCCGCTTTACCTCGATCGGCTGACTGCCACCCTGGCCCGGGCGGGCATCGCTCACGAGAGCGTTGTGTTGCCGGATGGCGAGGCGCATAAAGACTGGCAGACCCTGAATTCGATTTACGACGCCTTACTGGCCGGTCATTTCGACCGCAGCACGACGCTGGTCGCGCTCGGTGGCGGGGTGGTTGGTGACATGGCCGGCTTTGCGGCCGCGACCTATCAGCGTGGCATTCCCTTCATTCAGATCCCGACAACCCTGCTCTCGCAGGTCGACTCCTCGGTCGGCGGAAAAACCGCCATCAATCATCCGCTCGGCAAAAACATGATCGGCGCTTTCCACCAGCCTCAGCTGGTGTTGGCCGACACCGAGGTGCTCAATACCCTGCCCGATCGCGAACTGAAAGCCGGCCTCGCCGAAGTCATCAAATACGGCCTGATTCGTGACCCCGCGTTCTTCGATTGGCTCGAGGCGAACATCGACAAGCTGCTCAGTCGCGATCCGCTGGCGCTGGCCGAGGCGATTGAGCGCTCCTGTGCCAACAAGTCTCAGATCGTGTCTGAGGATGAGACGGAGCGCGGCGTGCGTGCGCTGCTCAATCTTGGCCACACATTTGGCCACGCGATTGAGGCCGGCATGGGCTTTGGCGTCTGGTTGCATGGCGAGGCTGTGGCCGCTGGCATGGTAATGGCGGCCAGTTTGTCGCAGCGACAGGGTTGGTTGTCGATGCAGCAATATGAGCGCGCAGTGGCACTGATTGCTCGTGCGGGCTTGCCGGTGCTTGGCCCGCGTCTGGGCTCTGCGCGCTATCTGGAACTGATGGCGCACGACAAGAAGGTTGAGGCGGGGCGTCTTCGCCTCGTGTTGTTGCGCGATATTGGCGATGCCGAGATTTTCTCCGATGTGCCTGCGGCAGATATTGCTGCGGCCATCGACGCCTGCTGCGAGCCGGCATGACCTTGGCCGGCTATGCAGTCACCGAAGAAAATTCACGCGGCCGCCAGCAGGCCGAGGCTCAGCCGACGGCGCGCGGCGAGTTTCAGCGGGACCGGGATCGCATCATCCATTCCACCGCTTTCCGTCGCCTTGAGTACAAAACCCAGGTTTTCGTCAATCACGAAGGCGATCTGTTCCGCACACGGCTGACGCACAGCATCGAAGTCGCCCAGATCACCCGCACCATTGCCCGCGCGCTGGCGCTGAATGAAGATCTCGCCGAAGCGATCGCACTGGCGCACGATCTCGGTCACACCCCGTTCGGCC
>JBFIJC010000150.1:0-8528 GCA_041600915.1 Nitrogeniibacter sp.
CGCTGGCCTCGACGCATTTTCGCGACGCCATTGGCGCGCGTCTGACCGGCATCCGCGATTTTCTGCTGCTGTTTTTCTTCATCGATCTCGGCGCCAAGCTCGATTTCTCGGCCCTGGGCGGCGAGCTGTGGCCGGCGCTGGTGCTGTCGCTGTTTGTACTCATCGGCAACCCGCTCATCGTCATGGCGATCATGGGCTTCATGGGCTATCGCAAGCGCACCGGCTTTATGGCGGGGCTGACGGTGGCGCAGATCAGCGAGTTTTCGATCATCTTTGTCGCCATGGGCATCACCCTCGGCCATGTGGGGACCGACGCGCTCGGGCTGACCACCCTGGTGGGCATCGTCACCATCGCCTTGTCGACCTACATGATTCTGTACTCGCAGCCGCTGTTCGAGCGGATCGGGCCGTGGCTGGGCATTTTCGAGCGCCGCCGCCCGCACCGCGAACTGGCGGTCGAGCGGCAGCGCCCGCCGGAGTCACCGCCGCAGGTCATCATCTTCGGCCTCGGTCGCTATGGCGCGCATCTGCTGGCACGGCTGCACCACCTCGGCGTGCCGGTGATGGGGGTCGATTTTGACCCCGAAACCGTGCGCCGCCTGCGTCATCGTGGTTTTGCCGTGCGCTTTGGTGATGGCGAAGACCCGGCCTTTGTCGACACCCTGCCCGTCGCCACGGCGCAATGGATCGTCACCACGCTGCCTACCTGGGAGTCGAACCGCGGCCTGCTCGATGCGCTCAAAGCCATGGCGGTGCCCGGCGTGATCACCGGCGTGGTTGGCGATGAAGTGCATCGCCAGGCATTGCACGCGGCCGGCGCAAGCCGGATCATCAATCCCTTCCTCGATTCGGCCGATCACACCGCGCAACTCATGGTCGAAGCGCTCACCCCTCAGGAGGCCACCCAATGACCCGCCTGCACACTGTGCTTGCCACCACCGACCTGTCGGCGCCGGCGCGCCACGCCGCACAGCGCGCCGCCATGCTGGCGAGTGAAACCGGCGCGCGCCTCGAATTGCTGCATGTGCTCGAAAAGAGCGCGCTCGACGAATTGCAGCAGGTCTTTATTGATCAGGATGCTGCACTGTCCGCACGGATTCGCGAGATGGCGCGTGATGCGCTCAGCCAGCTGGCCACCGACATCGGGGAGCCGCTGGGTGTTACGGCCGGGCTGCATCTTGAAGAAGGCGCGGTGCTCGAAACCATTGCCGCCGAGGCCGACCGCCTCGATGCCAGCCTGCTGGTGCTGGGCGCGCGCGGCACCGATTACATGCGTCAGTGGTTGCTCGGCGCCACGGCCGAGCGCCTGCTGCGCAAGGTTCGCAGGCCGATACTGGCGGTCAAGCAGCCGCCGCGTGAGCACTACCGAAACGTGCTGGTGCCGGTCGACTTTTCGCCCTGGTCAGCCGGCGCCGTGCGCCTGGCCCGCGCCGTTGCCCCGCAGGCAGAACTGACGCTCATGCACGCCTTCGAGCTGCCCTACGAAGGCAAGCTGCGCCTCGCCTTTGTTGAAGAAGACGTGATTCTCGGCCACCGCATCAAGGCCCGAAAAGACGCGCTCGCTCGATTGCATCAGTTCGCTGCGGATGCCGGCCTTGGGGGCACTGCCTGGCGAACCGCAGTCATTCATGGCGCCACCTCGCTGCGCGTGCTGGAGCAAGAAGAAGAGCTTGGCGCCGATCTGATCGTGCTCGGCAAACACGGCGCCGACATGACCGAAGAGCTCCTGCTCGGCAGCGTCACCAAGCATGTGCTCGCGCACGCGCGATGCGATGTGCTTGCCGCCTATCGATAGTTTTTCGGCATATGCGATGCGGCTTTTGTTTCAGTGCGGCACAATAGCCACGCGTCAGCGCGCGGTCATGCGCGCTATCTGAAAACTCAGTGTTGCGAGAGCCGAACGACTGTGAAAAACCGACTTGCCATTGCATCGATCCTTGTCAGCCTGTTGGCCGGATGTGCCGGGACCGACGCCCGTGTCGATGACGACACACCCGCCGCGCCCGCCCCGGCCAAACCGACGGCGGCCAAGCGGGGGGCGCTCATCGTGTTGCCCGCGCGCTTTGCCGATCACCTGTCCATTGATCGGGTCAAGCAGGAGTGCGACATGCTCCGTACGTTCAATGGGGCGGTTTTGCGCTACGGCAACGCCTATGCCATGAAGATCCACAAGCGTCAGCGCCTCAGTGACGCGGGCCCGGGCCAGAGCGTATTGCTCGTCTCCTACGAAGCGGTGGACGCCAACGTGATGAATGCACTGACTCTGCGCCCCGGCTCGGAAGCGACCGTCAAGGCAAGCATCGTCAAGGACGGCGAGGTGCTCAGTACGATGAGCAAACACCTCGTGTCGCGCGTGTCTTTCGGCGCCTGCGACCGGCTCGACAAGATCGCCACCGCCGGCGCTAAAACCGTCGCAAAATGGGCCTCGCGCCAGCCCTACTGACCCACCGACCCGGACTCGCCATGCCACTCGACATCGCCCTCAATCGCCCGATCAAGGCCAACGAAGTGCTGGCCCTCTACCGCGCCAACAAATGGTCTGCCGCCGACAAGCCCGAGGCCTTGATGGCGGGGCTGCGGGCATCGCACAGCCTGGTCACCGCACGCGCCGATGGTCGCCTGGTGGGCCTGGGCAATGCGATTTCTGACGGTCACCTCGTTGTGTACTATCCGCACCTGCTGGTGCATCCCGACTTCAAGCGCCAGGGTGTGGGCCGAACAATGATGGCCGCGCTGCTCAAGCGCTACGCCGGCTTCCACCAGCAAATGCTTACCGCCGATGGCGACGCGGTGGCGTTCTACCAGGCCATGGGTTTTGAGCGTGCGGGCAAGACCGAGCCGATGTGGATTTACGCCGGCACCGAGCACTGAGGGGACGCGATGAGCGTTCCGACCCGACTCGACACCCCGCGCCTGCTGCTGCGGCCGTTTGCGCACGCAGACTGGCCCGCGCTGCATGCACATTATTCAGACCCGGAGTGCACCCGCTTTACCTTCCGCCGCGCCTTGAGCGAAGGCGAAAGCTGGCGGGCCATGGCCAGTATGGTCGGCCATTGGGCCTTGCGCGGTTATGGCCCGTATGCCATCGAAGAAAAGGCTTCGGGTCGTGTGCTTGGGGCTGCCGGCCTGTGGTATCCCAACGACTGGCCCGAGCCCGAAATCAAGTGGGCGCTGAGCCGGCCGTATTGGCGGCAGGGCTTTGCCAGCGAGGCCGTCCGCGCGGTGCAGGCCATGGCGCGTGAGGCCCTGCCAGCGCTGCGACTGATCAGCTTTATTGATGCCGAAAATGCGGCCTCGATAAAGCTGGCACTGGCGGTGGGCGCACACTTCGAAAAAGCGGTCGACTTCCGCGGCGGCCGTTGGCATGTGTATCGCCACCCGGCTCTTGGTTCGGACTGATTACGCCTGAGGCGTGCGGCTTCGAGCGCTGCGCAAGGCAAGCAGGCCGGCGGCGATCAAGGCCAGTGTGCCGGGTTCGGGCACGGGCTGACCGGTGTTTGCACTGAACTGCGCGATGAAGGCGCCGACGTGCATCTCGAGGGGTGCGCCCGCCGCGCCGCGCACGATGAAATGCTCGACATAGCCGCCCTGGCCATCCGGCCGCCAGCCGTTGCGCAGTTGATGGCAGCGATTGAAATCGGTCTGGTCGGCGCCGTAGTAGGGCTCGAAGCTGACACCCACCCGGGCGAAGTAGCTGCCGTCGTTCGGCGGGCATTGCACCGATGTCTGTTGATAGTCGCCGGCGAGGCCGGCGTACTGGCTGCGGCGCAGCGCGGCGTTGGCGACGGCGCTGAGGTCCTGGTCGCCATAGAGATCGAGCACCGGGACGCCGATGAAGCTGAGGTTGGTGTGCGTATCGAGAACGTTGAAGTCACCGATGACGAGTGGCGCGGCCAGTGTGGGCGCGCTGCCACCGAGCGAGCCGTACATGCCCACACCGATCAGCGCCAGCAGGTTCAGGCCGCTCGCATGCGAGTAGACGCCGTGCTCCCAGGCGGCCGTCGCGGCCGTCATGAAGCGTGAGCCTAGGCTGAAACCGGCCAGCACCACGCGCTGAACCGCCAGACCGTCCAGCGTTGCCAGGGCGGCATCCAGCCGGCCGAAGACCGCATCGTCAATGGCGCTTTCCTGTGCGGCGTAGTTGGCGAAGTCGGTGCCGCCGACAGGCTGCGGGTTGTCGAGTGCCAGCGTGGTGTGGCCTAGGGCATTGAGCTGTGTGCGCAACTGGCGCACGACGTCGCCGTCGGGCGACTGGCCTCGTCCATGGAAAAAAACCACACCGATGTCGCTGGTGCCGACCAGTAACTCGGCGCCAAAACTGCCGCCATTTGCGTTGAGCGTGATGGGGCCGGCCTGTGTGGTGAATGTCGTGCTGGCCAGCGCACACAGCAGTGCCGACTTGATCGAACGGATGGCTGCCATGGTCACCTCCAGCGTCGTGCGCTCTCTAGATTTAGTTCGAACACGGGCGGTCGGCAAGGGCGAACTTCATCCCCCGGGCGCTGCGGTCGGGTGCATTGGTTTTTGTAAAAAACGAGCGGCGCTCGACCATGCCTGCGCCGATTGGGGACGCCGCCAAGCCTGTCCACCGGTCGCACAAGGGTGTGATTAAATGCTGCGGTGCGGTATGGTTGGTGGTGATATTCCCTGACAGAATTCAATTTTTATGACAAAAAACAATACTGTTCCGGCCGAAAAGGCTGGGTTTCACCCGCCGGTTTTCTATCCGGCCTCGCTCATCATTATTTTGCTGGTGGCCTTTGCCGCCCTGGCGCCCGACACCGCCAACGAAACCTTCAAGTCGCTGCAGTCGGTCATCGTCGCCAATGGCAGCTGGTTCTATGTGCTGACCGTCGCCATCATTCTGATGGCCGTCAGTTTTCTCGGTTTGTCGCGCTATGGCGAGATCAAGCTCGGGCCCGATCACTCCACGCCTGACTATTCCAACCTCACCTGGTTTGCCATGCTGTTTTCGGCCGGCATGGGCATTGGTCTGATGTTCTTCGGCGTGGCCGAGCCGGTCATGCACTTCCTGTCGCCGCCGGTGGGCGAAGCCGGCACGGTCGAAGCCGCCCGTGCCGCGATGAAGATCACCTTCTTCCACTGGGGTCTGCACGCCTGGGCGATTTACGCCATCGTGGCGCTGATCCTGGCCTTCTTCAGCTACCGTCACGGCCTGCCGCTCACGCTGCGCTCGGCGCTGTACCCGATGATTGGCGAGCGCATCTACGGCCCCATCGGCCATGCGGTCGACATCTTTGCCGTCATCGGCACGGTGTTTGGCGTGGCCACCTCGCTGGGCTACGGCGTCATGCAGGTCAACGCCGGCCTCAATCATCTGTTCGACATTCCGGTCAGCACCATGGTGCAGATCGTGCTCATCATCGGTGTGACCGGGCTGGCCATGCTGTCGGTGGCCACCGGTCTCGACAAGGGCATCAAGATCCTGTCTGAGCTGAACATGGGTTTGGCGGTGATTCTGCTCATCGTCATGCTGGTGCTCGGCCCCACGGTGTTCTTGCTGCAAGCCTTTGTGCAGAATACGGGTGCCTACGCCGCCGACATCGTCAGCAACACCTTCAACCTGTTTGCCTATCAGAAGACCGACTGGATTGGCGGCTGGACGATTCTGTACTGGGGCTGGTGGATGTCCTGGGCGCCCTTCGTGGGCCTGTTTATCGCCCGCGTGTCGCGCGGCCGCACCATCCGCGAATTCACCATGGGCGTGCTGTTTGTGCCCACCGGCTTTACGCTGCTGTGGATGACCGTGTTCGGCAACTCGGCGATCGAGCTCATCCTCAATCAGGGCAAAGTCGCGCTGGGCGAGGCGGTGTCGGCCGATGTGGCGCTGGCGTTGTTCGCCTTTCTGGAAAACTTTCCCTTCTCGGGTGTGCTCTCCATTCTCGCCATGGTCATGGTGGTGGTGTTCTTCGTGACCTCCTCCGACTCCGGCTCCATGGTGGTCGACATGCTGTGCTCGCGCGGGCATGACAACACGCCGCTGTGGCAGCGCATCTACTGGGCTGGCGGTGAGGGCGTGGTCGCCATCGTGCTGCTGCTGGCCGGTGGTCTGGGCGCATTGCAGACCATGACGATTGCCAGCGCGCTGCCTTTTGCCGTGGTGTTGCTGGTCGCCACCTACGGTCTCATCAAGGCGCTGCGCATTGATCTGTACAAGCGCGAAAGCTTGCAGATCAACATGGCGCCGGTCGGCCCGCCGGCGGTCAGTGGTTCGTGGAAAGACCGCCTGCACAACATCGTCGACTACCCCACGCGTGAGGTGGTGCAGCGCTTCATCGCGCAGATCGGCAGGCCGGCGTGTGATGAAGTCGCCGCCGAACTCAAGCTCAAGGGCATTGATGCCACGGTAACCAGCACCGACGCTGACCACGTGGTGCTCAGCGTCGCTCATGGCGAGGAGATCGATTTCCTCTACCAGGTGCGCGCTCGTGCCCATATCAAACCGGCTTTCCTCAGCCCCGATGTGGCCGAAAACGAGGTGTCCGAAGAGCAGAAGTACTACCGTGCCGAAATCCACCTGCGTGAAGGCGGGCAGGACTACGACATCATGGGGTGGTCAAAAGAAGGCGTGATCAGCGACATCATCGATCAGTACCACAAGCACATGCACTTCCTGCATCTGGTGCGCTGAGTCACCGTCGGCGGCGCTTGCGAGCGCCGCCGTCAATGTGTGCCCCTGCTGGGGCGGTGCTTAGCCCAGCGTTGGCGTGCCGGTGATTGCCGGCAGCCGGCGGCGCACATTCACCGAGACATCCATGCCCAGGAAGTCGCTGGCCTCGCCGGTCCAGCCGCCGGCCACCGGCGCCGCCTGCTCGGGCGTGCGCGTAAAGGCGACGCGGATCAGGTCGGTACCGCCAAACAGCGTATTGGTCGGGTCGAAGGGCACCCAGCCTGCGCCGGGCAGATACACATGCAGCCAGGCGTGCGTTGCGCCCGAGCCCAGTGTGCCGCCGCCGATATCCAGGCTCTGGATACCCTGCCCCACAATCTCGAGGCCGTCGGCGCTTTCCTCGTCCAGCGCCGGATCGTAGATGTAGCCCGACACAAAGCGCGCCGCCATGCCTAAGCCACGCGCCGCTTCCATCATCAAGAGCGCAAAGTCGCGGCAGGTGCCGCTGCGCAGCGCCAGCGTCTGGGCCGGGCTCTGTGTGCCCATTGCATCGCGGGTCGCATAGACAAAATCGGTGCGGATGAACTGGTTGATGTTGGACAGCACATCACGTGTATGAATGGTGCCGCGCTGCGGCATGAAACCGGCGACCCAGTCGCGCACCACGCCGGCGTCCTCCGGGTATTGCAAGCTCAGAAAGCCGGCCAGATTCTGGCGATCATCGGGCGAGTATTCGAAGGGGTAGTTCTCGGCTTCCGGCGCGATCGGAATTTCCTGATTCTTGACGCCCAGATGTTCGATCGCGAAGCGCGCCGTAAAACTCAGCGTATCTGCCGGCACCATGGGTTCAACCACCGCCACCGAGTTCGAGAACACGTCATGGATCCAGTGCTGCCGGCAGTGCGGGGAGACCGTCAGGTCCGCGTAGAGCACACGGATGTCGTGCGCCGCCCTGGGGTGAAACGCCACTCGGTGAATACCGAATTCCACCTCTCTGGAATAGCGATACGTGGTGACATGTTCAACTTCAAGGATGACGGACATGGGGCGACCTGCTTTTGGAGAGGCCTCCATCATCGCCGATTGAGGCGCGCTTCAGTGGACAGAATGCCCCGTGTGGTCGACACCGTGGGCGCTGCTTGAGCGCAAGCGGCAGCGCACGGCGGCTTCGACGGGCCGTGAAGCGGCCGCTGAGCTCACCTGCGTCGCCGGGTGTTCGGTGAGCCATTGATTGAGACCGCTGCAAGACACCTGGCGGCCCGCGTGAACGCAAAAAACTTAATTTATATCAAGTATTTGCCGGTATGGGTCCTGGTTTTTGCGCTCATGCCCGTCAATCATGATTTTCAGTAGTCGATTGCGGCAAAAGGCGGATGCCCGGCGGACAGGCCGCTCCCAATAATGGCTTCGGGCACGGCATGGGGCCGCGCCGCCATTGAGGAGACACACATGACCTGGGAAACCCCCGCCTACTGCGAAATCCGCCTGGGCTTCGAAGTCACGGCTTACGTCTACGTCCGCTAAGCCGGTTCGGGGCGGTGGCGGCCAGCCGCCTCCGCCCCCCCACTGCCCGAGGCCCGCCATCATGACTATTGCATCGACCGCCACCGACCGCCGCCCGCAGCTGTCGCCCCACTTCATGTTCCGCTGGGAAGCCAGCCAGGACGCCTACATCCTGCTCTACCCGGAAGGGCTGATCAAACTCAATCCCTCCGCCGGCGAGATCCTCAAACGCTGCGACGGCCAACACACCGTGGCCGAGCTGATTGCCGAGCTGCAGGATGCCTTCCCCGGCCCCGCCGACGATATCGACCAGGGCGTGCGCGCCTTTCTCGACGTGGCCGCCGACAAGGGCTGGCTGCACGCCTGAGAACTTGTGAAGAAATCGTAGCGAGCA
>JBFIJC010000151.1:0-8417 GCA_041600915.1 Nitrogeniibacter sp.
TGAATACATCAGCCGGCAGCTGGCCGAAGTCATCGGACCCGAGCGGGCCCGTGGCGCGGTGATCGTCGCCCACCTGGGCAACGGCGCCAGCATGTGCGCCATGCGCGACGGCAAGAGCGTGGGCTCCAGCATGGGCTTCACCGCCATCGACGGGCTGATGATGGGCACGCGCAGTGGCACGCTCGACCCCGGCGTGCTGCTCTATCTGATGGACCAGAAGGGACTCGACTCGGCCGGCCTCACGCGCCTGCTCTACAAAGAGTCCGGCCTGCTTGGCGTCTCGGGCATCAGCGCCGACATGCGCGACCTGCTCGCCTCGACAGCACCTGAAGCGCGCGAGGCCATCGACCTGTTCTGCTACCGTGCCGCACGCGAACTCGGTTCGCTCGCCGCTGCGGCCGGCGGCTGCGACGCGGTGGTGTTCACCGGCGGTATTGGCGAACACGCCGCCGCCGTACGCGAAGCCATCGTCGGCCAGTCGGCGTGGCTTGGTCTGAGCCTGGACACGGCAGCCAACGCCAAGGACGCCCGTCGCATCGACCAGACAGGCAGCAAAGTGGCGATCGCGGTCATCCCGACCAACGAGGAATGGATGATCGCGCGGCACACGCTGGATCTGATCGGCCGCTGATTCTTTGTGACAGCGATTCGTAGCCCGGATGCAGCGCAGCGGAATCCGGGAACGGTGGTGGCTCAACCGATGCCCCCGGATTCCGGCCTTTGGCCTCCATCCGGGCTACGCACCTGGTTCGCGCAACACCTTGCTTTAAATAGAAAAAGGCGGCCACGGCCGCCTTTTTCATTGCACACGAGATGTCGCTTAACGCGGCAGCTCGGACGACCCCATCAGGAACGCATCCACTTCACGCGCACATTGGCGACCTTCGCGAATCGCCCACACGACCAGCGACTGACCGCGACGCACGTCACCCGCGGCGAACACTTTGGCAACATTGGTGGCGTAGCAGCCTTCGCCATCCGTGGTGGCCTTGGCATTGCCGCGCGCGTCCTTGTCGACACCAAAGGCGCCGAGCAGGGAACCGACCGGATTGGTAAAGCCCATGGCAAACAGCACCAGATCAGCGGGATAGGTCTCTTCGCTGCCGGGCACGCTGATCATCTTGCCGTCTTTCCACTCCAGACGTGAGGTGCGCAAACCTTTGACCTGCCCGTTTTCGCCCACGAACTCTTGCGTGGAGATGGCGAACTCGCGGCGGGTGTCGCCTTCCTTGTGCGAGGACGAGGTGCGCAGCTTGAGCGGCCAGTACGGCCAGGTCAGCGCCTTGTCTTCTTCCTCGGGCGGCTGCGGCATGACTTCGAACTGCGTGACCGAGGCCGCGCCATGGCGATAGCTGGTGCCAACGCAGTCGGAGCCGGTGTCGCCACCGCCGATCACCACCACATGCTTGCCCTTGGCGTTGATCGGGTTGGCGCCGTCGCCGGCGACTTCCTTGTTCTGCGGAATCAGGAACTCGAGCGCAAAATGCACGCCACCGAGCTCGCGACCCGGTGCCGGCAGATCGCGCGGCACTTCGGAACCCGCAGCCAGAATGACGGCGTCGAACTCAGAGGTGAGCTGCTCTGCTGACACCATTTCCTTGCCATCGTTGGCCACGCCCGGCACGCCCGGCACGGCACCGACGCACACGCTGGTGCGGAACTCGACGCCTTCGGCCTGCATCTGCTCGATGCGACGGTCGATGGTCGACTTTTCGAGCTTGAAGTCAGGAATGCCGTAGCGCAGCAGACCACCGACGCGATCGCTCTTCTCGAGCACCACCACATCGTGGCCGGCGCGCGCCAGTTGCTGCGCAGCCGCCAGGCCTGCGGGGCCGGAGCCGACCACGGCAATCTTCTTGCCGGTCTTGCGCTGAGGCAGCTGCGGCTTGACCCAGCCGTTTTCCCAGGCCTTGTCGATGATCGCCCGCTCGATGGACTTGATGCCCACCGCGTCGGTGTTGATGTTCAGCGTGCATGCCGCTTCACAGGGCGCCGGACAGATACGGCCGGTGAACTCGGGGAAGTTGTTGGTCGAGTGCAGGACACGAATGGCCTGCTCCCACTGCCCGCGATACACCAGGTCATTCCAGTCCGGAATGATGTTGTTGACCGGGCAACCGTTGTTGCAGAACGGGATGCCGCAGTCCATGCAGCGCGCACCCTGCACCGACGACTCTTCGTCGGTGAGGCGATCGAGGAACTCGTTGTAGTTCTGCACGCGTGCGTCGGCCGGCTTGCTGGCCTCGGACAGACGGTGAAACTCGAGAAATCCGGTGGGCTTACCCATCTTATGCAGCCTCCAGTTGCTTCTTCTGCGCGGCCAGTTCGGTCAGCGCGCGACGATACTCGTGTGGCATTACCTTGACGAACTTGGCGCGATAGCTCGACCAATGTTCGAGGATGCGCTTGGCGGTCACGCTGCCGGTGTATTGGGCGTGCTTCTCGATCAGCCCCTTGAGAATGGCCTCGTCGGCCAGCCCCAGGTGACGGACATCGACGCGACCATGCGACTCCAGGTCATCGCCTTCTTCGGTGCCCTTGCGCGCGGCGAACTCTTCTTCGACCGGCTCAAGCGCGACCTGCGCCATGTTGCAGCGGCCGGCAAAGCTGCCGTCCTCGTCAAACACGTAGGCCACACCACCCGACATACCTGCGGCGAAGTTGCGCCCGGTTTCGCCGAGCACGACCACCGTGCCACCGGTCATGTATTCGCAGCCGTGGTCGCCCACGCCTTCGACCACGGCCGTGGCGCCGGAGTTACGCACCGCGAAACGCTCGCCGCCGACGCCGGCGAAGAAAGCCTCGCCCTCGATCGCGCCGTACAGCACGGTGTTGCCGATGATGATGTTTTCGGCGGTGTCGCCACGGAACTTGGCATCCGGGCGCACGACGATGCGGCCACCGGACAAGCCCTTGCCGACGTAGTCGTTACCTTCGCCGACCAGATCCATCGTCACACCACGGGCCAGGAAGGCGCCAAAGCTCTGCCCGGCCGTGCCGGACAGGGTGATGTGAATGGTGTCGTCCGGCAGGCCGGCATGACCGTATTTGGTCGCCACCGCGCCCGACAGCATGGCGCCGACGGTACGGTTGAGGTTGCGTACGGGCAGGTTGATCTTCACCGCTTCGCCACGCTCCAGGGCCGGCGCGGCCTGCTTGACCAGTTCCTGGTCCAGCGCCTTTTCCAGACCGTGATCCTGCCCTTCGGTGTGGTGACGACCCACGGTCGCCGGCACGTTCGGGCGGTAGAAGATGCGGCTGTAGTCCAGGCCACGGGCTTTCCAGTGGCTGATGCCTTTCTTCATGTCGAGCAGATCGGAGCGGCCGATCAGCTCATCGAACTTGCGGATGCCCAGTTGCGCCATCAGCTCACGCACTTCTTCAGCAATGAAGAAGAAGAAGTTGACCACGTGCTCCGGCTGACCGGTGAAGCGCTTGCGCAGCTCGGGGTCTTGCGTGGCCACGCCCACCGGGCAGGTGTTCAGGTGGCACTTGCGCATCATGATGCAGCCTTCGACCACCAGCGGTGCGGTCGCGAAGCCGAACTCGTCGGCACCAAGCAAGGCGCCGATCACCACGTCGCGACCGGTCTTCATCTGACCGTCGACCTGCACACGCACCCGCGAACGCAGACGGTTGAGCACCAGGGTCTGCTGGGTTTCGGCCAGGCCGAGCTCCCACGGCGAACCGGCATGCTTGATCGAAGACAGCGGCGAGGCACCGGTGCCGCCGTCGTGGCCGGCGATCACGATGTGATCGGCCTTGGCCTTGGCGACACCTGCGGCCACAGTACCAACACCGATCTCGGACACCAGCTTGACGCTGATCGAGGCCTTCTGGTTGGCGTTCTTCAGGTCGTGAATGAGCTGCGCCAGATCTTCGATCGAGTAGATGTCGTGGTGCGGCGGGGGCGAAATCAGGCCCACACCCGGCACCGAGTGGCGCAGGAAGCCGATGTATTCGGACACCTTGTGGCCGGGCAGCTGACCGCCCTCACCCGGCTTGGCGCCCTGGGCCATCTTGATCTGAATCTGGTCGGCGTTGGCCAGGTACTCGGTGGTCACACCAAAACGCCCCGAGGCGACCTGCTTGATCGCTGAACGCAGGCTGTCGCCCGGCGACAGATCAAGATCGCGCTCGATACGACCGGCACCGATCAGCTCGGACAGCTTGGTCGGCTTGGTGACCGGCAGGAAACGCTTCGGATCTTCGCCACCCTCGCCGGTGTTGGACTTGCCGCCAATGCGGTTCATCGCCACGGCCAGCGTGGTGTGCGCTTCGGTCGAGATCGAGCCGAGCGACATGGCACCGGTCGCAAAGCGCTTGACGATTTCCTTGGCCGGCTCGACTTCGTCGATCGGCACCGGTGCGCCCGCGACCTTGATCTCGAACAGGCCGCGCATCGTCATGTGACGCTTGGTCTGGTCATTGATCAGACGGGCGTATTCCTTGTAGGTCTCGGTCTTGCCGGAGCGCGTCGCGTGCTGCAGCTTGGCGATGCTGTCGGGCGTCCACATGTGCTCTTCACCGCGGATACGGAAGGCATAGTCGCCACCCGCGTCGAGCAGATCGGCCAGCACGGGGTCGTCACCGAAAGCCTTCTGGTGCAGACGCAGCGTCTCTTCCATGACCTCGAACACGCCCACACCCTCCACCTGGCTGGTGGTGCCGGTGAAGTACTTGTCGAGCAGGCTCTGCTTGAGACCGACCGCTTCAAAAATCTGCGCGCCGGTATAGGACATGTAGGTCGAGATGCCCATCTTGGACATGATCTTGCACAAGCCCTTGCCGACCGCTTTGACGAAGTGGGCAATGGCTTTCTCGCCCGCGGCAGCATCACCGGCCAGCGACTGCAGGGTTTCGAGCGCGAGGTAGGGATGGACCGCCTCGGCACCGTAGCCGGCGAGCACCGCAAAGTGGTGGTTCTCGCGGGCCGTACCGGTTTCAACCACCAGGCCGGCGCGCGTGCGCAGGCCCTTGCTCACCAGGTGTTGGTGAACAGCGGAGGTCGCCAGCAGCGCGGGAATCGCGACATTTGCGGCATCCATCTTGCGGTCGGAGACCACCAGAATGTTGAAGCCCTGCTCCACCGCATCTTCGGCTTCGGCGCACAGCGAGGCGAGGCGAGCCTCGACGCCGGCCTTGCCCCAGGCCACCGGATAACAGATATCCAGCTCGGCGGAGCGGAACTTGTTGCCGGTGTAGCGCGCGATGTTGCGGATCTTTGCCATGTCGGCAAAGTTCAGCACCGGCTGCGCCACTTCGAGGCGGTACGGGGGGTTGATTTCGTTGATTTCGAGCAGGTTGGGGCGCGGGCCGATGAAGGACACCAGCGACATCACCAGCTGCTCGCGGATCGGATCGATCGGCGGGTTGGTCACCTGCGCGAAGAGCTGACGGAAGTAGTTGTAGAGCGGCTTTTCCTTGCTCGACAACACGGCCATCGGCGCGTCGTTACCCATCGAGCCCGTGCCTTCTTCACCGGCGCGAGCCATCGGCTCAAGAATGAACTTGATGTCTTCCTGCGTGAAGCCGAAAGCCTGCTGGCGGTCGAGCAAGCTGGCGCTGCATTCGGTCGCAACCGATGCCTCAGCCTCTTCCAGACCGTCGAGCTTGATGTTGATCCGCTGGTTCCATTCGCGATACGGCTTGGCCGTGGCGAGCGACTCCTTGAGTTCCTCATCATTGATGATGCGGCCCTGCTCCATGTCGATCAGGAACATCTTGCCGGGCTGCAGACGCCATTTCTTGACGATCTTGCTGTCCGGAATCGGCAGCACGCCGGACTCGGAAGCCATCACGACGAGGTCGTCATCGGTCACCAGATAACGCGCCGGACGCAGACCGTTACGGTCGAGCGTGGCACCGATCTGCACACCATCGGTAAAGGCCACGGCGGCCGGGCCGTCCCACGGCTCCATCATGGCGGCGTGGTACTCGTAGAACGCGCGGCGCTGCTCGCCCATGAGGGTGTGCGACTCCCAGGCCTCGGGGATCATCATCATCACCGCGTGAGCCATGGTGTAGCCACCCATCACCAGCAATTCGAGCGCGTTGTCGAAAGCGGCGGAGTCGGACTGGCCCGGATAGATCAGCGGCCAGATCTTTTCCAGATCCTTGCCCAGCAACGGGGAGGCGACGCCTTTCTCGCGTGCGCGCATCCAGTTGTAGTTGCCGCGCAGGGTGTTGATCTCGCCGTTGTGCGCAATCATGCGGAACGGATGCGCGAGATTCCACTTGGGGAAGGTGTTGGTCGAGAAACGCTGGTGCACCAGCGCCAGCGCCGAGACCGTACGCGGATCGACCAGGTCGAGGTAGTACTCACCGACCTGATCGGCCAGCAGCAGGCCTTTGTAAACGATGGTGCGCGCCGACATCGACACCATGTAGAACTCTTTGGCGTGCTCAAGCTCCAGACGCAAAATGGCGTTGGCGGCACGACGGCGGATCACGTAGAGCTTACGCTCGAGCGCGTCGGTGACCATGATGTCGGGGCCGCGACCGATGAAGATCTGGCGGATGATCGGCTCGGTCTTCTTCACCGTCGGCGACATCGGCATGTCGGGATTGACGGGCACATCACGCCAGCCGACCACCACCTGTCCCTCGGCGCGAATCGCGCGCTCGATCTCTTCCTCACAGGCCATCCGCGAGGCGTGCTCTTTAGGCATGAACACCATGCCGACGCCGTAGTCACCCACGGGCGGCAAGGTCACACCCTGCGCAGCCATTTCCTCGCGGTAGAGCTGGTCGGGCAGCTGAAGCAGCAGGCCCGCGCCATCGCCCTGGAGTGCATCAGCACCCACAGCGCCCCTGTGATCGAGGTTTTTGAGGATCTCGAGACCCTGAATTACGATGTCGTGGCGTTTTTCACCCTTGATATGGGCAATAAAACCGACACCGCAGGCGTCATGTTCGTTGGCGGGGTCATATAGGCCCTGCTTGTGGGGAATGCTCATACTTTTTCCTCGACACTTCGTGCCTGCCCCTCATCCGGCGTTGGGCCCGGGAGGCTCGACAACGCGAATGCGGCAGGCGTCAAAAAAGCCGGTCGCTTGCGCACCGGCTCTACACGACGCACTTGGCGGCGCCGTTACGAACACACTTGGCGGACTCTCGAATATACAGCCCGATCCCCAGGCCTTCAAGTATTTTTTGCAGTGCGCAAAACGCGCAAATGCTCAGTGAATCTCCCCAACGGCAAACAAGCGCCGGTGCTCTTTCATCGCGTAGCGGTCAGTCATGCCGGCAATGTAGTCGGCAATGGCGCGTGGCGCATCGGCCTCGGCGCGTCGTTGATACTGCGGCGGCAACAGGCGCGGATCGGCAAGAAATGCGCCGAACAGATCAACGATGACTCGCCGCGCCTTGTCGGTCATGCGCAGCACCTGATAGTGATGATAGAGACTCTCGCGCAGGAAAGCCTTGAGGCGGTTCAGGGATGGGCGCAGTTCGTCGGAATACGCCACCAGACGCGGCGCAGCATGCACATCGTCCAGCGTTTTCACATCGGCGGCAGCAATGTTCTGCCGGGTCTGATCGATCAGATCGACCGCCATCAGGTTGATCATTCGGCGAATGGTCTCGTGAATCAGACGCCGACCGGACAGGCCGAGGTAGCGTGCTTCAACCGCCCGCCGTTGAACCGCGAAGATCTCAACATCGTCGAGCTGCTCAAGCGTAATCAGGCCGGAGCGCAGACCGTCATCGATATCGTGATTGTTGTAGGCAATCTCGTCGGCCAGATTGGCCAACTGGGCTTCAACACTGGGCTGGGTGCCGTCCAGAAAGCGCTGACCCAGCGCACCGAGTGCCGCAGCGTTTTCACGCGAACAGTGCTTGAGAATGCCTTCGCGGGTTTCGTAGGTCAGATTCAGGCCATCGAACTCGGCGTAATGCTCTTCAAGCACATCGACCGTGCGCAAGGACTGGAGGTTGTGTTCAAAGCCGCCGTAGGCCTTCATGCAGGTGTTAAGCGCGGTCTGACCTGCGTGGCCGAACGGGGTGTGACCAAGATCGTGCGCCAGTGCGATCGCTTCGGCGAGATCTTCATTCAGCGCCAGTGCGCGGGCAATGGTGCGGGTGATCTGGGCGACTTCGATGCTGTGCGTCAGCCGTGTGCGGAACAGATCGCCTTCATGATTCACGAAAACCTGGGTTTTGTATTCCAGACGGCGGAAAGCGGTGGAATGAATGATGCGATCCCGGTCCCGCTGAAACTCGCCGCGCGCCGTCGGCTGAGCCTCGGCGTGCCGCCGGCCGCGTGAATTTTCTTCGGTGATTGCATAGCCGGCCAAAGTCATGCCGGCTCGCAGCAGGCGTCGATGGCCGCAGCAATATCTGCCGCAGGCACATCGGAGAAAATCTCGGCATCGCCAATATCGCGCAACAACACGAGGCGAAGACGCCCCGCCTCA
>JBFIJC010000152.1:0-8370 GCA_041600915.1 Nitrogeniibacter sp.
CCGCCGCGCGACAGCCTGGACAACAACGACGGCCACGGATTTTTTGAAGCACTGGGCGACGCCCTGGTGACCGGTCCGACCCGGACCAATGTGAATGATTTTCGCGCCATCCTGATCGGACCGGCGTGACAGCAAGGACGCTAAAGCCATGAAGACGATAAGCATGCTCACCCTGAACGACGCAAAGCGGATTGCCGCGGCCGCTGAATCCGAGGCGCTGGCCAATGGCTGGGCGGTCAGCATCGCCATCTGCGACGCCGGCGGTCACGCCTTGTGGCTGCAACGCATGGACGGCGCGCCGCTGATGAGCGCCGCCGTGGCGCCCGAAAAAGCGCGCACCTGCGTGCTCACCGGCAAGCCCAGCAAGGTGTTTGAAGATATGGTCAACAAGGGCCGCTTCGCCGCGCTGGCCATGCCGGTGGTGCCGCTCGAAGGCGGCGAACCGATCATTGTCGACGGCATGGTGATCGGCGCGGTCGGTGTGTCGGGCGTGACGGCGGGTGAGGACGCGCAGGTGGCGCGGTCAGGCGTGGCGGCGCTGGGCGGGGTGTAGTAGTTGCCGCAGGCCGATTAAAACCGGGGCGTCACACGTAAGGCGGATAAGCGAAGCGCATCCGCCGGACAGCGCCTCCGCTGGGGCAGCGATGGCGGATGCGCCTGCGGCTTATCCGCCCTACGGGGGCTGCGTGTCGACACCCCTCGCCTTAGCCGCCCTTTTTTAGATCCACCAGCGGCACCACGCTGTCGTCAAAACGCAGCCGCTCGCGGCCCGGCTCCATTTCGCTGAGCGGCGCGCAGGGCTTGAGCGTGGCGAGGCAGCGCTCGGTCAGCTCCTGATAGGTTCGGGTGCCGTCGCTCTTCCAGGCAATCTCCTGGTCGGACAGCTCGCGCACGACCTTGGCCGGCATGCCGGCGACGAGGTGGCGGGCGGGCAGTTCCATGCCGGCTTTAACGAAGGCGCAGGCGGCGACGATGGTGGCTTCGCCGACGATGGCGTTGTCCATCACGACGGCGTTCATGCCGATCAGCGCGTTCTTGCCGACGCGGCAGCCGTGCAACACGGCGCCGTGGCCGACGTGGCCGTTTTCTTCAACCACCGTATCCGTGCCGGGGAAACCGTGCATCACGCAGGTGTCCTGCACGTTGGAGCCGGCTTCGAGCACGATGCGGCCGAAGTCGCCGCGCAGGCTGGCCAACGGGGCGACATAGCAGTGCGGGCCGACGATGACGTCGCCGATGAGCACGGCGTCGGGGTGCACGAAGGCGGTGGGGTGGATGACCGGTTTGACGCCGTCGATTTCGTAGCAGGGCATGGCGGGAATCCTTGGTAGAGCGTGATGTAGGGCGGGTTTCAAGCCGCCATTCGGTCGCGGCAGGTGGCGAAGGCGGCGGGTTGAAATCCGCCCTACGGATTGCAAGGGGCGGGCGTGCTGCCCGCCCCGGCACATCACTCGGCGACGTGGTAGCGGCGCTGAATCACGCGGAAGCGGTTGGCGACGAAGGCCGAGTCCGAGTAGCTGGCGTTGGCCGAGGGGTTGGCGCCGGTGCCGTGGTAGTCGGAGAAGGCCGCCGACTGGTTTACGAACACACCGCCGGTCAGGTTGATCGACAGCGCGACGCCGGCGCGCAGGGTGGCGTCGGTCATGGCGTCGATCACGTCTTGCTTGGTCGAGTACAGGCCGACGGTCAGCGCGCCGTGTTCCTTGACGATGCGCTCCGACAGGGCGATGGCCGCCGCGCCGTCGGCGACCTTGACCACGAAGCTGATCGGGCCGAAGCGCTCTTCCATATAGCTCTTTTCGTCCGCCGCGTCGCAGGTGAGCAGCACCGGCGTGTACACCGTGGCGTCGGGGAACTGCGGGTGCACCAGTTTTTTGGAGTCGAGCACGATCTTGCCGTGCGCGCCGGCTTCGTTGATGCGGTCGACCGTGGCGTCGGACTGAATGGCGCCGAGCACAGCCGAGGCCACGTTGATGTCGCCGAGGAATTTTTCGATCGCCGCACCCAGGTCGTGCGCCACTTCGTCAAAGCTCTTGTGGCCCTGATCGGTGTCGATGCCGTCGGCCGGCACCAGGATGGCTTGCGTGGTGGTGCACATCTGGCCCGAGTACAGGCTGAGCGTGAAGGCCATGTTGCGAAGCATGGCCTTGTAGCTGTCGGTGGATTCGATCACCACGTTGTTCACCCCGGCCAGCTCGGCATACACATTGGCCTGGCGGGCGTTGTCGATCAGCCACTGACCGAAGACATTGCTGCCGGTGAAGTCGATGGACTTGATCGCCGGGTGGGTCGCCAGCGCCTGGGTTTCGGCGCGCTTTTCGACCACGGCCAGGCTGATCAGGTTGGCGTCGAGGCCGGCCTCAACGAGCACTTCACGCGCGATGCGCACGGTGATGGCGGCGGGCAGAATCGCATTGCTGTGCGCCTTGATGATCACCGGGTTGCCGGTGGCCAGCGCGGCGAACACGCCGGGGTAGGTGTTCCAGGTGGGGAAGGTGCCGCAGCCGATCACCAGCGCGACACCGCGGCCGACGATCTCGAAATGCTTCTTCATCACCAGCGGCGGGTTCTTGCCCTGCGGCTTCTCCCACTTCGCTTCGGGGGTGATGCGCGACTGCTCATCCCAGGCGTAGGCCACGGCTTCCAGACCGCGATCCTGCGCATGCGGGCCGCCGGCCTGGAAGGCCATCATCCAGCCCTGGCCGGTGGTCAGCATCACGGCGTGGGCAATCTCGAAGCTGCGCTTGTTGAGGCGGTCGAGGATTTCCAGGCACACACCAGTGCGTCCGGCGGCGCCGAGTTTTTGCCAGGCCGGCATGGCGGCCTGGGCCGCGTCGATCAGCGCCTCGGTGTCGCACACCGGGTAGCTCACATTCATTGCCACGCCGTAGGGCGAGGTTTCGGTCGCCGCCGTGCCGCGCTGGCCGGGCTGGTTCAGTGCGAACTCGCGGCCGAAGCAGGCTTCGACCGCGGCCTTGCCGTCGACATCGGCGGTTTCGCCGTACACGCGCGGGCTGGGCATTTCGCTGAACGGCGTCCAGTAGGCGCGGGTGCGGATGGCGCCGAGCGCCTGTTCCAGCGTGGCCTGGTGCTTCTCGAAAAGCGGGTGCGACATGGTGTCTCCTTCACGGGGCTGGCGGCCTGCCACGGCGTAGCGTGTGCGTGTGGCGACCGGTTTTTGATCTCAGGGGGCTTGCTTTTTTGACGTATATCAATTTTACTGTTGATCGACCGGTCGGTCAAACAAAGAAAAGCAAACGCCCCGACCGGAACAGTACAGCTTGCCGGATGCGATTGCCCGAGATGGCGAACGCGACCGGTGCAGGAGACAACCGCAAGCCGGGGCCAGGACCCTGGCGGCCAAAGGACGACACGATGGCGCAAGACTTCGAGACGATTGCCCTGAACATCGAGGACGGCGTGGCCAC
The DNA here is from genome assembly GCA_041600915.1 of Nitrogeniibacter sp. Lineage (GTDB taxonomy): Bacteria > Pseudomonadota > Gammaproteobacteria > Burkholderiales > Rhodocyclaceae > Nitrogeniibacter. The sequence goes on from JBFIJC010000152.1 coordinate 3,429, forward strand.
GCTGACCCTCAACCGGCCCGACCGGCTCAACAGCTTTACCGATGCGATGCACGCCGAGGTGCGCAGCGCGCTGGACCTCATCCGTGCCGGTCGTGCCGATGGCTCGGTGCGCGCGATGGTGCTGACCGGGGCGGGTCGCGGCTTTTGCGCCGGGCAGGATCTGTCGGATCGCAGCGTGTCGGCCGGCGATGCCGCGCCGGACCTGGGCGCCTCGGTCGAGAAAAACTACAAGCCGCTGGTGATGGCGCTGCGCGCACTCGACATGCCGGTGATTGCCGCCGTCAATGGCGTGGCCGCCGGCGCGGGCGCCAATCTGGCGCTGGCCTGCGACCTGGTGTTTGCCGCGCGCTCGGCGAGCTTCATTCAGGCCTTCTGCAAGCTGGGGCTGATCCCCGACACCGGCGGCACCTGGATTTTGCCGCGACTGCTCGGCCCGGCACGGGCGATGGGCCTTGCGATGCTGGGCGACAAACTGCCGGCCGAGCAGGCCGAAGCCTGGGGCCTGATCTGGAAGTGTGTGGATGACGCCGACTTGATGCCGACGGTGAGCGCGCTCGCCAAACAAATGGCGGCCGGCCCGACCTTTGGTTTCGCGCAGACCAAGAAAGCGATCTGGGCCAGCTCCACGCAGGATTTCGCCACCCAGCTCGACATGGAGCGCGACATGATGCGCGCCTGTGGTCAGTCGGATGACTACCGTGAGGGCGTCGCCGCCTTCATGGAAAAGCGCACGCCGCAGTTCAAGGGGCGCTGAGCGATGGACGCACTCAAAACCTCCCAGCGGGTGCTGGTGATCGGCGCCGGCGCGATGGGCAGCGGCATTGCCCACGTGGCGGCCGTCGCCGGTCACACTGTCTATTTGTACGACATGCAGGCTGAGGCGGTCGAGCGTGGTCGAGCCGGCATCGCCAAGGATCTGGCCTTTCTGGTGAGCCGCGACAAGCTTACGCAGGATGCGGCCGATGCCGCGCTGGCGCGAGTGATCGCGATCAGCAATCTGGCCGACGCCGCCGACGCGATGCTGGCGATCGAGGCCATTGTTGAGCGGCTGGATGTGAAGCAGACGCTGTTTGCCGAGCTCGAAGCCTTGCTCTCGCCCGAGGCGATTCTCGCCACAAACACCTCGTCACTGTCGATTACCGCCATGGCGGCGCCGCTGGCGCGCCCCGGTCAGGTGGTTGGCATGCACTTTTTCAACCCGGCGCCGCGCATGAAGCTGGTCGAGGTCGTGTCCGGCCTGGCCACCGACCCGGCCGTGGCCCGGACGGTGCACGCTACCGCCAAGGCCTGGGGCAAGGTGCCGGTGTTCGCCAAATCGACGCCGGGCTTCATCGTCAATCGCGTGGCGCGCCCCTACTACGGCGAGGCGCTGCGCGTGCTGGCCGAGCAGGCCGCCACGCCGGCGACGCTGGACGCGGTGATGCGCGAGGGCTGCGGCTTTCCGATGGGGCCTTTCGAACTCATGGACCTGATTGGCCACGACGTGAATCACGCGGTCAGCCAGTCGGTGTTTGCCGCCTGCTTTAACGACAGCCGCTACACCCCGCATCTGATTCAGCAAGAGCTGGTGCACGCCGGACGTTTCGGTCGCAAGAGCGGGCAGGGTTTTTACGCTTACGGCGAAGGCAAGAGCCTGCCGGTATCGAGCGATTTCGCACCCGCCTCGCCGGTTCGCCGTGTGCGCGTGGTCGGCGACCTCGGCCCGGCGGCCGCCTTGATCGGCCGCATCGAGCAGGCCGGCGTGACCGTCGAGCGCACCGCTGGCAGTGGTCATGGCTGGCTGGAGATCGGCTCGGCGCGACTGATGATGAGCGATGGCCGCACGGCCACCCGACGCGCGGTCGACAGCGGTTTTGACCATGTCGTGCTGTTCGATCTGTGTCTCGATTTTGCAAAGACACCGCGCCTCACGCTGTGCGCGGCCGACCAGTGTGGTCGTGGCGCGCTGACCGACGTGGTCGGCACGCTGCAGGCGGCAGGTCTGGCCGTGGCGCAGCTAGACGACGTGGCCGGCATGCTCGGCCTGCGCACCGTGGCCATGCTGGCCAACGAGGCGGCCGACGCCGTCCTGGCCGGCATTGGCTCGGCGACCGACATCGACACCGCCATGCGCTATGGCACCAATTACCCGCTCGGGCCGCTGGCCTGGGCCGACCGTCTCGGCCCGGCCTTTGTGGCCGAAGTGCTCGATCACTTGCGCGCGCACTATGTCGACACCCGCTACCGACTCTCGCCGCTCCTGCAACGCAAGGCGCTGACCGGCGCGACTTTTCATGCCAAATGATGTGAGCCCCATGGACACCAAAGCACTCGACCCCCAGCAGATCGCCGAACAGGTGCGCGACACCATGTTTGCCAACGACCAGGCCTCGCGCGGCTTGGGTATGCAGTTTGTCGAAGTCGGCCCCGGCCGTGCGACGCTGACCATGACCGTGCGCGCCGACATGCTCAACGGCTTCGCCATCATCCACGGCGGCTTCGTGACCACGCTGGCCGACTCGGCTTTCGCCTTTGCCTGCAACAGCTACAACGAACAGACAGTGGCCTCGGGCATCAGCGTCGATTTCATCGCGCCGGCGCGCGAGGGCGATGTACTTAGCGCCACGGCGCGCGAAGTGGCGCTGTCGGGCCGCACCGGGGTGTACGACATCACCGTCACCAATCAGCACGGCACCGTTATTGCCGTGATGCGGGGCAAGAGCTACCGGCTCAAGGGCCGGGCGGTGTTCCCGCAGTAATCAAAAACGCGCGGCGGCGCGACATAAAAAACAGATGCGCCGTCCACACCAGACATAGGGAAGAGGAGACAAACCATGACCTGCAAGATGCCCGCCCCGGGCGACCTGGATGCGATCGAAACCGCAAGCCGTGATGAGCTGCAAGCGACGCAGCTCAAGCGCATGCAGTGGAGCGTGCAGCACGCCTACGACAACGTGCCGCACTACCGCGCGAAGTTCGACGAGAAGGGCGTGCATCCGAGTGATCTGAAAACCCTGGCCGATCTGGCCAAGTTTCCGTTCACCGGCAAGCAGGATCTGCGCGACAACTACCCGTTTGGCCTGTTTGCCGTGCCGCGCGAGAAAGTGGTGCGGGTGCATGCCTCGTCGGGCACCACCGGCAAGCCGACGGTGGTGGGCTATACCTCGCGCGACATCGATACCTGGGCGCGCGTGGTGGCGCGCTCGATCCGCGCCGCGGGCGGCCGTGCCGGCGACATCGTGCATGTGTCCTACGGCTACGGCCTCTTCACCGGCGGCCTGGGCGCGCACTACGGTGCCGAGAAGCTCGGCTGTACGGTCATCCCGATGTCCGGCGGCCAGACCGAGAAGCAGATCCAGATCATTCAGGACTTCAAGCCTGACATCATCATGGTGACGCCGTCCTACATGCTGACCATTCTCGATGAGATGGAGCGCATGGGCATCGACCCGAAAGAGACTTCACTCAAGGTCGGCATTTTCGGCGCCGAACCCTGGACGCACGCCATGCGCCTGTCGATGGAAGCGCGCTCCGGCATGGACGCGGTCGATATCTATGGCTTGTCTGAAGTGATGGGGCCGGGCGTGGCCAGCGAGTGCATCGAGAGCAAGGACGGTCCGGTGATCTGGGAAGACCATTTCTACCCCGAGATCATCGACCCGATCACCGGCGAAGTGCTGCCCGATGGCGAAGAGGGCGAGCTGGTGTTCACCACCTTGTCCAAGGAAGCACTGCCGGTCATCCGCTACCGCACCCGCGACCTCACCCGCCTGCTGCCGCCCACCGCGCGCAGCATGCGCCGCATGGCCAAGATCACCGGTCGCTCGGACGACATGCTGATCATCCGTGGCGTGAATGTGTTCCCGACCCAGATCGAAGAGCTGATCTGCAAGATGCCCAAGCTGTCACCGCAGTATCTGCTGGAGGTCGACAAGAAGGGCCACATGGACACGCTGACGGTGAAGGTCGAGACCAACCCCGACGTGCCGGTGGGCCGTCACCCCGAACAAAAAGAAGCGCTGGCCAAAGAGCTGACGCACCACATCAAGAGCCTGATCGGCGTGTCCGCCACGGTGATTGTCGGCGAGCCGTTCAGCATCGAGCGGGTCACGGTCGGCAAGGCCAAGCGGGTCATTGATCGCCGGTCGAAAGACTGAGTGTATGAATAGACCTACTGCGCGGCCCGATTCCGCCCCTGCGATGCTCGCCGTACGTCAGTACGGCTGCGCTTCTCGGAACGGACTCGAACCGCTCGCGACGGTCTCTTCACACACTCCCGCGAATTTCGAATAAGGAGCGCTATATGTATACCCAAGCACTCGATATCCCGCCCGGCGAACAGCCCAAGCGCAAGCCTGATGCGGTCGAGAACGCCGACTATCAGGCCGAGTTCGATGCCCGCATCGACGCCGGTGCGACCATCGAAGCCAAGGACTGGATGCCCGAGGCCTATCGCAAGACGCTGGTGCGCCAGATCAGCCAGCACGCGCATTCCGAGATCGTCGGCATGTTGCCCGAAGGCAACTGGATCAGCCGCGCGCCCAGCCTCAAGCGCAAGGCCATCCTGCTGGCCAAGGTTCAGGACGAAGGCGGCCACGGACTCTATCTGTACGCCGCCGCCGAAACCCTGGGCGTCTCGCGCGACGAGCTGACCGAGGCGCTGCTCTCGGGCAAGGCCAAGTACAGCTCGATCTTTAATTACCCGACGCTCAACTGGGCCGACGTGGGCGTGATCGGCTGGCTGGTCGACGGCGCGGCGATCATGAACCAGATCCCGCTGTGCAAGTGCAGCTACGGCCCCTATGCCCGCGCCATGGTGCGCGTGTGCAAGGAAGAGTCCTTCCACCAGCGTCAGGGCTACGACGCCTTGCTGGCGATGATGAGCGGCACCGACGAGCAGCGCGAGCTGGTGCAGGACGCGGTCAATCGCTGGTGGTGGCCGTCGCTGATGATGTTCGGCCCG
>JBFIJC010000153.1:0-8300 GCA_041600915.1 Nitrogeniibacter sp.
ACCTGCCAGGTGTCGTCGATGATCTGTTGATTCTTGATGAGCTTAGCCATTGGCCACCTTCCTTTGCGCGGGCGTCTTGTCGCCATACACAGCTTGCTTGAACGGTTCGACACCAATGCGATGCACCGTGTCGACGAAGAGCTCGTCTTCATGGCGCTGCGCAATATAGGTGTCGATGAGGGTTTCGATCACATCGGGCACGTCGGCTGCGGCAAACGAGGGGCCGATCACCTTGCCGATGCCGGCCTGGTTGCCCTGACGGCCACCGATGGTGATCTGGTACCACTCCTCGTTGTTCTTATCGACGCCGAGAATGCCGATGTGGCCCACGTGGTGGTGACCACAGGCGTTCATGCAGCCGGAGATATTCAGCTCCAGATCACCGATGTCGTGCAGGTAGTCGAGGTCGTCGAAACGGCGCTGGACCGATTCGGCGATGGGGATCGACTTGGCGTTGGCCAGGTTACAGAAATCGCCCCCCGGGCAGCAGATCAGATCGGTCAGCAGGCCGATGTTCGGCGTGGCCAGGCCGGCGTCGCGGGCCGCTTGCCACAGTTCGAACAGCTCGGACTGGCGCACGTCTGCGAGCACCACGTTCTGTTCGTGGGTAACGCGCACTTCGCCAAAGCTGTAGCGGTCGGCAAAGTCGGCCACCGTGTCGAGCTGGCTGTCGGTGATGTCGCCCGGTGCCACGCCGGTTTTCTTCAGCGACAACACCACGCTGGCGTAGCCCGGCTGCTTGTGGCCGCGCACGTTGCGCTTGGCCCAGGCCGCGAAGGGCTTGTTGTCGGTCAGCGCGGCGGCGTAAGCGGCGTCGGTCGCCGGCAGGGTGGCGTAGTCCGGATCGACGAAACAGGCGCCGATGCGGTCGACTTCGGCCTGCGTCAGTGTGGCCGGGCCGTCCTTGAGATGCGCCCATTCCTCTTCGACCTGGTCGCGGAAGGCGTCAACGCCCAGCGCCTTGACCAGGATCTTGATCCGCGCCTTGTACATGTTGTCGCGACGGCCAAAGCGGTTGTACACGCGCAGGATGGCTTCGCAGTAGGTCAGCAGGTGCGGCCAGGCGACGAAGGGGCTGATCTCCTGACCGATGATCGGAGTGCGACCGAGGCCACCGCCCACAAACACCCGGAAGCCCAGATCGCCGGCCGCGTTCTTGACCAGCTCGAGGCCGATGTCGTGGGCGCGGATCACGGCGCGGTCGTCGCTTGCGCCGTTGACGGCGATCTTGAACTTGCGCGGCAAAAAGGCGAACTCGGGGTGGAAGGTGCTCCACTGGCGCAGAATCTCGCACCACGGACGCGGGTCGACGATTTCGTCAGCGGCGACGCCGGCAAACGGATCGGAGGTCACGTTGCGGATGCAGTTGCCCGAGGTCTGGATGGCGTGCATTTGCACCGCCGCCAGTTCGCCCAGAATCGTCGGGATGGTCTCGAGTTTCGGCCAGTTGAACTGCATGTTCTGGCGCGTGCTGAAGTGGCCGTAGCCCTTGTCGTAGGTGCGGGCAATGTGCGCAAGCGTGCGCACCTGGTCCGAGCGCAGGTTGCCATAGGGCACGGCAATGCGCAGCATCGGCGCGTGCTTCTGGATGTAGACGCCGTTCTGCAGGCGCAGCGGGCGGTACTCGTCTTCGCTCAGTTCGCCGGCGAGGTAGCGGTCGGTCTGGTTGGCGAACTGGACAACCCGTTCATCCACCAGCTTCTGGTCGTATGCGTCGTAGCGATACATATTTTTTCTCTCAGTGAGTAATCATTTTTGCGCCCACCAGCACCAGGGTGCTGGCCAGGATCGGGCGCAGAACGCGGTCGGGGACCCGCGCTGAAACATGGCTGCCAAGCCAGATGCCGGGCAAGGAGCCAATCAACAGGCTGCCGAGCAGAGCCCAGTCAACCGTGCCCAAGGCCCAATGGCCCATACCGGCCACCGCCGTGAGCGGCACCGCATGCGCGATGTCGGAGCCCACGATGCGCAGCGAAGGCAGCGCAGGATACAGAAAGAACAAGGCGGTGACACCGAGCGCGCCTGCGCCGACCGATGAGATCGACACCAGCACGCCGAGCACGACGCCGGTTGCAATGGTGAGGTTGCGGGTGCGGCGCGGGTCCGGCGTGTCGCCCATCACGCGGGTCGAAAACGCCTGGATGCGACTGCGAAACACGATGGCCACGGCGGTCAGCACCAGCGCCACACCGAGTGCAAAAGTGATGACATGCGTGGCGCCACCCATGCCGCCCGGCGCGTAGCGATGCACCGCCCACAGGGTGACCAGCGCCGCCGGAATACTGCCCGTCGCCAGCCGGCGCGTGATCTGCCAGTCCACCGAGCCCTTGAGGCTGTGTGCCAGCGTGCCGCCCGCCTTGGTGATGGCCGCGTACAGCAGGTCGGTGCCCACCGCCACCGACGGATGAATGCCGAACATCAGCACCAGCAACGGCGTCATCAGCGAGCCGCCGCCCACGCCGGTGAGACCGACGATGGCGCCAACTGCGAATCCGGCGATGGTGTAGGCAAAGTCCATGTAATCCAACCTCTAATGTTGCATTGCATCGTACGGATTGCGGATAGATCAGAACAGGGGCAGTGGGTTAAACTTAAATAATCAAAAGTTATTTAGACTGCTGTGCTACCGATGCGGAGGCGCAGTCAACAGGAGCGGTGATCGTGAATTTCCAGCAATTGCGTTACATCGTTGAAGTCGAGCGCAACGGACTGAATGTGTCTGAAGCGGCGGAGACCTTGTTTACCTCCCAGCCAGGGGTCTCGAAGCAGATCCGGGCACTGGAGGAGGAGCTGGGCGTGGCGATCTTTGTGCGTCACGGCAAGCGGATTGTTGACGTCACCGAGCCGGGCCGGGAGATGCTGGCGATCGCGCGCCGGGTGCTGGCCGATGCCGACAACCTGCAGCGCGTGGGCGAAGAGTTTCGCAATGAAGGCCAGGGCCGGCTGTCGATCGCCACCACCCATACGCAGGCGCGGTACAAGCTGCCCAAGGTGATCGCCGAGTTCACCCGGCGTTACCCCAAGGTGCGGCTGGAGTTGCACCAGGGCAGCCCGAGCCAGGTCTGCGACATGGTCTTGTCGGGCCATGCCGACCTGGTGATCGCCACCGAGGCCATTTCGGACTACCCCGATCTGGTGATGCTGCCGTGCTACCAATGGAATCGCGGTGTGGTGGCGCCCAGCGATCACCCCATTCTCAAGGCCAAGCCACTGAGTCTGGAGGAGATCGCGCGCTGGCCGATCGTCACCTACGACTCGGCGTTTACCGGGCGTGGCCAGATGAACAAGGCCTTTCTGGGGCGCGGGCTGAAGCCCAATGTGGTGCTCACCGCCATCGACTCGGACGTGATCAAGACCTATGTGCGTATGGGGCTCGGTATCGGCATCGTGGCCAGCATGGCTTTTGACCCGTTGATGGACAAAGGCCTGGGTATGAGCGATGCCGGTCACTTGTTCGAATCGAGCACCACGCGCATTGGCATCCGCCGCAATGTGTGGCTGCGTGGCTATATCTATGCGTTTGTCGAGCTGTTTGCGCCAGCGCTGAGCCGCCATGTGGTCGAAGCCGCGCGGGCCGGCGGCGGGACGGACCCCGGTCTGTAGCCGTCTGTTTATCAGGCGATCAGCGTGGTGCTGAGCTCGGGGCGCCCGGCCGCGAGCGCCAGCATCAGGGCAATGCGCGCCTTGGCGGGATTGAGCTCACCGCTGGCGGGCGGCTGTGCGGCGTCGGCCGAGTGGGCCACGCGGCCGTGGGCGACGCGGGTGGAGCGAAGCACGGGAATGCCTTTGCCCTGAGCGGTGAGTACCGCCTGCTGCCAGCTTGCCGGCAGGCTGCCGTTGCCGGGCAGGGCGAGGACGATGCCTTGGGCGCCGCGTGCTATGGCCGCGTCGAGCAGATCGGGATCGCTGCCGGCGGCGACATACAGAATGTCGACACGCGGCAGGTCGGTCTGCCCGGTCAGCGCATCGATCGGCACACAACCGGCCTGCGCGAGCGCGGGCGGGTGATAGAACTGCACCGGCTGTGCCGCGCCGAGCGGGCCGCGCGCAGGGGCGGCGATGGCGTCGAGCGCTTCGGTATCGGTTTTGATGATGTCAGCGGCGGCAAAGATCAGTCCGTTCACCACGACCAAAGCGCCTTTATTCACGCTGGATGTATGCGCGGCAACGGCCACCGCCTGATACAGATTCATGGGGCCGTCGGCAGACAGCGCGCTGGCCGGGCGCATGGCGGCGGTCAGCACGACCGGTTTGCCCGGCGGCAGGCACAGGTGCAAAAACCAGGCGGTTTCTTCCAGCGTGTCGGTGCCGTGGGTGATGACCACGCCGTCGCAGTCGGCGCGCGCCAGGTGATGCTGCACGCGGGCCAGCAGCGTCAGCCAGTGCGCCGGGCACATGTCCTTGCTGTCGATGGAAAACAGCGCTTCGCAGTCGAGCTGCGCGAGATCGCCCAGCCCCGGTACGGCGGCGACGAGCACGGCCGGGTCGAGCGCGCCGGCGGTGTAGCCGGTGGTGTCGGTGGCACTTGCCGCCTGGCCGGCGATGGTGCCGCCGGTGGTGAGCAGGCTCAGGCGAGGCGGTGTCGACGTCATTGGAAGGGCTTGTCGTTGGGCTCGCGGAACAGCGCGCGCATGCTGTCGGAGAGCGGGAAGTTGAGGTTCAACTGCTTGGGCGGAATCGGTTGCATGAACCACCGCGTGTAGATGCGCTCGGCCTCGCCGGAGGTCATCAGCTGGGTCAGGGTGTCGTCGACCAGTTGCTTCATGGCCTGATCGCCCTTGCGGATCATGCAGCCGTAGGCCTCGAAGGAGCGCGGCGTGCCGGTGACGACCCAGTCGGTCGGACGGGGCGATTTGGCGCGCTCGCCATAGAGCAAGGCGTCGTCGAGCATGAAGGCGTCGGCGCGACCGGTTTCGAGCGTCAGAAAGCTCTCGCCGTGATCGCGCGCGGTGATCAGCGTCAGGTCGATCTGGCGCTCTTCCTTCATTTGTCGCAGCAGGTGCTCGGAGGTGGTGCTGGCGGTGGTGACGACACGCTTGCCATTGAGGTCGTTGAAGTCGGCAATGCCAGAGTCGCGGCGAGTGAGCACGCGGGTGCCGATGACGAAGATGGTGTTGGAGAAGCTCACCCGCTTGGCGCGCTCTGAGTTGTGTGTGGTCGAGCCGCACTCGAAGTCGATCTCGCCTTTGTGGATCAGGCGGAAGCGATTGCCCGAGGTGATCGGCACCAGTTCGACCGGCAGTTTCGGGTTGCCCAGGCGTTGGCGGATGGCGTCGACGATCTTCAGCGCAAAATCGTGCGAATAGCCGACGACCTGACCGTTTTCATCAAGATAGGAGAAGGGCACCGAGGAGAGCCGGTGGCCCAGCCGGATGGCGCCGTGCTCGCGGATGGACGTGAGCGTGTCCTCTGCCGCGACTGGGGCCGAGGTGTCGGCGCAGGCGCCGAATGCGGCAAAAGTGGTGAGCAGTAGCAGCAGACCTCGTCGGATCACAGGCGGCTCTCGTCAGCTGGCAAAGGCCGTATTGTGCCCTGAGTCGCTGTCGCTGACGACCTTGGGGCGAGCAGCATGGGGCGTCGAAAGCTCATGAATTGTTGCGCAGCGGGCGGGTGCGATTGTCGCGGACCTGGTCGAGCATCATCCGTGCGGCCTCGTCGGGTACGCCTAGTCGGGCCAGTGCACCGGCGGCCAGCTGCAGGCTGGACTCGAGGGTCTCGGGGATGACCACGTCTGCGCCGGCCGCGCGCAGTGCCAGTGCGTGCTTCTCGTCACGGGCTCTGGCCAATACCGGGATGTCGGGTGACATGGTGCGCAAACCATGCACGGCGTGGACCGCCGGTGCCGTTTGATCCATGGTCAGAATCACCGCGCCGGCGCGATCCAGGTGGAGTCGCCGCAGCATCTCCGGGTTGCTCGCGTCGCCGAAAACCACCGGCAGGCCGCGGGCACGATAGCGCGCAACCAGGGCCGGGTCGGATTCGATGGCGCAGTAGCTCACGCCCAGCTCGGACAGCAGCTGCCCCACCAGTTGGCCGACCCGTCCGAAGCCCGCGATAATGACGTGGTTGCGCATCGACTCGGGGTCGCTCAGCTGCATTGCCGAGGCGTCCTGGCCGCTGCGTCGGTCGATGGCGTTGCCCAGCTGTTGCCCCAGTCGCGCCAGCATGGGCGTGGCCAGCATGCTCAGGCCTACCACCAGCAGCATGAACTGCCCCGTCTCGCGCGGCAGCAGCTGGTAGCTCAAGGCCATGCCAATGACGATGAACGCGAATTCGCCGCCGGCCCCCAGCAAAAAGCCGCCTTCCAGCGAGCGGCCGGTCGACAGGCCGAAGACCCGGAACAGGATGGCGATGATCAGGCCCTTGGCCAGCACCAGTCCGATCACCGACAGCGGCAGCAGCAGCGGCTGGCTGAGCAGCTCGGTGAGGTCGATGCCCATGCCCACCGACATGAAGAACAAGCCCATCAGCAAGCCCTTGAAGGGCTCGATGGTGACCTCCACGGCATGACGGAATTCGGTCTCGGCGATGATCAGCCCGGCCAGCAGCGCGCCCATCGCCATCGACAGTCCGGCTGCCCAGGTCAGCGCGGCGACGCCGAGCGACACCAGCAGCGTCAGTGCCATGAAGGTGTCGGACTGCTGGTTGGCGGCCAGATGGTGGAACACCGGCTGAACGAGGCGACGGCCGATCAGATAGATGGCCCCAATCGTGACCACGCCTTTAAGCGCGGCTTGCCCCATCTGCAAGGCAAAGCTGCCGTCGCCGTGCTGGCCCAGCAGGCCGACCAGCACCAGCAGCGGCACCACGGCCAGATCCTGAAACAGCAGCAGCGAGAAGCTGGCCTGCCCCAGGGGCGTGCCCAGCTCGCGTCGAAAACTCAGCAGCTGCATGACCACCGCCGTTGACGAAAACGCCAGCACCAGGCCAAGAATCACCGAGGCCTCGACCGGGTTGCCGAACACATATGCCAAGCCTCCGATCGCTGCGGCGGAGAGGCTGACCTGCAAGGAGCCAACGCCAAATACCCATCGCCGCAAAGCCCAGAGGCGGTCGACAGACATCTCGAGGCCGATCATGAACATCAGGAAAATCACGCCCAGCTCGGCGAACACCGCCACGTCTTCAACGCGGGCAAAGGTCACCGTCTCAAGCCAGGGCCAGTGCTCGACCAGTCGGCCCAGGCCATACGGCCCCACCAGCGTACCCACGGCCAGAAAGCCCAGCACCGGGTTGATGCTGCGCCGCTGCAGCAGCGGAATCAGCACGCCGGACAGGCACAGAAACAGAATCAGCTCGCGAAGATGCGGCAAGCCTTCATGGGCAGACATGCGTTGGGTGGCTCCTGGAAAATACCGCTTCAGTTTAACGGAATTCCGCGCGTCACCTCCGCTCGGGCAGCGGCCATTTGGGCTCGTCCCGAAAGATGTCACAGTCCCCGAACTGGCCCGCGCCCTATACTCGCGGGATGATCGATACAGCTGACATCTCCTCGGGAGACTCCATGCCAAACGCTTCACGCGCCTGCAAACTGCGCCACGGCCTCGCCGTGCTGGCTTTCGCCTTTGCGGTACCCGCGCTGGCCGACGCCAGCAAAGCCGCCGCCTTTTACGAAGACGGTCTTGCCCGCTTCGAAAAAGGCGACACAGCCGGTGCGGTCATTCAACTGAAGAACGCGCTTCAGCAGAACAACAAGTTGCTGTCGGCGCACGTGTTGCTCGGGCGGGCATTGCTCAAGCAAACCGAGTTGCCGGCGGCCGAGGCTGCGTTCAACGAAGCCTTGAAGCTTGGCGTGAGCCCCAGTGAAATTGCGGCGCCGCGCGGTGAGCTTTTGCTCGCGCTTGGGCGGACCAAAGAGTTGTTGCGTGACGTCCATCCCGACGGATTGCGCCGCGATGCGCTGGTCGATGTGCTGTCATTGCGCGGCACCGCCCACGCTGATGAGGGCGATCTCGATGCCGCACGCCGCAGCTTCAAGGCCGCCATCGATGCCGACCCCAGGTCGGTCCGCCCTTATCTATCTCTCGTCCCCTTCCTGCTCCTGCAGCGCGATTTCACCGCCGCGCAGGATGGCGTTGAGCGCGCCATGCTCTTGGCACCCAAGGACGCGCGGATCTGGAACCTGCGGGCTTCGCTGCACCATGCGCGAGGCAATCTTGAGGCAGCGTTGAGCGACTATCAGCAAGCCGTGGTGCTGGATGAGCGGTATGTCGACGCACGCGTCGCGCGCGCCGCGCTGCTGGTTGATCTCAAGCGCAACACGGAGGCCCAAAAAGACCTGGACTACCTGGGAGAGCATG
>JBFIJC010000154.1:0-8262 GCA_041600915.1 Nitrogeniibacter sp.
CTCGCCGTTCTGGAGCGCCGAGGTGATGTAGAAACCGCGGAATATCGGCTTGAACTGGAAGGGGTTTTCTTCGAAAAGCGTGGCAAGAAAAGCCTTCAAAACAGGTTTGATGCCAGCAAACTCAGATGGGAAGGTGAGTAGCCCAGGAGGGGAGCTTTCACCCACACTGCGGGACATCTGCGCCACACTCAGTGCCCGCAGGCCCTCATAAAGCTCGTCGAAACGCTGGTCGAACTGCGCAATGGCGTCTTGATTTCCGACCGGATCGTAGGCGAGGGTGGCGCCCCAAACACGATCCCGCTCGTTCCAGTCAAGATCATGGAAGAAGTCGTGAAAGCCGGGAATAAGATCCGCTTTGCTGAACAGCACATACACAGGCGCAAACACTGCAAGGTTTTCGGTCAGTTCCTGCACGCGCTGGCGCAGATTTTTGGCCAGGCTCATCGCAAAGCCAGGTGAGTTGCCGACCAACTCCCCGATGCTGACCGTCACGATGATGCCGTTGATGGGGGCGCGCGGCCGGTACTTCTTGAGCAAACCGAGAAAGCCCAGCCATTCGGCGCGGTCTTCTTCATGAATGGAATAACGTCCCGCCGTGTCGAGCAGTATCCCTTCGGTGGTAAAAAACCAGTCGCAATTGCGCGTGCCACCAATGCCCTTGATGACGCTGCTACCGCCGTCGTCAAATGGAAACTTCAATCCGGAATTGACGATGGCCGTACTTTTTCCGGCGGCCGGGTTGCCGATGGTCATGTACCACGGAAGCTCATACAAGGCTGCCGCACCGGACGTCTGTCCAAGGCGCGAGCGCTTGATCGTCTTGACCGCAGCGTGCATGCGCTCCTGAAGTGCGGCTATTTCTGATCTGGCGGCGTCGCTAGCCGTGGCTTTGGCCTGCTCTCCTTGCTGCTCGAGCATTGAACCGAGTTCCTCGGCCGATCGTTGTGCGCTGCGCCGGCGGACAAGCCAGATGAGCAGCCACGCGGCGAGTAATAATCCGCTGGCGATGGCGGCCCAGAATAGGGCGACTTTGAGGGTTTTTGCGCCCAAAAAGAAAAAGGCGATGGCTGCGCCGATACCAATGAAGGCAAGGAGTCTAGCGTCGCTGAAAAGGGATCGAAGTCGTGACATGGGAGCGGAATATCGAGTCAAGCGCCAACGGACAGGCCGTCAGACGAAAAGGAAGTGGGGCGGAGAAGCACCGCGCTGCGTGCTGTGACGTGCTGCTGGCTAACGCAGATCACTGGCTGCGCAAGCGAGAGTGACTGCGCGCTCGCGCAGGCCAGGGCGAGCAGGGCCCCGAAGGGCGCGCTGCTGCCGCAAGCGATGCCAACATGCAGGCAATCGGCGATTGGGTCGAGTTCAGTCAGGGAATTGCCCAAAGCGTCCAGCAACTCGGTGGTGCGATTCGGTCGGTGGTCCCCATCACTGACCACCGCCTTGATCTCGACGGGCTCAAGGGCATGAATTGTCAGCAGGCCAGTGATCAACTGCTCAATGATTCCGCCGGTGATTCGTCCGCCAGCATCGACGGATTTGTCGCGGTTGGCCGTGCATACACGACTCAGCTGTACGGCTTCCTCACCGTTGGCAGGTTCGCCAAACAGCAGACATGCCGCGGACTCTCCCGGGATCCAGCCATTCTGGCAGTCGGCTGAGAACAATACGTTCTGGCCCGACCAGGCAGAGACCGTGCTTGCCCCAATCGTTGATACCGCGCCGAACACGAGCGTGAGTTCTTTTTTGGGCGCGTTGTTGGATTCGAGTACCACATGGTCGATCTGCGCCATGACCTCAGCATCGGTGCTGGCGTGTCGAAGCACCACGGAAATATGGGATGGATCGAACGCGCTCAGATACTCCGCCTGAAGCCATGATTGCAAGCCCGGAGTCAGCGATTGGCTGATACTCGGTGGCATGAGCCAGATCACACTCACGCGCGAAGCGACCGCCGTGGCCAAAGCCTCTTTCGCTTGCGCCAATGCGGGGGGTAACGCCAGGTCGATCAGCGCCAGCATGCGTCGGTGCTCCACGCCTTCAAGGGCTTGCGCCAACCGGGCGTCGTGCAGAGCGAGACGTGTGTCGATACCTTCGAGGTCGAGTGCGTTCACGGGCGAGGTAAACACCGGAAACCCCGCGTCGTCCAGAAGTGTTGCGTCGGGTTTCGGTCGGATGCCGGATGTAAGCGATACCAATATGTCGGACGGCGCCTCGCCACCGCCGGAAACTGCCGACACACCAATCAGATAAGTCGTATAGGCACGCTCTTTTGCCGCCGTCTTCGCTGATTCGCTTGTCAGCGGATCCGGCACCTCCTTCTGCGGTAACGCAGGCGGCACAACGGGAGTCTTGATGTGCTCGATGAAGCCCCGCAACAACCAGTAGCCGCCAACAACGGACAAGGGCAGGGCGCCCAGATAAAGGAAGAGTTCTGTGGTCGAGGGCGAATGGTCATTGCCCTGCCACCAGCCAAGCACCAGCGCCCAGATCAGTGCGACGGCGAGGAGGCTCACCCCAAGAAGTTTGAATGCTGTAAGCATCATGAAGGGGGCGGTCGCCGCCTCAATCGGTAGTGTGAGATTGGCTGGCAATGAGCGACGCGCCGCAGGCGGTGAGATCGCCGTGACGTGCGGCGGGCCGTCCGTCTATCAAGGCCGTGGGGTCACCGCTGGCAATTGTCGTGACCCGACCATGGCCTTTTTTGGGGCAAGTGACCTGATCGCCGATACGGGCGATACCTCGACCGCCGCAATCGCTGCTTTGGGACGCGCTGATCACCGTCCCACCGTGGCTGGTTTTGTCACCCAGAAGAATGAAGGGGCGCGTCATGACGACCTCCGGTCAGTAAGAAATCAGTTAAATGAAGCAGCATCAGGACACTGGGCTGCCAAGCGTGCCTTCGCGTCTTAATTCGACATGGCCGAAATCGCGCATTTGCCAGCGACCGCCCCATGTGAGCCCGACGGATTCGGCCAACTCCCCGTAGAGCTCGTATCCGCGCATGGCCCAAGGATCCCGTTCGGAAATGATCAACTTTCCGTCGCGCACAAAAGCACAGTCGGCGGCCAGTCCATACTGGTGATAGCTCATGTAGGCGCCGGCATTCGTGATCCTTGAGCCCATTGCGGCCAATTGCGTTTGCCGTGACGGACTTCGGTAGCCTTCCAGGAGCGTGATCTCGTAGCCATACCGTGTTCGCATCGTCTGAATGACGAGCAGCAGACGGCGGGTGAAATCCTCATCGAGCTGGGCCCAATTTCGGCTGGCGTGCATCACATCCGGGCGCACCAGCTCGACCTCCCGAGTTGTAAAGACTTCAGGGGGCAAGGGCGGGGGGAGAACAAGCTGCTCTCCCCTCAGTAGCGCTGCAATCTGTTGATCGGGGACGTAGGGCCTGTCTGACAAATCAAAAACGGCCGGACCACGCAGAAGTATGGCAACCAAGGGCGGAGCGATGACCACTATCGATCCTGCGCCAACGGCAAAGCGATGCCGCGATGCGAGCCGCTTCAGCCGCTTGCCGGCCCCCTGCAGGCTTCGCCGCGTCGCGCCAGTCGCCAAAGTCGCGAGCCTCAAAGCGCGAGACAGCCGTTGCCGCAGTTCACCGACCGAATCCTGACAGCGGGATGCCGCAACGGCACGCTGCTCGGGGAAGACGAACAGCACAACCGCCGCAAAAATGACAATAAAATAAAGCATGACGGACAGGATGATCACAGCGCCAGTCGCCAAGCGTTCAAGCGCAGCAGATCAAAAAATCGGGGGCATGTCGCATACAAATGATTTTCCACCGCCGAAAAAAGCGCTATGTTACGACATCTGGATATTTCAATCTTTAGTTTTTACGACAATGCAATGTTAAAACATTCAAAACGCATTTTTACTACTGCGCCGCAACTGCTCGGCAGCGCCGAAAATTCGGTGCTACAAAAGCACGTAAGCATCCTGAAGGATCTGGACCCACCGACAAGAGCAGCCCGCACACCTTGGCGGTGGATGAGTTGGACGCTCCCGATGCTCGGACTTTCGGCGCTCGCAGGCGGTATCGTCGCGTCGTATATTTCTGACGACTACCCGCATGAGACGCCGCCAGCAGCGCACACTGGCACGACCTCAAGTCTGGAAGGTGTGTCACCGTCAGTCCGTCCAACAGCGCCGCAAGCGCACTCAGCAGCACCGGCCATCGAGTCAGTTTCTTCGGCGCCATCTGCCGCGAATTCGGCAGCAAGCATCCTGGACGCCCGAGAATTTTCGTCGGCGCCTCACGACGCAACATCAAACAATCGTGACGCCTCAGGCCATCAAGTCGCGTCCTTGTCGCCAGCGGTTCCGGTCGCACCGATCGTGTTGAGCCTTCCCGAGAAAAAGCCAGCCGCCAAACCCAAGGCGCCTCGAAAACGCGCTGCCGCAGACAAGACGCGCCAGCCGACGATTCCGCGTGATACAGAGCTTGCGCAAGCAGCGGCAGCTGAACGCGACGTTGATATCATTACCGCGATCGTGAAAGGCGTCAGCAGATAACGTTGCCGCACGCCAAGTCGTCCTTTGAGTTTGGAGTGCTCAGACTTCTTGGCGATCTGTGGTTACGCTGCTCAATGCTCATCACAAGAACCGCGATAATTTGTATTATGTAAACCGACAAGTCGGCGACAACGATCAACACACCTTCTCTATCGAGCGAGGAAAAGCCCGCCGCGTCTTCGCCTGCCCAATCTGTCGAGATGCGTTACGCTAAGCATGCGATCCATGCACTTTGGTGTTCAGCACTTGAGCGTCAAGTTGTTCAAAGGAATCCAGCATGCACGACAGTGGATTATCGGTATGGCAGGGAGACATCACGACCCTGGCGGTTGACGCCATCGTGAACGCCGCCAACGAGTCATTGCTCGGCGGTGGTGGTGTTGACGGCGCAATTCATCGCGCAGCAGGTCCGGAGTTGCTCGCTCGCTGCCGGACGCTGAACGGGTGCCCTACTGGGGAGGCACGGATCACGCCAGGGTTTCGCCTGCCTGCACGCTGGGTTATCCACACCGTGGGACCGGTCTGGCACGGTGGCCGGCAGCGAGAGGAAGTGCTTTTGGCCGAGTGCTATCGCAATAGCCTGGCGCTGGCGGCAGAACACAGAGTTCGTAGTATCGCCTTCCCGGCCATCAGTTGCGGGGTGTATGGTTTTCCGGCTGAGCCGGCGGCACGGATTGCGGTTGCCGCGTGCAATGCAGCGCTATCGGGGAGCACGGACCTGAAGCAGGTCTTGCTGGTGGCTTTTGATACAAAAATGGCAGCCACACTCGCAGCTGCCATCCTTGATTCAAGCCACAACGCTTAGATGCCTCAGGAGTCGAGCGTAGCCTCTGCGCTGCAACGCATACGACACGACACAAGGCCTTTCCCCGGGCGAAATGACACACACTGCGTCTTCAGCGACACATCGTCCGCCAGTTCGGCTTCTTCGCCAATTTCGTAGTGGTCAATGTGTGCCAGCTCGAGAAAATGTTCGGCCGACTGCCGGCTATGGAAAATCGTCAGGCTCCCATCGCTGGCACAAACCCAGCGACCATTCAGCGAGATGGCGTGACAGGTGCAGTGGTGCATGCATACAGGGTGGACACGTATCGTTGCTGATGCGCCGGACCATATCGGCGCTGCCGCAACATCAAGCCACCCCGCCTTGCGGTCGGTTGTCGCAATCATGGTATCTCCTCCGTCATTTTGATTGGCCAAGGGCGTGCGCCCTGCTCCACCGTGCCTTGGCCAAGTAGCTTTTTTTATGCCACTTGAACTTCATTTCTAGTTTGAAATTTGCATTGGGTCAACGTCTGTCTGACGAAGACGCTGATGTCGCCGTCGAACGAGGACGCTGCTTGATATACTGAATTTTTCTACTGACGTGTAAAGAGGCGCATCGATGAAACTTGAGACACTGGCTGTCCATGGCGGCTATTCACCCGATCCGACAACCAATGCGGTGGCGGTGCCGATCTACCAGACCACCTCATACGCGTTCAACGACACGCAACATGGTGCGGACCTGTTCGATCTCAAGGTCGAGGGCAATATCTACACCCGCATCATGAACCCGACCCAGGCGGTGCTCGAAGCCCGCGTGGCGGCAATGGAAGGCGGTATCGCCGGTCTGGCACTGGCCTCCGGCATGGCCGCAATTACCTATGCGATCCAGACCATCACCGAGGCCGGTGACAATATCGTCTCGGCGTCGACGCTGTACGGCGGCACCTACAACCTGTTCGCGCACACGCTGCCGCAAATGGGTATCCAGGTTCGTTTTGCTGACTACCGGAACCCCGAGCAGTTCGAGAGCCTGATCGATGAACGCACCAAGGCCATCTTTTGCGAGTCGGTTGGCAATCCGCTGGGCAATATCACCGACTTCGAGCGCCTGGTTGAAATCGCGCACCGAAATGGCATCCCGGTCATCGTCGACAACACCGTGCCGACGCCGTATCTGTGCCGTCCGATCGAACACGGTGCCGACATTGTGGTGCATTCGCTCACCAAATACCTCGGTGGTCACGGCACTTCGATTGGCGGCATGATCGTCGATTCGGGCAAGTTCCCGTGGGCCGAGCACAAAGCTCGCTTCAAGCGTCTAAACGAGCCGGATCCGTCCTACCACGGCGTGGTTTACACCGAAGCGCTCGGCGCCGCCGCCTTCATTGCACGTGCACGCGTCGTACCGCTGCGTAACATGGGTGCTGCAATCAGCCCGTTTAACGCCTTCCTGATTCTCCAAGGCATCGAAACGGTTGCCTTGCGTATGGACCGGATCTGCGAAAACACCGTGCGCGTTGCCGAGTTTCTGCAAGGCCACGACAAAGTCGAGTGGGTGAACTACGCGGGCCTGCGCAATCACAAGGACTTTGGCCTGGTCGAGAAGTACATGGGCGGCCGCGCGTCGGGCATTTTGTCATTTGGGGTCAAAGGCGGGCTCGAGGCGGGCGGTCGCTTCCAGGACGCACTCAAACTGGTAACGCGCCTGGTCAACATCGGCGATGCCAAATCGCTGGCTTGCCACCCGGCCAGCACCACTCACCGCCAGCTCTCCCCGGCCGAGCTCGAAAAAGCGGGCGTGTCGGAAGACATGGTGCGCCTGTCGATCGGCATTGAGCATATCGACGACATCCTCGCCGATCTGGCTCAGGCGCTCGACGCCGTTTGAGCAAGCCCCTGGCAAAAAAAACCGGCGTTCGCGCCGGTTTTTTTATACCCCTGCGCCTTCCAGGAGCGTTCTTGCACGATCCGCATCGAGATGCGCAATCGCGTCACGTGGTTGGCACATGGCGGCGGCAGACATATTCCGCTCGACGGCGACACTCCGTCGACTACGGCGGTTCATCGACAAGGCATTGGCGTAAGCGATCCGGATGCTTGGGGAGTCGGGATCAAGGATAATCGCGCGCTCGAAATGGCGTAGTCCCAAGGCGCGGCTGGCACCATGAGTGAGGCGGCCAACGACGCTACCGACCTTGTCGACGACTTCCATGTGGTATGCACCAAGCGCTGCATGTGCCGCAGCGTGTTCTGGCTCCAGTGCGATGGCAATCATCAAGCTCTGACGCACTTTGCCTCCCAACCCGCGCCTCAGCGCTTTGACCACCGAAATCTGTTGGCTATAGCGCGCAAGTGCGAGTGCATGGGTGTACCAGACGTTTGCCCAGCCCGGTTCGATCTGGCTCAGGCGCTCGCAGTGGGTTGCGGTATCGCACAAAAGGGAGAGCACACGCTCCGGGTCGCTTTCGAGGTGCATCGCATAGGCGATTGCCGCTCTGCCCGCAACCACAGCGCCGATTGGCCCCGCCGCCTGCCCTGTCGTCATTGCGGCGCAAAAATCGCCTGCGTGGTAATCACGCCAGGCAGATTGCAGCATCTCGGCAAGATTGTTCGGGTCTGCGTCGTACGATAGCCCCGGCCCGCAGCGTTCGAGCTGATCGGCGATACGTTGAGCGTCGGGAAAAACTTCGCGGTCGCCACCGTGCAAAACGGGCCAGTGAGATTCAAGCGCCGAGCCCGTATAGCGATACACACGGTCCCCATACGGGAACGCGCGCCATTCGATCTGCTTCATTTGCTCTCCCTGACGGCCGCTCCTGTCGGTCTGTTTTTCGCCGGAGCTCCCTGACTACTCGCCGTCTTTTTCGGAGAGCTTACCACCTGAATGGCAAGCATTCATGACGCAGCGCATCATGGGGCAAGCTCATTGATAAACCTTGCCATTACCATGTCCTTTTCAGACAGGCCGCCAGC
>JBFIJC010000155.1:0-8244 GCA_041600915.1 Nitrogeniibacter sp.
CCACCAAGGTGGTCAGCCAGATCACCGGCAGCGCCGCCCCGCCACTGATCAGGCTGACGGCGATGAACTGCGCCGAGCCGGCAAACACGATCACCGACATGGCCAGCGCCGCCAGCGGCGACAGCCCGGCGGCGACCGCGCTGGTGCCGTAGATGACGCCGAAGGGCAAGGTGCCGATCATCAGCGGAATGGTGTCGCGGGCGCCGGCTAAGAGGGCGTGGCGGAGTGTGCTCATGGGCTCAGTGGCTCACGCGGCCACGGCGCACGCTCCCGGGGGTGACCCCCAACGCGCTGCGGAACGCGCGGGTCAGGTGCGACTGGTCGGAAAAACCGAGCCGGCTTGCCACATCGCCGATGGCGTCGCCACGTATCAGGGCGCCCAGCGCGCGTTGGACCCTGAGTTGGTTGCGCCAGGCAACGGGCGACAGGCCGGTGTCGGCGCGGAACTGACGGCATACATGCCAGGTGGAACGGCCGGTGAGCGCAGCCAGCTCGGCGAGTGAAACCGTGTCGGCCAAGCGGTCGGCGAGCAAGGTCTTGACCTGTTCGGAGAGCCGTGCGCTGCGCGCTTCGATACGCTCCGAGACCCGCATGTGGCGGCGGATGACGTCAGCGAAGACTGCGACCTGAGCGGATTCGCGCACCAGCGCATCGGTGGATTCGGCCAGAATCAAATGCAGCCTGTCGAGCCGCTGAGCCAGGTCGGCATCGGGGGAGACTGTCGCTGTAAACACAGGCAGGGCGCCGGCATGGCCGCCGATCGCCTCAGCCAGCTGCTTGATCAGCGTGGTCGATGGGTAGAAGCCGCGATACGCCCAGCCGCCAGCCGTTTCGGCATGGCCGGTGTGCATCTCGCCCGGGTTGATCATGACCAGCGAGCCGCGTGCGGCCACATGCTCGGCGCCGCGATAGCGATAGCGCTGCGCGCCGTCGAGCAGGGTGTTGACCACGAAGCTCTCGTGAAAATGGGGCGCGAACACCTGTTGCCGATAGCGCGCGTCGAGGCAGTCGAGCGGGGCGATATCGTCGGCACGGAAGAAGCGGGTGTATTCAGCGGTGGCGCTCATGAGGGTATTCTCGGCATGTCGCGGCCATCGTGCCACGGACGCCCGAGTGGTGTCTTGAACAATATTGGCAGGGTCTGAGCGGCCGTTGCCCCGGGAATGGAGTGCTTATGCCAAGAACTGAATTCATGATTGCCGGCCTCAAGTCCGACGCCGATCTGCGCGACGTGATGAATGCCATCCAGGATTTGCCCTGTATCGAGCATTCGGAAGTGTCGCTGGACACCGGCGCGGCCGTCATCGATCACACCGCGATGCTCGATGAGGGCGATATTCGTGCGGCGGTGGAGGCGGCCGGGTTTGTTGTGGTGTAGCCAGCAGCGTGCGCGGCAATCGCTATAATCGGCGACTTAGCCCCTGAATGCTGGAAGTCGCTGTGTCCGATCGCCTCGCCGTCTTACCCCAATATTTGCTGCCCAAACGCGCCCTCACCGTGCTCGCCGGCAAACTCGCCGGCCTGCGTGGCGGCAAGCTCACGACCAGCGTGATTCGCTGGTTCATCCGGCGTTATTCGGTGGATATGAGCGAAGCGGCCAATCCCGATCCGGCGGCCTACCCGAGTTTCAATGAATTTTTTACCCGCGCGCTGCGCGACGATGCCCGTACGCTGGTCGACGCGGATTTTGTCTGCCCGGTGGATGGGGCGATCAGCCAGTTCGGGCCGATCCGTGGGGATCAGGTGTTTCAGGCCAAGGGGCACAGCTATAGCTGCAGCGCCTTGCTGGGCGGTGACAAGCAGTTGGCGGCCAGGTTCGAAGATGGCCAGTTCGCCACCATCTATCTGAGCCCGCGTGATTACCACCGCATCCACATGCCCTGCGATGGCCGCCTGACCGAGATGATTTACGTGCCCGGCGCGCTGTTTTCGGTGAACCCGACCACGGCGCGCGGCGTGCCCGGCCTTTTCGCGCGCAACGAGCGGGTGGTCTGCGTGTTCGAGTCTGCGGCCGGTCCGTTTGCGATGGTGCTGGTCGGCGCCACCATCGTCGGCAGCATGGCCACGGTGTGGCACGGCGTGGTCAATCCGCCGCGCCGGCCCGACATCACCAAATGGCGTTACGACGATGAACCCATCGAACTGGGCCAGGGCGAGGAGATGGGCCGCTTTCTGCTCGGCTCGACCGTGGTGATGCTCTTCCCCAAGCCGATGATGGCCTTCAACCCTGCGTGGGCGCCCGAATCCGCCGTGCGTCTGGGCGAGCGCATGGGGCGCCTGTTGCCGCCGCCGGCGCCTGAGACCGTGTTGGCGCTCCATGATTGAGTCGATTCCGATTCGCTATGTCGAGCCGGTGTTCCGGCCGCCAAGCGAGGCGCAATCGCTGATTCTGCCGGTGACGGATGGCTGCTCGTGGAACAAATGTACGTTCTGCGAGATGTACACCGCGCCGCAAAAAGCCTTCCGCGCGCGGGCTGAAGACGAGGTGATCGACAGCATTCGTCGCGTTGCGGCGATGTACGGCGATCAGGTGCGGCGGGTGTTTCTGGCCGATGGCGATGCGCTGGTGCTGCCGACCCGACGCCTGCTCGCCATCCTCGAGGCCATTCGCACGCATCTGCCGGCGGTGCGCCGTATTTCGAGCTATTGCCTGCCGCGCAACCTGCGCAAGAAATCGGTGGCCGACATGCAGGCGCTGGCGGCTGCCGGCCTGAGTATGGTCTATGTCGGTGCCGAGTCGGGCGACGACACCGTGCTGGCGCGGGTCAACAAGGGCGAGACTTTCGACACCACCCGCGAGGCGCTCGACAAGCTCGGCGAGGCCGGCATCACCCGCTCGGTGATGATCCTTAACGGACTCGGCGGGCCGGTGTTCAGCGCGCAGCATGCCGAGGCCTCGGCGCGGCTGGCGAACGTGACCCAGCCGGAGTATCTGGCGACGCTGGTGGTGAGTTTTCCGACCGGCGAGCAGCGCTTTCGGGCCGACTTCCCGGAGTGGGAACCGCTGGACCTGCGCGGGCTGTTGCTTGAGATGGAGAGTCTTCTGTCGCAACTGGACTTGAAGCGGACGGTGTTCCGCTCCGATCACGCGTCCAACTGGCTGGCGCTCAAGGGCACGCTGGGCGCCGACAAGGCACGTTTGCTGGCACAGGTGCGCGGGGCGCTTGAGGCGCCGGCCCAGGCTGGCTTGCGGCCGGCCTGGGCGCGGGGTCTGTAGATCCGCGTCAGCCTTTGGTGTCGCTGGCTTCGGACTCTGCGGCCGCTTCGGCCGGGGTGTCGTCGCTGTCCTCGGCGAGTGCTTCCGCAACCTCTGCCGGTGCTTCGTAAGGACGTACCGGCGGTGCGGTGCCGTCGAGCAATTCCTGCACGCGTTCAGCCAGCACTGCGGGTTTGAAGGGTTTGAGCAAATAGCCCTGAATGCCGGCCTGCAGCAGTTTGGCGATCACTTTGCGGTCGCCCTCGACGGTCAGCATGATGATCGGTGTGGTGTCGCCGCGTTCGCGAAGCGCTTTGACGAAGGCTTCGCCGTTCATGCCCGGCATGTTCAGGTCGCAGATGATGACATCGGCCGGCATCGATTCGAGCATGGCCAGCGCCTGCTCGGCACCCGAGGCTTCACCGACCCGGATGTCCAGATGCTTGACTGCGCCTTTGACGAATCCGCGAATGACAGAAACGTCGTCGATAACAAGAAGTCGTTTTGTGGCCATGGTGCGGTGGGTAGACTGTGCGGTGGGGACGGGAGGATTATCGGACGATATGTGATCAAGCTTAAGGGTTTCCCCTATCTATTTTTGCTTATGGGCCGTGCGTCATGACAACACATCAACATGTCCTCACGATCGCCACGCGCGGCCGCGGGACACATGAGATCACCGACGCGGTCGCCAGGGTGGTGCGCGATAGCGGTATGACCGTCGGCCTATGCCATGTTTTCGTGCAGCACACCAGTTGTTCGCTGACGATCACCGAAAATGCCGATCCGGATGTGCGCCATGACCTGGAAACCGTCATGGCACGTCTCGCGCCGGATGGTGACCCGGCTTACCGGCACGACCTGGAAGGGCCGGACGACATGGCCGCCCATGTGCGCTCGGTGCTGACCGATACGAGCCTGACCGTGCCGGTCGGCGGGGGCCGTCTGCTGCTCGGTACCTGGCAGGGGATTTTTCTGTGGGAGCACCGCAGTCGGGGTGCGACGCGCTCGGTGGTGCTTACGGTGATGGGCTGATCGCGATCACGCCGAGCATGGTGCGCAGCCGTGGCTGATTGACGATCAGATCGGCCAGGGTGACCTCGTCCAGCGCGGCGAGAAAGGCCTGCAAAGCGGTATTGAGTGCGCCCTTGAGCCGGCAGCCGGCGCTGAGCAGGCAGCTGGATTCGGCGCGAAAGCAGTCGACCAGATCGAAACCGGGCTCCATCAGGCGCACGACTTCGCCCACACCGATGGCCGCCGGCGCGCGATTGAGGCGCAGGCCACCGCCTTTGCCGCGCGTGCCCTCCACAAAACCCAGCGTCACCAGTTGATTGACGATCTTCATCACATGGCTGCGCGAGATATCAAAGGTCTCGGCCACTTCCTTGATGGTCACGCGCCGTTCGGGGCAGGCGCCCAGATAGATCAGGACGCGCAGGGCGTAGTCGGTGTACTGAGTGATCTGCATGGGATGTCCGGCCGATTAAGCTAAGCGCTAAAGATGCATTCAAGTTGACTCTTTGAAAGATACACTTAAAATGCATCTTCGTGAAGCCATTTGATTGACCCGAGGAGGTGCCCATGCGCCGCGACCCCCGTCTCATCCCATTGTCCCGCGAACACCACGCCGCCTTGCGGCTCGCCCGTGCCCTGATCGGCGGCACCGGTGTGGCGACGCTGGCGCAGATGCGGCCGGAGCTGCAGGCGCACTTCGATGAAGAAGAGCGCGATCTGCTGCCGGTGCTGCGTGCCGCCGGCGAGCATGCGCTGGTGCGCCGCCTGCTGGCCGAACATGAACAGCTGATGCACTTGTTTGACGCGGCCGAGGCCGGCCAGCGCTGCGCCGAGGCGGGTGAGGCCTTGATCGCCCATGTGCGCTTCGAAGAGCGGGAGATGTTCCCCGCGGTCGAGCGTCATCTGGCACCGGTGGCCGCCTGAGTGGCGGGCCGGGTCATGAACAATGAACACCCCGAGGCCGCTCAAGCGGCCCACCCCCAACCCCAAACGCTCTCCGGTGCGCCGCATTCAGGCGGCCGGATGTCTTTCTACCGGGTGCCTGTGCGCCCCCTGATCTGATTCACGAGATTCCCGATGGCCATTATCCGACTCGAAGAACCCCGCCCCCGCCTGCCGGCCAGCCGCGCAGGCTGGTCGCCTTTCATGGCGATGGCGTTTCGCCCCTTCTACCTGTTCGCGGCGCTGTTCGGCGTGGTCGCCATTCTGGCCTGGGTGGCCGGCTTCAACGGCACCGACGGGCTGCCCGGCATGCTGTGGCACGGTCACGAGATGATCTGGGGCTACGCGGGCGCGGTGATTGTCGGTTTCTTGCTGACAGCAGTCGGTTCGTGGACCGGCCAGCCGGCCTTCTCCGGCATGCCGCTGGCCGGCCTGGCCGCGCTGTGGCTGGGTGCGCGCATTGCGGCCTCGACCGAGACCGGTGCGCCCTTGATGACCGGCCTGCTGTCGGTCAGCTTTTTCGTCTGTGCGGCGGCTGCGGTAGCGCTGCCGGTGTGGCGGGCGCGTAGCAAGCGCAATGCCGGCGTGCCCTTTTTGCTGCTCGCTTTCGCCCTGGCCAATGCCTTGTATCTGCTGACCGTTGCCGGCGCGCTCGACATGGATGCCCGCCGTCTGCTGTTCACCGGCCTGTTGCTGGTGGCCGGTTTCATCACCTTGATTGGTTTGCGGGTGATTCCCTTCTTTACCCACCGCGCGCTCAAGCGGCCGCAGGTCAGCCATCCGCGCTGGGCGGGCATTGTCGGTTTGCTGTCGCCGGTGATCCTGGCGGCGCTGATTGCCACCAATGCACCGTCGGTGCTGGCGCTCATCGTCGGCGCGGCCGGCATGGTGTTCAACCTGGTGCTGCTGATGCGCAACGCGCACGGCTCGATGCGCCAGCATCCGCTGCTGTGGGTGCTGTATCTGGGCTACTCGCTGACCGCCTTCGGCATCGGACTGGTGGGCTTGGCCTTGTCGGTGGCGCCTGCGCTGATGTCGGCGGCAGTGCACTGCATTGCCATCGGGGGCATCGGCGTGCTGACGCTCGGCATGATGACCCGCACGGCCCTGGGCCACACCGGCCGCAATCTGGTCTTGCCGCCGCTGATGGTGCCGGCTTACGCCCTGATGCTGCTGGCGACCGTGCTTCGCCTGGCGGCGGCTTTCGTGCCCGGCGCGTATCAGCCGCTGATTCATTCCGCCGGCGCCTGCTTTGCGGCCGCGCTGCTGCTCTTTCTGTGGCGCTACGGCAAGTGGCTGGTGAGCACCCGCATCGACGGCATGCCGGGTTAACCCGGTAGCCTTTTCCCCGATTGGCGCAGTATTGTTGCGCCATATCTGAGCGGCTCATCGATAGCCGTGATGCGAGGGGGAGAGGGCATGCAGGAACGGGGCAATACCGCACGAATGATTGAAGAGCTGCGCCGGCGTCGGCGTGGCAAGGTAGTGAGCGCCGCCGAGGCGGTGCAACTGGTGCGCAGTGGTGACACCGTGGCCACCGGCGGCTTTGTCGGCATCGGTTTTGCCGAAGGCATCGCCGTAGCGCTTGAGGAACGCTTCCTCGCCGAAGCACAGGACAGCGCCGATGGCGTGGGCTATCCGCGCGATCTCACGCTGGTCTACGCCGCGGGTCAGGGCGACGGCAAGCAGCGCGGGCTCAACCACTTCGGCCATCGCGGGCTGGTCAAGCGCGTGGTGGGCGGGCACTGGGGGCTGGTGCCGCAGCTGCAGGCGCTGGCGGTGTCCGACAGCATCGAAGCCTACAACCTGCCGCAAGGCGTGATCTCCCACCTGTTTCGCGATATCGCCGCCGGCAAGCCCGGCACGCTGACCCGCGTCGGCCTGGGCACTTTTGTCGACCCGCGTTTCGGTGGCGGCAAGATCAATTCGGTGACGCAGGAAGACCTGGTACGCCTGATGCCCATCGACGGCGAGGACTACCTGTTCTACAAAGCCTTCCCGATTCACGTCGGCATCATTCGTGGCACTACGGCCGACCTCGATGGCAATGTGACCATGGAAAAAGAGGCGCTGACGCTGGAGGCGATGGCCATTGCCATGGCCGCCCATAACAGCGGCGGCATCGTCATCGCGCAGGTCGAACGGGTGGCCGACCGCGGCACGCTCAACCCGCGTCAGGTGAAGATCCCCGGCGTGCTGGTCGATTGTGTGGTGGTGGCGGAAAAGCCCGAGCACCATGAGCAGACCTTCGGCACGCCCTACAACGCAGCCTACGCCGGCGAGATTCGCGTGCCGGCCACCAGCGTGGCCTCGCTGCCGATGTCGGAGCGCAAGATCATCGCCCGCCGCGCGGCCATGGAATTGCGCCCCAATGTGGTGGTGAACCTGGGCATTGGCATGCCGGAGGGCGTGGCGGCGGTCGCGGCCGAAGAGTCGATCATCGACTTGTTGACCCTGACGGCCGAGCCCGGCGTGATCGGCGGCATTCCCGCCGGCGGCATGGACTTTGGCGCGGCGGTGAACACCGAGGCGATCATCGACCAGCCCAGTCAGTTCGACTTCTACGACGGCGGCGGGCTGGACATGGCCTTTCTCGGGCTCGCGCAGGCCGACCGTCAGGGCAACCTGAATGTGAGCAAGTTCGGCAGCCGCATTGCCGGCGCCGGCGGCTTCATCAACATCAGCCAGAACGCCAAGCAGGTGGTCTTTGTCGGCACCTTTACCGCCGGGGGGCTGGAGATCGCGGTCGCGGACGGCCAGCTGCGCATCGTGCGCGAAGGCAAGTCGCCCAAGTTTGTCGAGCAGGTCGAGCATCGCACCTTCAGCGGTGATGTGGCCAACCAGCGCCATCAGCCGGTGCTCTACATCACCGAGCGTTGCGTGTTCCGCCTGACCGAGCGCGGGCTGGCCCTGATCGAGATTGCGCCGGGCATCGACATCGAGCGCGACATCCTCGCCCACATGGGCTTTGCGCCGCTGATCGAAGGCGCGCCGCGCCTGATGGACGCGCGCATCTTTCAGGATGCGCATATCGGCCTGCGTGCCGCGCTGCTTGATCGACCCATCGAAGCGCGGCTGCACTACGACGCCGA
>JBFIJC010000156.1:0-8227 GCA_041600915.1 Nitrogeniibacter sp.
GGCGGCACATCGAGCGCAGCGGCGATGTCGCCCGCGACCAGCCCTTCCGGCGCCTTGCGTACCAGCAAACGGAAGACTTCCAGGCGCAGGCCGGAGGCGAGGGATTCAAAAACAGCCGTGGCTGTGAGGGTATTCATGCCGTGACTCTACAACAGATGTTGAAGAGTCAAAATGATCTGCGTCAGTTGTGAGGATGCCTGATGGCAGCAGCTTGCGGGTCGGTAAGCGGCAAGGGGAGGGTGCCCGAGGCTTTGTGGTGATACATCGCCAGGTCGGCGCGGTGGATGATGTCGTCGGCGGTGGCATCGGGGTAGGGGAACAGGCACAGCCCGATGCTCGCGCTGAGCGAGATGCCATCGGGCACGCCGTCATCGTTGCGGGCGACCATGGTCTGGATGCGTTCGGCCTGATGATGCGCGGCGGTGGCGTCGGGCATTTGAGGTACCAGCACCACGAATTCGTCGCCGCCCAGCCGGGCAACGGTGTCGGTGTCACGCACCGCCTGGCGCAGTCGGGCCGCCACGCACTGCAGCATCTGGTCGCCCACGGCGTGTCCGTGCACATCGTTGATCGGTTTGAAGTCGTTCAGGTCAACAAAATACAGCGCATGTTGAGTCGTCGAGCGGTTGGCGCCCGCCAGCAGCTGGTTGATGCGGTCGTACAGCAGTTCGCGGTTGGGTAGCCCCGTGAGGCTGTCGTGCAGCGCGCGATCGAGGTGCAGGCGGCGCTCGTCTTCGAGTGCCTGTTTGTGCACGAACAGGCGTCGCCGCTGGCGCTCGACGAGGTAGCCCGCCCCGCCGCCGATGAGGTTGGCGCAGATCATGAAGAAGTCCTGCGTGGCGAGCAGGTGGATGGGATAGTCGACCAGCGCGCCAAAACACAGGTTGTAGGTGATCAGCAGCACGAGATCGACCGCCACCGCATAGATAAAGCGCGTGCCGCTGAAGTTATAGGTGAAAAAGGTGACGACGATCACGACCGGGTAATACTGCGCCACCACCTCGATGGGCATGAGTTGCATCATCGCAATCAGGCACAGACCGCCGGTGAGGCCGTTGAGCGCGGGCAGCAGGTAGGCGCAGCGGCGATAGGCCGCGGTAAAGGTGATGTACATGAAGCTGACCGGAATGATCAGCGAGCCCAGGCGTATCGCCCACAGCGCGTCGTGCTGTGCTTCTGGCACATACCAGCGGTCGAGGATGAACAGCATCACATACAGCAGCGGCCCGATCACCAGCGCCGCACGCCACTGCACCAGCATGCGCGGGTAGATGTAGTCGTCATAAGCCTGTTCGAGGGCCGGGCTCTCGAATCGGAGGGACAGCGGGTGCAGCCGTGTCATTGGGCGCTCGTCGGTCAAAAAAGTATCCGGTGCGGGGGTGTGCGCGCGGATCGCTTCTGAGCTTACGGCCCGCTGGGCTGGAGCTTGAGTGTGGGGCGCGCAGAAAACGGCTTGGAGTATGAAAAACTGCACGCTGGTGCGCCCATTGGATGGCACTCGAGAGGCAAAAAAACGCCAGCCTGGCAAAGCCGGCTGGCGCTTCTCATTACGGCTCGCGGCTGCTTACAGTGACCTCACCGTCAGACGGCGCGTGTGCATCGGCCGTGTCGGGTCTCAGTTCTTGAGCACCTCGGCAAAGGCCGCGGCCACATCATCCACATTGCCGCTGTTCAAGCCCGCCACGCACATGCGCCCCGAGCCGACCAGATACACCGCAAACTCGTCACGCAGGCGGTCCACCTGCTGCGGCGACAGGCCGGTGTAGCTGAACATGCCGCGCTGGGTGATGAAGTAGCCAAAGTCCCTGCCCGGCACCTTGGCGCACAGCACCTCGTACAGCTTCTGACGCATCGCCTTGATACGCACCCGCATTTCGGCCACCTCGCCCACCCACTGTGTGTACAGCGCGGGGTCGTTCATTACGGCCGCGGTGATGGTTCCGCCGTGCAGCGGCGGGCTGGAGTAATTGCGGCGCACGGTGAATTTCATCTGCCCGAGTACCCGCGCCGCTTCCTCGGCATCCTGGCATACCACCGACAAGCCGCCGCAACGCTCACCGTAGAAGGACAGGTTCTTCGAAAACGAGTTGCTGACGAAGAACGACAGCCCGGCGTTGGCCATGGCGCGGATGGCAAAGGCGTCGTCGTCGAGGTTGTCGCCAAAGCCCTGGTAGGCGATGTCGAGAAAGGGGATGAGTTGCCGCTCGGCCAGCACCGGAATCAGCGTCGTCCATTGGTCCTGCGACAGATCCACCCCGGTCGGGTTGTGGCAGCACGGATGCAGCAGCACGATGCTCTTTGCCGGCAATGTCTTGATGGCGGCCAGCATCGCATCGAAGCGCAGTCCGCAGGTGGCCGGGTCGTAATAGGGGTAGTCATTCACCGTAATGCCCGCGCCGGCAAAGATCGAGCGGTGGTTGTCCCAGGTCGGGTCGCTCACCCACAACTGGCTGTCGGGGAAGTAGCGCTTGAGCAGGTCTGCCCCGACCTTGAGCGCGCCCGAGCCGCCAATGGTCTGAATGGTCGCGATGCGCCCCGCCTGAACCGCCGCGCTGTCTGCGCCAAACAGCAGACGCTGCACCGCGGCGCGATAACCCGCGTGGCCTTCCATCGGCAGATAAGCGCGCGGCGTGGGCGTCAGCGCCGCCCGCGCTTCGGCTTGCTGCACCGAATCGAGCAGCGGGATGCGGCCTTCCTCGTCGTAGTACAGGCCGATGCTCAGATTGACCTTGTTCGGCCGCGCATCCTTCTGGAATGTCTCCGCCAGCGTCAGGATAGGGTCGCCGGCATAAGGGTCGATGTGTTCGAACATGCGTTTTTGGCTCTCGAAACAGGTGAACGGAGTTGCGCACCAGCGCGGTGCGCGGTGTGTCATTGGAAAGCAATTTCACGAGCAGAGGCAAGTCGACGGTGGAG
Organism: Nitrogeniibacter sp.; assembly: GCA_041600915.1. Taxonomy (GTDB): domain Bacteria; phylum Pseudomonadota; class Gammaproteobacteria; order Burkholderiales; family Rhodocyclaceae; genus Nitrogeniibacter. Next base: position 2,917 of record JBFIJC010000156.1, read on the forward strand.
GTGTGTTGCGTGATCGTGGCGTCGCTCGGCGCTCAGCCTCAGATGCCGTCAGCCGACAGCGCATGCCGACGAAGCGTAGGGCGGGATTCATCCCGCCGGCCTTGCGTGGTCGGCCGAGGCGGTCGTTGGCACGGCGCCCAATGACTGACACCTTCCGACCTCGTCCCGTCTCACGCGAGCGTGCGGCAGAACCATGTAGGTTGGGTTGAGCGCAGCGAAGCCCAACATTCAGCCGTGCAATTGTGGAGCACCGAGTGTTGGGCTTCCTTCGTCAGCCCAACCTACGCGTGCTGTTTGCGTTCCGAGTACGGGCTGGGTATATCGACAATAGTTGTACTCGGTGCAATGTTATGTGGTTATTTCTCCCCGCGCGGGCTCATGCCGTCAGACCCCGACGATGAGCCGGTCAGAGCGTTGCTCAAGCGCATTCGGGTACGGCCGAGAACATCTACTAGAATGAGGCCTCGGCGCACCTCTGCGCCAGTGTGTTCGGGGACCTGATCCATGAAAATCGAATCTATACGGCTCAAGAACTTCAAGGCCTTTCGTGACGCCCACCTCCCGGATCTGCCAGCCTTTTTCGTCGTGGTCGGCGCGAATGGTTCCGGCAAGTCCACGCTGTTCGACGTGTTCGGCTTTCTGCATGACTGCCTGAAGGGCAATGTGCGCCAGGCGTTGGATAAGCGCGGGCGCTTCGGCGAGGTTTTGAGCCGGGGGTGTGACCCGAAGAAGGACTCAATCCTGATCGAGCTGCAATACCGGATGGAGATCACCGGCATCGAGCGCCTAGTGACCTATTCGCTAGAGATCGCGGAGCACAAGGGGCTGCCTGTGGTGCAGCGCGAGCTGTTGCGCTACAAGCGTGGGCGTTACGGCAGCCCCTACCACTTCCTCGATTTTTCGAAGGGTGCAGGCTATGCCATTACCAACGAAGAAGACTTCAACAAGGCCGACGAGGCCTTAGATCGGGAGGAACAGCGCGTATCTGCGGATACGCTGGCGATCAAGGGGCTGGGACAATTCGAGCGCTTCAAGGCAGCGAACGCGTTTCGTCAATTGATTGAAAACTGGCATGTGTCGGATTTTCACATCAATGCAGCGCGGGGCCGGAAGGATGCGTCAGGCGATACGGAGCATCTATCGGAAACGGGTGAGAACCTGCCGCTTGTCGCGCGTTATCTGAACGAGCAGCATCCGAATGTCTTCAACAAGATTCTGAAGATCATGACCCAGCGAGTGCCGGGAGTCACCTCGGTCGAGCCCAAGCTGATGGACGATGGCTACCTGACTTTGCGCTTTCAGGACGGGTCGTTCAAAACGCCGTTCCTTGACCGCTACGTGTCGGACGGCACCATCAAGATGTTTGCCTATCTAGTGTTGCTCTACGATCCGCGCCCCCATCCGCTGCTGTGTGTTGAAGAGCCGGAGAACCAGCTCTATCCCCAACTTATGACGGAACTGGCGGAGGAGTTCCGCAGCTACGCTAATCGTGGCGGGCAGGTGTTCGTGTCGACACATTCGCCGGACTTCCTCAACGCCATGGAACTGGATGAAGTCTGCTGGCTGGTGAAGCGCGATGGTTGCACCGAGATCCATCGTGCCCGTGACAACGCGCAGATCAAGGCCTATGTCGAGGATGGTGATCAGATGGGCTACTTGTGGAAGCAGGGCTTCTTCGACGGGGTGGACCCGCAATGAGGGAACTGGTGTTTCTGTTGGAAGAACAATCCGCCAAAGCCATGCTCGATTCACTGCTGCCAAGACTCCTCGACGATCGAGTGACATTCCGGTTGATCCCGTTCGAGGGCAAGCAGGATCTGGAAAAGCAGCTTGTCCGGCGCATCCGGGGCTACCAGAATCGCGCTGCGCGTTTCATCGTGCTACGCGACCAGGACAGTCAGCCCGATTGCGTGAAACTAAAGCAGCACCTGCTCGATTTGTGTGCCGCTTCGGGAAAGCAGGCGGCATGCGTGGTGCGAATTGCTTGTACAGAGCTGGAGTCGTTCTACCTGGCCGATCTTGCTTCGGTGGAAAGAGCGCTTGGCATAAAGGGCTTGGCGACGCAACAGCAATCCAGGAAATTCCGCGAGCCTGATAGTTTGGGTAGTCCGAGCCGCGAACTGAAAGTGCTGACAAGAAACCGATACGAGAAGGTCGCAGGTTCTCGCGCCATTGGCGCATGTCTGACGCTCGACAATGGGCGCTCACCCAGTTTTCGCAATCTTGTGTCGGGCATTCGACGTATGCAGCGTGAACTGCTGGCGCTGGGTACTTGAATCAAGTGGCCCGGACAAGCTGGCGTAGCCCGGTCAAGGCCCGCAGGGCCGCCTCCGGGATTTGTCGGTGGATCGGCCGTTGCCCCCGGATTTTGCTTCGCTCCATCCGGGCTACGAAGCCAGGGGCGGCTTTGCCAATGTGGAAGGCGGCTCCGGCTGCCGGGTAGGCCTCGGATGGGACGTAGAGGGCAGGTTTCGGAAAATGATCGTTGACCGATGTGTTGTTGCGTCGGTACCGAAGCCCCGTCGGCAGATCATGCCGACCCGTGACCGCCTCTGAGCAAACGTCCGTCAACAAAAAACGCCAGCCCGGTACCCCCAGGCTGGCGTTTCTCTTTACAGCAAGCGGCCGGCTTACAACGCCTTCACCGACAGGCGATGCGCATGCAGCAGCGGCTCGGTGTAGCCGGAAGGCTGCTGGCAGCCCTTGAACACCAGGTCGCAGGCCGCTTCGAAGGCGATGCCGTCGTAGGACGGTGCCATGGGGCGATACAGCGGGTCGCCGGCGTTCTGGGCGTCAACCACCTTGGCCATCTTCTTGAGCGTCTCGAGCACCTGATCGATCGAGCACACTTCGTGGCGCACCCAGTTGGCGATGTGCTGGCTGGAGATGCGCAGCGTGGCGCGGTCTTCCATCAGGCCGACGTTGTTGATGTCGGGCACCTTGGAGCAGCCCACGCCTTGGTCGACCCAGCGCACCACATAGCCGAGGATGCCCTGGGCGTTGTTGTCGAGCTCTTTCTGGATCTCGTCGGCGGTGAGCTTCTGGTCGCCCAGCAGCGGGATGTCGAGGATGTCGTCCACATTGGCCGGCGTACGACCACGCAGCTCGGCCTGCACCTCGGACACATTGATCTGGTGGTAGTGCAGCGCGTGCAGCGTGGCGGCGGTGGGCGAGGGCACCCAGGCGGTGTTGGCGCCGGACTTGGGGTGGCCGATCTTGGCGGTCATCATGTCGGCCATGTTGTCGGGCACGGGCCACATGCCCTTGCCGATCTGCGCACGGCCGGGCAGGCCGCAGGCGAGGCCGACGTCGACGTTCTGGTCTTCGTAGGCGAGGATCCACTTCATGGTCTTGAGCTTGGCCTTGGGCGCAAACGGGCCCGCCTCCATGCTGGTGTGGATTTCGTCGCCGGTGCGGTCGAGGAAGCCGGTGTTGATGAACACCACGCGCTCTTTGGCGGCGCGGATGCACTCCTTGAGGTTGACCGAGGTGCGGCGCTCTTCGTCCATGATGCCGACCTTGAGCGTGTTCTTCGGCAGGCCGAGGGCTTGCTCGACGCGGCCGAACAGCTCGACGGTGAAGGCGACTTCTTCGGGGCCGTGCATTTTGGGTTTGACGATGTTGACGCTCTTGGCGGTGGAGTTGCGCACCGGGCCATTGCCTTTCAGGTCGTGAATCGCGGCGCAGGCGGTGAACATGGCGTCCATGATGCCTTCGGGAATCTGGTGGCCGTCGGCGGCGACAATCGCCGGGTTGGTCATCAGGTGGCCCACGTTGCGCACGAACAGCATGGCGCGGCCCTTGAGCGTGAGCGTGCTGCCGTCGGGCGCGGTGTAGACGCGGTCGGGGTTCATGCTGCGGGTAATCGTCTTGCTGCCCTTGGCGACCTGCTCGGAGAGCGTGCCCTTCATCAGACCCAGCCAGTTGCCGTAGGCCAGCGCCTTGTCTTCGGCATCGACGGCGGCGACCGAGTCTTCGCAGTCCATGATGGTGGTCAGCGCGGCTTCGACCAGCACGTCCTTGATGCCGGCCGGGTCGGTCTTGCCGATCGGGTGGTGGCGGTCAAACTGGATCTCGAAGTGCAGGCCGTGTTGCTTGAGCAGCACGGCGGGCGTGTCGCCCACGTGGTAGCCGGCAAACTGCGACGGGTCGGCCAGGCTGGTGGTGGTGCCGTCCTTGAGCGTGACCACCAGCTTGCCCTCGACCACGGCGTAGTCGGTGGCGTCCTTGTGGCTGGCGTCGACCAGGGTGGCGGCGTCGTCGAGGAAGTTGCGTGCGTATTCCACCACCTTGGCGCCGCGCACCGGGTTGTATGCCGCGCCTTTTTCGGCGCCGCCGGTTTCGGGCAGCACGTCGGTGCCGTACAGCGCGTCGTACAGGCTGCCCCAGCGCGCGTTGGCCGCGTTGAGTGCGAAGCGTGCGTTCATCACCGGCACCACCAGCTGCGGGCCGGCCTGGGTGGCGATCTCGGGTTCGACGTTTTCGGTCTCGATCTTGAAGTCCGGCCCCTGCGGCACGAGGTAGCCGATCTCGGTCAGGAAGGCCTTGTAGGCGGCGAAGTCGCCCTTGCCGTTGGCCTGGTGCCAGGCGTCGATCTTGGCTTGCAGCTCGTCGCGCTTGGCGAGCAGGGCGCGGTTCTTCGGCGCCAGATCGTTGACGATGCCTTCCAGCCCCGACCAGAACTGCTCGGCCGAAACGCCGGTGCCCGGCAGGATGTCGTTCTCAAGCAGCTGCTTGAGCGTGGTGGCGACTTGCATGCCGCCGATCTGGGTATGTGTGCTCATGGACCTGGACCTCAGTGGTGCACCGGCCGCAAGGGCCGGCGGATTCAAATGATCGGTTGCCCGAAGGCGTTGATCGCCATTTTAAAGCGTCGCGATGGTTTTATCTAATGTCTTATATAACAGTTGATTCGGTATCGGCTGGCCGCGCATGCACCGCCAGCCAGATGGTGGCCGCCTCGGTGCGCGCGACCCGGTGCCTGCAGCCCGCCGGCAGCAGCGCCCAGTCGCCCGGCGCCAGCGCCAGCTCGCGCCCGTCGTCAAAGGCCAGCGCGGCCGCACCGCTCACCAGCAACACCCACTCGTCGTCCGCCTGTTCGTACCAGAAGCCCGGCGGGCTCGCGTGGCTGTGCGAGACAATCCGCTCGATTTGCACCGCGCCGTTGGCAAACAGCGGCCGAAAGTCTTCCTCCGCGCCGGGGGCGGGCAAATCAGCAAAGAGCGAACCGTGGGTGGCGTGAGTCATGGGCCTCGCTGGCGGGTGGCTGGCGCAATGATGCGCTGCAAACACTATAGACAGGATTCAAGAA
>JBFIJC010000157.1:0-8225 GCA_041600915.1 Nitrogeniibacter sp.
ACCCACTGGACGGACTTCAATCGCGCCTTGCCGGCGCTCAGAGCGCATGCGATCCGGTGGTGTGGTCGTATCGGGGCGACGGACGGTCTGGTCGACAGGCTGGTGAAAATGGTTCAACCCGACGTAAAATAGCGGGTTTTAAATGACGAGCAGCCTCGCTGCTGTCCGAAGACCCTCAGGTAAACGCGATGAAAACTGCTCAGGAACTGCGCTCCGGTAACGTGATCATGGTGGGCGGCAACGCGCTCGTCGTGCAGAAAACCGAATACAACAAGTCCGGCCGCAACTCTGCGGTCGTGAAAATGAAGCTGAAGAACCTGCTGACCGCAGCGCCTTCGGAGTCGGTGTACAAGGCCGACGACAAGTTCGAAGTCGTCCAGCTCGAGCGCAAGGAAGTGACTTTCTCCTACTTTGCCGATCCGATGTACGTGTTCATGGACGCCGACTACGAGCAGTACGAAGTCGAAGCCGACAACATGACCGACGCCCTCAAGTACCTCGAAGACGGTCTGGCCTGCGAAGTGGTGTTCTACAACGGCAAGGCGATCTCCGTGGATCTGCCCAACTCGGTGGTGCGTGAAGTCACCTATACCGAACCCGCCGTCAAGGGCGATACCTCGGGCAAGGTGCTCAAGCCGGCCAAGATCGCCACGGGCTTTGAGCTGATGGTGCCGGCCTTTGTCGAAATCGGTGACAAGATCGAAATCGATACCCGCACCGACGAGTACAAGAACCGCGTCAAGTAAGCGCGATTCAGTCACAGACAACGAGGCCCGCGAGGGCCTCGTGTCGTTTCCGGGGCTGTTTGATTTCAAAAGGTGTCAGCACGCCCTGCTGATGCCTTGCATTTGTCGAGCTGTGGGACAATTCAGATATTGATCGACGATTTCACGTCGACGTGGTGGAGACTTGTGATGGGCCGAGTGCCCCTGTTGTGCGTGTTGTTGAGTGGTGGTGTGCTGGCGGCGTGTGAGCCGACATCAACGGCCGAACCTGGAAGCGCACCCGTCGAAGAGCGCGCAGACCCCGCTTTGCGCGATGCCGGCGTGGCGGCGCGCGAGGCGATCGAAAAGGCCGGCGAAGCCCTCAAAAAACTCGGCGGTGCCGCCAGCAAGGCGGCAGACGAAGCCATGGAGCAAGCACCCGCGATCGATCAGGCGGCCGCGCCGGTTGAAGAGCGTGCCGTGGTGCCGATCGACGAAGCTGGCGAAGCGCCGGTACCCGAGCTTCGCGATTCCGGTGCCGCCACCGCCGAGGCGGCAGCGCGCTTCCTTGAGGCAACGCGAAAGGCGGCGGCCAAGGTCAAGGAAGCCGGCAAAGATGTGGTCGAAGCCATTCGCGAAGATCGCCCGGCGGATGCTCCCAGCAATGCCCCTCAGTAAGGCACTCGTTTAATTGTGACAACACCCGTCGACGTGGCACCGGCCGGCACCGAGCGCCGTTCTTGGCGCGATGTGCTCCTCAATCGGCGCATGCTGATATGCATCTTCACCGGCTTCGCCTCCGGGTTGCCGCTCTATCTGCTGCTCAACCTGATTCCGGCCTGGCTGAAAACCGAAGGCCTGTCGTTGAAAGCCATCGGCGCCTTTGCGCTGATTCAGTTTCCCTACACCTGGAAATTCCTTTGGGCGCCCCTGCTCGACCGTTTCGGCATCTTGCCGGTGCTCGGTCGGCGGCGCAGCTGGATGCTGGTTACGCAGCTTGGCTTGCTGGCCTCGATCGCCTGGCTGGGCCGGCTCTCGCCCACCGAGCAGCTCACCCTGGTGGTTACGCTCACTGCAGTGATCGCGCTGTGTTCGGCCACCCTCGATATCGCGCTGGACGCCTTCCGTCGCGACATTCTGGCCGATGAAGAGCTTGGCCTCGGCAACGCCATCCATGTGAATGCCTATCGCATTGCGGGTCTGGTGCCCGGCTCGCTCTCGTTAATTCTCGCCGATCATCTGCCCTGGTCGCAGGTGTTTCTGATCACCGCTGCTTTCATGCTGCCCGGCATGGTCATGACCTTGATGGTGAGCGAACCCGCAGCAGCCGGCATTCGGCCGCGTACCTTGCGCGATGCCGTGGTCGAGCCCTTTCACGAGTTTTTCACCCGCCATGGCGTCAAGTCCGCCTTGTGGGTGCTGGCCTTCATCTTTTTGTACAAGCTCGGTGATTCGCTGTGCACGGCGCTGGCCACGCCCTTCTATCTCGATATGGGCTACAGCAAGACCGAGATCGGCGTGATCGCCAAGAACGCCGGCCTGTGGCCGATGGTGATCGGCGGCATCCTTGGCGGCATCTGGATGGTCAAGCTCGGCATCAACCGGGCGCTGTGGCTGTTCGGCGTGGTGCAGATCGTCACCATTCTCGGTTTTGTGTGGCTGGCCTGGCTGGGCCCGGCACCGTCCGATGCCGCACGATTGGTGGTGCTGGCGACCGTGATCGCCGGCGAAGCCGTCGGCGCGGGCCTGGGTACCACGGCCTTTGTTGCCTTCATGGCGCGAACCACCCACCCGGCCTACTCGGCCACCCAGTTGGCCTTGTTCACCAGCCTGATGGCGGTGCCGCGCACTTTCATCAACGCCTCGGCGGGCTGGTTGGTCGAAAGCATGGGCTGGTACAACTTTTTCATACTGTGTTTCGTGCTGGCTATTCCGGGCATGGTGTTACTGCTCAAGGTCGCGCCGTGGCATGCCAGCGCAACGCCGACTGTTTGGGCGAAATCGTGAGCGCGACTCACCCGCTGATTCTTGCCGCAAAAGCCCTGTCTGCCGACGTGGGCGCCTTGCGCTTCTCGCCGCCGGTAACGCATGTCTACAACCCGCTCGACTACGCCTGGCCGGTGCATGAAGCCTATCTGCGCCGCTTCGGCAGTGGTCGAAAAAAAGTGGTCCTGGTCGGCATGAATCCCGGTCCTTTCGGCATGGTGCAGACCGGTGTGCCCTTCGGCGAGGTGGCGATGGTGCGCGACTGGATGGGCTTGTCTGGCGACATCGGACAGCCGGCCATCGAGAATCCGAAACGCCCGGTTGAAGGTTTCGCCTGCACGCGCTCCGAGGTCAGTGGCCGGCGTCTTTGGGGGCTGTTCCAGGAACGTTTCGGCACGGCAGAGGCTTTTTTTGCCGAGCACTTCGTTGCCAACTACTGCCCGCTGGCTTTCTTCGATGGTGGGCGCAACCTGACCCCCGACAAATTGCCCGCCACCGAAGTCGCACCCGTGCTGGCCGCGTGCGACGCCCATTTGCGTGCCTTGATTGAAGCCGTGTCACCCGAGTGGGTGATCGGCGTGGGTGCCTGGGCAGAGCAACGCGCCGCCAAGGTGGCGAGGGGTTTGCCGGTCAAGATCGGCCGTGTGCTCCACCCCAGTCCCGCCAGCCCCGCCGCCAATCGCGGCTGGAGCGAGGCGGCGACCCGCCAGTTGCAGGCGCTCGGGGTGTGGGGCGACTGAGATGCTGAGGATCGGCGTTGATCTGGGCGGCACCAAGATCGAGGCGATTGCGCTCGATGCCGGGGGCCGCGTTTTGGCGCGCGAGCGCATCGCCACCCCGCAGAACGATTACATGGCCACGGTGATGGCTGTCGCCAGCCTGGTCGAGCGTATGGAACAGTCGCTCGGTGATCGGGCGCGTGTCGGCGTCGGCACGCCGGGTGCGATCTCGGCGCTGAGCGGATGCATCAAGAACGCCAACTCCACCTGCCTCAATGGCCGGCCCCTGCAGCGCGACCTGCAAACCGTGTTGCGTCGTGAGATCCGCATGGCCAACGACGCCAACTGTTTCGCCGTGTCCGAAGCCACCGATGGCGCGGCGCGCGGGGCTGGCGTGGTGTTTGGTGTCATCCTCGGCACCGGCGTGGGTGGCGGTCTGGTCATCAATGGCCAGGCACTGACGGGGGCCAACGCGATTGCCGGCGAGTGGGGGCACAACCCGCTTGCGGACGATGAAGTCGGGCCGCCCTGTTATTGCGGGCGTCGCGGATGCGTTGAAACCTGGCTGTCCGGCCCCGGCATGGCGGCGGACCATCTTCGCCATGGCGGCGAAGCCATCGACCCGCCCACGATCGCCGCGCGCGCCGAGGCCGGCGATGTCGCCTGTGAGGCCACGCTGCAGCGCTACTTTGCACGTTTGTCGCGGGCGCTGGCGACGGTCATCAATATCGTGGATCCTGACATCATCGTGCTCGGTGGTGGGCTCTCATCAATGACGCGCCTGTATACCGAGGTGCCCGCGCTCTGGGCCACACATGTCTTTTCGGATGAGGTCAGAACCCGCTTGCTGCCGCCAGTGCATGGCGACAGCTCCGGTGTGCGCGGCGCGGCGTGGTTGTGGCCGATGGAGGATGGCGAGTGAACGAGATGCTTGGCGGGCCGGTAAGCGTGTTTGCCGGCGGACTGCGACCCCTGCCCCCGGAGGGGCAGATGACCGGCATGTTCAAGACGCGTCTCGACGCGCCGGTGATGTGTCTTCGCGAGGGTCTGGTCGGCGACAAACAGGCCGATCGGCGCTATCACGGCGGGCCGGACAAGGCCGTGCATCTCTACCCCGCAGACCATTACGGGCGGCTGATCGCCGCCTTCCCCTCGCTGGCCGGCGAAGTCGGCCCGGGCACGCTGGGTGAGAACCTGTCGGTCGCCGGGATCGATGAGACACAGGTCTGTCTGGGTGATGTATTTGCCTTGGGCGGCTGCCACTTGCAGATCACCCAATCGCGCCGCCCGTGCTGGAAGATTGACCATCGACTGGGCGTCAGTGGTGCCTCGCGCCGGGTGGCCGACGAGGGCATTACCGGTTGGTATTTTCGCGTGCTGGTCGAAGGCCTGATCGAACCGAATGCGCACATGCTGCTGCTCGAGCGACCGAATCCCGATATCACGCTGGCGCGGCTATGGGCGGTTGAAACCGCGCATCGACCCGATGTGGACGAAGTGCGCGCGCTGTCACAGGCCGTTGGCCTGTCGGCCGCTTGGGCAAAAAAACTGAGTCAGCGTGCCGACTGGCTGGAACGGCAAGCGGACGGGACGAACGGAGGCTCGAATGATTGAAATCAAACGCCTGCCCGATGGCAGCCATGAATGCGCCACTGCGCTTCCTGATGCGGTGCGTGCGGTGAAAAAGCCGATCCCGCTCGATGTGCGCCGCATGCCCGAGGCCTTTGTGGTCGAGACCATGGAAGGGCGCATGCAGGGCAAGGCCGGCGACTGGCTGATCACCGGCATCGATGGGGAGATGTACCCCTGCGATGCGGCGATTTTTGCCAAAACCTATGACGTGGTCGACAGCGACGCGAGCTGACGCGGCTTAGACGTCGAGCGGGTCCACATCGACCCGCCAGCGCAGCTCGCGGCCGGACGGCAGGCGATAGAGCCGCGGCACCCACACCCCAAGAAACTGTTGCAAGGCAGCACGCTCGGTCGACTCGACCAGCAACTGCGCGCGCTCGCGCCGGGCCAGCCGATGCATGCGCATGGGCACCGGGTCGTAGAGCATCAACGCGGCGGGCAGATCGTTCATCGCGTCATCGCGCGCGCGTTGCAGAAAGGCGATGGCGTCTTCGAGTTGCGGCGCGTCGGCGCCGAGCATGGCCTGGAAGGTGAAGGGCGGAAAGCCCGCCTGACGGCGCTCGTCGAGTGCCAGGCGGGCGAAGGCGTCAGCGTCCTGGCGCTTGAGACACTGGAACAGCGGGTGATCGCCAAACTCGGTCTGGATCAGCACTTCGCCGGCGAGGTGGCTGCGCCCGGCCCGCCCACCGACCTGCATCAGCTGCTGGAACAGACGCTCCGGGGCGCGAAAATCGGAAGCGTAGAGCGCGGCGTCTGCGCCAACCACGCCGACCAGCGTCAGGCGTTCAAAGTCGTGCCCCTTGGCCATCATTTGAGTGCCGACCAGGATGTCGGCCTCGCCGGCATGGATTTTCGCCAGCAGCGCCAGCCAGTCGCTGCGCGTGCGGGCCACGTCACGATCGACCCGCAGCACCCGCGCGTCCGGAAAGCGCTCGGTCAGATGGACTTCAAGCTTTTGCGTGCCACGGCCGAGCGGTTGCAGATCCTGCTCGCCGCAGTCCGGACAGGCGATGGGGATGGGGCTGTCGAAGCCGCAGTGATGGCAGCGCAGGCGCCTGTCCTTGAGGTGTACCACCCGGTTGGCCGCGCAATGCGGGCAGGCGCTGACCCACTCGCAGGAGGGGCAGGCCAGCACCGGCGCAAAGCCGCGCCGGTTGAGAAAGATCAGGCTCTGTTCGTTGCGCGCCAGGCGCTGGCCGATGGCCTCGATCAGCGGTTTGGAGAGCCCGCCGTCGAGCTTGGCGCGGCGGGTGTCGATGAGGCGCACGGTGGGCATCTTGGCGGCCACGGCGCGGCGGGTGAGGCGCAGGTGGCGATAGCGGCCGTCGGTGGCATGGCGCCAGCTCTCGAGCGAGGGCGTGGCGGTGCCGAGCACGATGGGCACGCCCTGATGATGGGCCCGCCATACGGCGACATCGCGCGCCGAGTAGCGCACGCCTTCTTGCTGCTTGTAGGACGGGTCGTGTTCTTCGTCGACGATGATCAGGCCGAGCCGGGGCAGCGGCGTGAACACCGACAGCCGGGTGCCGAGCACGATGTCGGCGTCGCCTTCGAGCGCGCGCAAAAAACCGCGTGAGCGCGCCATGTCGCCCGCGCCGGAATGCAGCGCGACAATGCGGGCGTGCGGGAAGCGTTCGACGATGCGTGACTCGAACTGCGGCGTGAGCGCGATCTCCGGCACCATCATCAGCACCGTTTTGCCCTCTGCAAGGCAGCGTTCGGCCAGGCGCAGATAGACCTCGGTCTTACCGGCACCGGTCACGCCTTGTAGCAAGACCGGCAAAAAGCCGGGTGCGGCGGTGGTGATGGTCTCCAGCACGGCGCTTTGCTCGTCGGTGAGCGTCGGCAGCTTGGCGGGCGTCAGGGCCGGGTTGGCGGGCGCAGCGGGATAGACCCACTGCCGGCGCAGGAGATCGGCGGTGGCGTCGCCATCGGGCCATTGGCGGGCGATGGATTTGCGGGTCGGGCCAGCCTCGGCCAGCGCGGCGAGATGACGCCGGGCCTTGGAGGGGCGGCCGCCTTCGTTCAGGGCGATATGCCCGGCCGGGGTGAGTGCCAGCAAGGGGTCGTCGTCGCGGATGTCGACGGTGGTGGCACGGCGCAACTCGGGTGGCAGCGCCAGGGCCATCACTTCACCGATGGGGGCGTGGTAATAGCGGGCGACGAAACGTGTCAGCGCCAGCCAGTCGGCGCTCATGGCCGGGGTGTCACGCAGGATCTGTTCGACGGGTCTCAGACGCGCGGGTGCGATGTCGCTGGTAGCGGGGAGCTCGACCACGATGCCGGTCTCGATCCGCCGACCAAAGCGCACACGCACGCACCGCCCGACGTCGCTCGGGACGGCACTATCACTTGTGTAATCAAAGAGTTGCGGAACCGGTACAGGGATCGCAACGCGAACGATGCTCATTAAAAGCGATGCCTGTTTTCACGTAAATTATTTAAAACAATGGCTTACGCGATGTTTTGGAGAATCAGTCTTGGAAAGAAGACTAAACCTTTGCCATGAAACCGCATTCAAGAATTGCCCACAAAAGCTGTGGATAACTTTGTGAGCAATGCGGACACACGCGGACTAAACCCTTGATTTGCCGAGGCTTGAGTCGGGTGCTACAAACAAAAAAACGACAAAATATCTTATAAAACAATAACTTGCTTTGTAATGCAAATGCCATTTACTAACAGTGGTGCTTTTGTGGTGCCGAGGCGATCTTGTGTATAAGTCAACCCCGTAAACGCGGTTTTTGCGCTTGACGCGCCGTCTTTTTTGTTGGCGAAGCGCCCCTGGCCGGGATCTCGACCAGGGGTGCTTGCTCAGGCTGACTGCCGGATCTTGCGGCTGTGCTGGTGGACGGTGTCGACCAGCACGCTGACGTTTTCGGGCGGCGTGAATTGCGAAATGCCGTGGCCGAGGTTGAAGACATGACCGGCGTGCGGGCCGAAGGAGTCGAGCACGCGACGCGCTTCCATGGCGATGGTGTCGGGGGTGCCGAACAGGATCGACGGATCGATATTGCCCTGCAGCGCCACCTTGTCGCCGACACGCTGGCGCGCTTCGCCGATGTCGATGGTCCAGTCGAGGCCGACGCCGTCGCAGCCGATGGCGGCGATGGACTCAAGCCACAGGCCGCCGCCCTTGGTGAAGACGATATTCGGCACGCGGCGACCGTCGGCTTCTTTGGTC
>JBFIJC010000158.1:0-8210 GCA_041600915.1 Nitrogeniibacter sp.
CGGGCCGGACTCGGGCAGGATTCAGGCGTCGGCTTCTCGACGCCGCCCTCACGGGAGTCGTGCCCATGCTATTACGTGTCAGCCATCCGGAACGCCCACTGGTCTATGCCTGTTCGGGCTGCTCCAATGCCGCCCAGATCACCAACTATCTGGCCGTCAAGCTGGACCGGACCGGCCTGGCTGAAATGGCCTGCCTGAGCGGTGTCGCCGCCGGCGTACCTCAGGTCATGCGCATCGCCCGCTCAGGGCGTCCCATCATGGTGCTCGACGGCTGCCACTTGTCATGCGCCCGGCAATGCCTTGAAAACCAGGGCATCACGCCTGACCGGCATCTGATCATGACGCGGCTCGGAACGCAGATGCGCTACAACAAGGATTACGATCCCACCGAGGCAGAAAAAATCGCCGAGCATGTCGTGCTCGCCATTGCAGAACTGCGCGCTGACGCCACCGCCCAACACGCCTGAATCCCCCGCCACCGCCCCCAAGACTTGCGCGTTTGGCCGATTCGTAACAATCTTACGGTTCCGGGTGCTGGAGGGGCTTTAACGCCCTCCCTGAACACCCCAGCCTCACCCCGACAGCATCGGGCCAATCTCAGGAGGAAAAAGACACGATGACCACAACCGTGAAGCAGGTGCTTGAAAACAAGGGCGCCCACGCCCACTCCGTCGCTCCGGAAGCCACTGTCCTCGAAGCGCTGACGCAAATGGCTGAGCGCGACATTGGCGCGGTACTCGTGCTTCAGGGCGGGAGTCTGGTCGGCATCTTTACCGAACGGGACTACGCGCGCAAAGTTGCCCTCAAGGGCTTGTCGTCCAAAGACGCCCTGATCAAAGACCTGATGACGCCAAACGTCTGCACCATCACGCCCTCGCACACCATCGATGAAGTGATGTCGATCATGACGCAGAACCGCTTCCGCCACCTGCCGGTGGTCGATCACGGAAAAATTTGCGGCATCATCACCATCGGCGACGTCGTCAAATCGGTCATCGCAGAACACGAAGCAACGATCCAGCATCTGTCGAGCTACATCTCTGGCGACATCGCCAGCTAAACCGCCGCATCTCGCAAGCTACGGCCCGCCTGGCGGGCCGTTCGCCTTCCTGGCGCCACCCCCTCCCCCAAACGGCCAAACAGGCCTCGAAACACAGCACTCAAGCGACACGCCATATCGGCATATCACGCATAGCCACAAGGGTTTTAGGGGAATTTCACGAGCGGCTTATCCCCCACCAAGTTGACTCGTATCAATGCCGCCGCGCGGGTGTACGCGCACCATGCGCCCCAAGCTGTGCTGTACAGCGATATCCAATGGGGAGGCTCCATGAGCGGTACATTTACCAAATCCATGGCGCGAAACATCTTTTACGGGGGTACGGTGTTCTTCGCCCTCCTGTTTCTCGCGCTGTCCTTCGACACAATGAAGGAACTTCCAAAACGCGACAACCGCGCGAACTTGACCGAATCAGTGATTGCCGGCAAGAAGCTGTGGGAAGTCCATAACTGCATCGGCTGTCACTCGCTGCTGGGCGAAGGTGCTTACTTCGCACCCGAGCTGGGCAACGTGTACCCGCGCCGCGGCCCTGAGTTCATCAAGGCCTGGATTCAAGCGATGCCCACCGGGGCCCCCGGACGTCGCCAAATGCCGAACTTCGGCCTTACCGACAAAGAGTTGGATGATCTCGTGGCGTTCTTCAAGTACACGTCCGAAATCAACACTGCCAACTGGCCGCCAAACATCGAAGGCTGATTACGGCTATCTGACGAAATCTGAGGAGATTTAACATGCAATACAAATCCCAGGCCGTCGCGAAGCCGTATTTCATTGCGGCCATCGCGCTATTTACCGGGCAAATCCTGTTCGGCCTCATCATGGGCCTGCAGTATGTGGTCGGTGACTTTCTGTTCCCCTACATTCCGTTCAACATTGCACGGATGGTGCACACCAACCTGCTGATCGTGTGGCTGCTGTTCGGCTTCATGGGCGCTGCCTATTACATGATTCCGGAAGAATGCGAGACAGAGTTGTTCTCGCCCAAACTGGCAATTGCCCTGTTCTGGATCTTCCTGGTCGCGGGCGCGCTGACGATCGTCGGCTACCTGGCACTGCCGTACGCCAAGCTCGCTGAGCTGACCGGAAACGACATTCTCGCCACCATGGGACGAGAGTTTCTGGAACAACCACTCATAACCAAGATAGGCATTGTGGTTGTAGCACTCGCGTTCCTCTTCAACCTCACCATGACCATGCTGAAAGGCCGCAAGACCTCCATCAGCCTGGTGCTCATGCTGGGTCTGTGGGGTCTGGCGATCTTCTTCCTGTTCTCCTTCTACAACCCGCACAACCTCGTGCTGGACAAGTTCTTCTGGTGGTGGGTTGTTCACCTCTGGGTGGAAGGCGTTTGGGAACTGATCCTCGGCGCGCTGCTGGCCTTCGTGCTGATCAAGGTGACGGGTGTCGACCGCGAAGTGATCGAGAAGTGGCTGTACGTCATCATCACGCTGACGCTGATCACCGGCATCATCGGTACGGGTCACCACTACTTCTGGATTGGTACGCCTGAGTACTGGCAGTGGTGGGGTTCGATCTTCTCCGCACTGGAGCCGATCCCCTTCTTCGCCATGACCGTGTTTGCCTTCAACATGGTGAACCGTCGTCGCCGCGACCATCCGAACAAGGCCGCCACCCTGTGGGCCCTCGGTACCGGTGTGATGTCCTTCCTGGGCGCTGGCGTGTGGGGCTTCCTGCACACCCTGGCACCGGTGAACTACTACACCCACGGCACGCAGATCACCGCTGCTCACGGCCACATGGCCTTCTACGGCGCCTACGCCATGGTCGTGCTGTGCATCATCAGCTACGCCATGCCGATCCTGCGCGGCCGTGCTGCCAACAGCAACAAGGCACAAGTCATGGAAATGTGGAGCTTCTGGCTGATGACCGTCGCAATGGTCTTCATCACGCTGTTCCTGACCGCCGCCGGCATCGTGCAAGTCTGGCTGCAGCGCTTCAGCGACACGCCGATCTCGTTCATGGCAGCACAGGACCAGATCAGCCTGTTCTACTGGATGCGTGAATGGGCCGGTGTGATGTTCCTGATTGGTCTCTTGGTGTACATCGCCAGCTTCTTCGTGAAGGGCGAGACGAAAGCCGCCGCTTAATCAGCTAGGCCATTAGTCATAAGGGCGATCCAAAAGGGTCGCCCTTCTTTTTTTCAGCTGATAAAATCCATCAATCAAATACTGGATTTTTCTCGATTTCATTTAGCCATCAGGTCTGAGGCTCAAGTTTCCAGCAAAAGCGTCGCTATAACTAACGACATACGATGCAAAATTACCCACACGTGCGCCGCCGCATGACATGACAGGCGAGCTGCGCGCCGCCTGGAGGGCTCACCGTCAATGCATCGCCAGCTTTGCCGACTGATCCCAAGTGCAATCCATTGCACACGCGTGTCCGCCCTGAGCGCCTGCATCGCGCTGCTCAGCCTGCCGGCGCAAGCACAGCATCCGCCGACCGACACACTGCTCGACGCCGACATCGACACCCTGGTGGCGCTCGAAACGGTGGTCGACGCCGGCCGCTTTCCGCAAAAACTGATCAACGCGCCCTCGCGCGTCACGATCGTCACCGCACAGGAAATCGAAGCCTACGGCTATCGCACGCTGGCCGACGTTTTGCGCAGCATGCGCGGCTTGTACACAAGCTACGACCGCAATTACCACTACCTCGGCGCACGCGGATTCGCCCGCCCCGGCGACTACAACACCCGGATCATGATTCTGGTGGACGGCATGCGCCTCGCCGATCCGGTATACAGCCAGGGCTCGATCGGCGGCGATTTCCCGGTCGACCTGTCCTTGGTCAAGCGCGTCGAATTTCTCCCCGGTCCGGGCTCTGCTGCCTATGGCAACAATGCCTTGCTCGGTGTCATTAACGTCGTCACCCGCGACCCCGTGCCCGGCAGTCACCCGCATGTTCGCCTCGAAGCGGGCAGCGATGGCCGGGCCGGCGCACAAGTCACGCTGGATCAAAGCCTGAACGCCGACACCCGTGTACTCCTGTCGGCCAGCCGGACACGCTCAAGCGGCGCCAGCCACTACTACCCCGAGTTCAACAGCCCCCAAACCAATTTTGGCCGCGCCGAGCATCTCGACGGCGAAGAGCACAATCGCCTCCTCGCCAAGCTCCTGCTCAAACAGTGGCGCCTGCAACTGCTTGCCAGTCAGCGCAGCAAGGCCGTTCCAACAGGCGCATTCGAGCAGATTTTCAACGACCCCCGCAGCCATACCGAAGACGATTACCTGATGCTGTCGGCCGCACGCGAATTCACGCTGGCCGATGACAGCACCGCGAGCGTCCAGGCCACCTACCACCAGTACGACTACTCGGGCGATTACCCCTACGACTACCCGCCGGTCACCCTGTCGAAAGACCAGGCCCAAGGAAAGCGCTTCGGGCTCGAAGCCCAGTGGATCAAGCGCGCGACAGCTCAACACACACTCCGCGCCTGGGGCGAGTTCTTCCACGACACGCACATTGAACAAAGCAATTATGATGTCGATCCCTACGTCGAGTATCTGAATGACCGCCGCCAGGGGCGTCACTGGGGGCTATTCCTCGAAGACGAGTTTGCGTTTGCACCCCGCTGGCAGCTCAACCTCGGCCTGCGCTGGGACCGTCAATGGACGGGCGACATCACGGCTCACCCACGGCTGGGCCTGATCCACCAGCTCAACGACAACACCACACTCAAATTGCTCTATGGCACGGCCAGCCGCGCCCCGACCGCCTACGAGCGCTACTACGCCATTGCCGGCTTCAATACCGCAAACCCCAATCTCAAGCCGGAGACCATCCGAACACTCGAAGCGGTTTACGAATACCAGGCGGACGGCCTCCATCTGTCCGGCTCCGCGTTTCGCTACCGCATCAGCGATCTCATCGGCAGCGAGACCGACCCGAACGACAACACCGTCAGCTTCCGGAACCAATCGCAAGCGACGGCGCAAGGCATCGAACTCGAAAGCGAGCTGGCGCGAATCAACGGCGACCGGCTCCGGCTGAGCTACACCTGGCAGCACAGCCGCGACGACGACACCGGCAAATCCCTGAGCAATGTCCCCCGCCACATGATCAAGGCCAACTGGCTGGCTCACTGGACCCCAAAGCTGCAGTCCGGCCTTGAACTGCAATACGAGAGCCGCCGCGATACGCTCAATGGCGGCCATACCGGCGGGCGCACGCTCCTCAATCTCAATCTCGTCAGCCGACACCTGCCCGGCGGTGCGAGCCTGAGTGTGCTGGCCAGCAATCTTCTCAACAAGCGCTACGCCGAGCCGGCCTCACTGGATCACCGGCAACACCGGCTCCATCAGGACGGACGCAAGTTCTTCGTGGTTGCCAACTGGCCGCTCTGAGGCGCGCGATGTAAGTCACCGCCCTGCTAAAGCCAAGGGATTGGCGGCCGTTGACCTCAAGACGGGTTCAGCCCGTTCTTCAAACCCCAAAAGCAAACGCCTGCCTATCGCGCTAACCCACTGGATGCCATGCTCCGGCTGCTGAAACTTCGTTCGATCCCGCTCAGCGTGCGGATTGCCTTCGGCGCGGTCTCCCTGATCGTGCTGGCTGCATTCAGCCTGGTTCAGCTCATCGTCAGCGACCAGCATGAACGCCTGATCAGCCGTTACAACACCGCGCTCAGCAAGACCCTGGAGTACAACGGCGAAGCCCTGCGCCGGAACGTGACCGACATTCGCAACAGTGTCGCGTTTCTGGCCGGGCTGCCGCCCATATCGGGCATCGCCCGGACCTTGAACCGCACTGGCACCGACCCCGTGACGGGTGAAAGCCTGACCACCTGGCGCCAACGCCTTGAACAAATCGTTTCCCGCTACTCCGAAAGCAATCCGAACTACCTGACCATCCGTCTGCTATCGAGCAGCAACAATTTTCAGGAGCTGGTTCGCATAGAGCGCCGCGGCGGCGCATCGATCATCGTGCGTGGGTCCGAGCGTCGTCACGATGCCGATGACGCCTTCATCAAAAATGCCGCAACGCTTCCACCGGGCGAAGTGGCCCTGTCCCGTGTAGGCCTCGAAGACAGCGGGATTTCACACGAAGCGCTTTCACCACGCGTGCTGCAAGCGGCCACCACCGTCATCACCCCGGACGGTGAAGTCTTTGGCATTCTGGTGGTCGACGTCGCCTTCGAGCAGCTGACCGAGGCCGTCCTCAACAACCTGCCCGATCGCGTCAGCGCCTTTCTGGCCGACAGCGACGGGCACTATCTTTACGCACCGGATTCAACGCGAACTGAATCGCACGGCGACATCCGCCACACACTATGGAAAGAGGCATTTCCCACGCTTGCCGTTCACGAATCAGAAACCATTCGCGCCAAAGCGTCTTTGGTCGACACCGCCATGGGGCCGGCGCTGGCCATTGCCAGCAATATCCATTTTGACCCCGCACAGCCGTCGCGCGCGCTGACGCTGATCTACGCGCTCCCAGAAAGCGTCATCACGGAAGGAATTGCCCGCTCACAAACCAAAGCCGTGGTCGGTGTCGGCCTGGGCTCGGTGTTCATTGCCGCCTTGCTGGTCTGGATGATCCGTCGCACCTTCGTACCGCTCGGCCAACTGGCACGGGCCGGCGAAGCCATGGCGCGGGGGCAGTACGACACCCCCTTGCCTGACCTGAGCGGCAGTGAACTGAGCGGACTCGGCCAGGCCTTCACGGCCATGCAGACCAACATTGCACAACGCGAAACAGAATTTCGCGCCGTCACCGCCACCTCTGCCGACGCCTTCTGGGCGCTGGACATGGCGGGCAACATCATTGACGTCAACCGCGCCTGCGAACGCCTGCTCGGATATTCGCGCGCAGAGCTGCTCACCATGCGCCTGAGCGAGCTCGACACGGCCAAGAGCGCCGAAGAACTTCTCGCCCAGATCCGCGAAATCATTGCCGGCGGCGGCGGGCTGATCGAAACGACGTATCGCCGCAAGGACGGCCGCAAAGTTCCGGTCGAGATCACCATCAGCCATTGGCCTATCGCCGGCGGTCGATTGTTTGGTTTCGTGCGGGACATCACCGAGCGGCGCCGCGTCGAGCAAGCCGTCCAGCAGAGCGAAGAGCGTTACCGCATGCTCTTCGCCAACAGTCCGCAACCCATGTGCCTGTTCGACGAAACCAGCCTGCAGTTTATCGATGTCAATGACGCGGCCGTGGCCCACTACGGCTTCAACCGGACAGAGTTTCTGTCCATGACACTGCTCGATCTGCATCCGGTGCGCGAGGTGCCGCGCGTGCTTCAGGCCATCGAAAGCACACCATCCGGGCGCATGTCCGGCGAGTACCAGCACCGCACGCGAGAGGGTCGCACCATCGACTGCGTGATATGGACCGAGCGCATGCAGACCCATACCCGCACCGAGCGGATTGCGCTCATCCACGACATCACGGAACGCAAGCGAACCGAACAAAGCCTGCGGCTCTACGCCAACATTTTCGAGCGCAGCGGCGAGGCGATTGTCGTTACCGATGTACGCAATAACATTGTCACCGTGAATTCGGCGTTCACCGAACTCACTGGCTACTCGCAAGACGAAGTCCTCGGTAAAAATCCGCGGGTGCTTGCCTCGGGAGAGACGCCGCCGGAGGTCTTTCGCGAACTGTGGAGAGCTTTGCAAGACGACGGCTTCTGGCAGGGCGAGCTGGTCGACCGGCGCAAGGACGGCAGCACCTATCCCAAATGGGCCGCCATCTCGGTCATTCGCAATGATGCCGGAGAAATCGCCCACTACATGGCCAGCTTCACCGACATCTCCGATCGCAAAGCCGCCGAAGAGCGTATCCAGTACCTCGCCCACCACGACGACCTGACCGGGCTGATCAACCGCTACAGCCTTGAGCATCGACTCAAGCACGCCATCCACGCCACCCGACGCGAAGGCCGCCATCTGGCAGTGATGTTCATCGACATGGATCGCTTCAAGCTGATCAATGACACGCTCGGTCACCACGTAGGCGACCAGTTGCTGCAGGAAGTCGCCCATCGGCTGCGCAACTGCGTGCGCGAAAGCGACATCGTCGCCCGCCTGGGCGGTGACGAATTCGTTGTCGTCGCCACATCACTCAGCACACCGGGCGACGCGCTCACGGTGGCCCGCGACATTCGCGAGGCGCTCGCCCGCCCCTA
>JBFIJC010000159.1:0-8181 GCA_041600915.1 Nitrogeniibacter sp.
GGCCACCTGGCGGTCCATGCCGACAAACCACTGCGCCGTGGCGCGGTAGATGACGGGCGTTTTATGGCGCCAGCAGTGCATGTAGCTGTGGGTGATCTTCTGGTGGGCGAGCAGGCAGCCGACTTCCTCGATCTTGGCGACGATATTCGGGTTGGCCTTCCAGATCATCTGGCCGCCGAAGAAGGGCAGGTCGGGCACATAGTGGCCGTCGCCCATCACCGGCGTCAGGATCTCGTCATTGGTGCGGCCGTAGGCATGCCAGGCGTTGAAGTCATCCACGCCGTGCGCGGGCGAGGAATGCACGATGCCGGTACCGGCGTCGAGGCCGACGTAGTCCGCCAGATACACCGGCGAGACACGGTCGTAGAAGGGGTGGCGGAAGGCGATGCGGTCGAAGGCTTCGCCCTTGGCGGTGGCGAGCACGCTGCCTTCGAGCTTGTAGCGACCCAGGCAGGCTTCGACCAGCTCGGCCGCCAGCACCAGCAGGCGATCGCCGACGTCGACCAGCGCGTAGTCGAACTCGGGATGCATGTTGAGCGCCTGGTTGACCGGGATCGTCCAGGGCGTGGTGGTCCAGATCACCGCGAAGGCTGGCTTGGGCAGTGTGCTCAGGCCAAAGGCGGCGGCGAGCTTGTCGGCCTCGTCGATGGGGAAGGCCACGTCCACTTGCGGCGACTGCTTGTCGGCGTATTCCACCTCGGCTTCGGCCAGCGCCGAGGCGCAGTCGAAACACCAGTTCACCGGCTTGAGGCCCTTGAACACATAGCCGGCCTCGACCATCTTGGCCAGTGCGCGGATCTCGTTCGCCTCGTTGGCGAAGTCCATGGTCTTGTACGGATTGCCCCAGTCGCCCAGCACGCCGAGGCGAATGAAGTCGGCTTTCTGGCCTTCGATCTGCTCCGCGGCGTAGGCGCGGCACAGTTCGCGCACCTTGTCGGCAGGCAAGCCCTTGCCGTGGGTGACTTCCACCTTGTGCTCGATCGGCAGGCCGTGACAGTCCCAGCCCGGCACATAGGGCGCGTCGAAGCCGGCCAGGGTCTTGGAGCGGACGATGATGTCCTTGAGGATCTTGTTCAGCGCATGGCCGATGTGGATGCTGCCGTTGGCATACGGCGGGCCATCGTGCAGCACGAACTTCGGCCGGCCGGCCGACGCCTTGCGAATCTTCTGGTAGAGCTTGCGCTGCTGCCAGTCCTGAACCCAGCCCGGCTCGCGCTTGGGCAGGTTGCCGCGCATCGGGAAGGGGGTGTCGGGGAGATTGAGCGTCGTGCGGTAGTCGGCCATTGCGGTTCTTTAGCGTGAAGTATCGAGCGAATTGTGGGAGAGCCAGTCGCGGGCAGCGTCGGCGTCAAGCGCGATCTGAGCGGTCAGCGCATCGAAGGAATCAAATTTTTGCTCGTCGCGCAGCTTGTGCAGGAAATGCACCCGCAAGTGCGCACCGTAGCAGTCCTGATAGAAGTCGAACAGGTGCACTTCCAGCGTGGGCCGGCCGGCGCTGTTGACCGTGGGGCGTACGCCCACGCTGGCCACGGCCGGGCGCAGTGAATTGCCCAGGCCTTCGACGGCCACGGCATAGACGCCGGAGAGCGGCGGCCGGCGGCCCTTGAGCTGGATGTTGGCGGTCGGGTAGCCCAGGGTGCGGCCGATCTGGTCGCCATGCACGACGCGGCCTGCGATGCTGTAGGGGCGACCGAGCAGCTGTGCGGCACGGGCCAGATTGCCGTCCGCCAGCGCGGCGCGCACGGCCGAACTGGAGACGCGTTCGGCATCACAGGCGTGGGTCGGCATGGCTTCGACGACAAAACCGAGGCGTTCGCCCGTGGCCTTGAGCATCGCAAAGTCGCCCTTGCGGCCGGCGCCGAAGCGGAAGTCGTCACCGATGATCAGGTGGCGCACCTTGAGGTTGCGCACCAGCACGGTCTCGATGAAGTCTTCGGCGGTAAATGCGGCAAAGCGGGCGTTAAAACGAATGATGCGGGTGATATCGACGCCGGCGGAGGACAGTAGCAGCAGCTTCTCGCGCAGGGACGCCAGACGTGCAGGCGCCTGCGCAGGCGCAAAGTACTCGCGCGGGTGGGGCTCGAAGGTGAGCACCACTGCCGGCAAGCCAAGTGCCTGAGCCTTGTCCGTAAGAAGGCGGAGCAGGGCCTGATGTCCGCGGTGGATGCCGTCGAAGTTGCCGATGGTCAGTACCGAGGCCGTCGAAGCCTGTTCCGCGTCGCCGCGTGTAACCTGCATAAGCGCCTGAAAAAAGCGGCAATTATAGCCTCAAGGCGCCGATTTTCGGACGTTTGGTGCGCCGCCGCAAGCGCGCGGCCGGCGAACGGCGTGCTTGACGCATGGCATCCGCATTTGGTTTGCTGGTGCCTGAAACGCCGAGAGGGCCACGCTATGAACGATCGGGCAAGCATCGATTCCGCGCCAGCCAAGCGGCGCGAAGACTGGGCGAAGGCCTATGTGCGGGTGCGCTCGGCGAGCGAAGCCTTGTGCGCGCCGCTGTGCATTGAAGACTACGGCGTGCAGAGCGCAGATTTTGCCAGCCCGCCCAAGTGGCATCTGGCGCATGTGAGCTGGTTTTTCGAGACCTTTCTGCTCGAACCCTTCCTGCCCGGCTACGTCGTCTTCGATCCGGCTTTCCGTACCCTGTTCAATTCGTATTACGAGCAGGTGGGCGAGTTTCATCCGCGGGCCGAGCGCGGGCATTTGTCGCGCCCGACCGTCGAGGCGGTGTATCGCTACCGGGCGCATGTTGACGCCGCAATGAGCGCACTGATTGCCGGCGCGAGTGATGCGCATTGGCCGACGATCGAAATGCGTCTGGCGATTGGCCTGAACCACGAGCAGCAGCACCAGGAGTTGCTGCTCACCGACACCAAGCAGCATTTTTCGGTCAATCCGCTGCGGCCCGCCTACCGCAGCGATCTGGCTGTGCCGCGGCAGGCGGATGCGTTGCCGCTCGCCTGGCAGACGTTCGATGGTGGCTTGATCGATGTCGGGTTCGATGGCGAGGGCTTTTGCTACGACAACGAGCGGCCGCGTCACCGCGCGTATCTCGAGCCCTTCGCGCTCGCCAGTCGACCGGTGAGTAATGCTGAATACCTCGCCTTTGTTGACGCCGGTGGCTACCGCAATGCCGCGCTGTGGCTCTCCGATGGCTGGGCCACGGTGCGGCGTCTGGGTTGGGCCACGCCACGGTATTGGGAGCGCGTTGGCGGTGACTGGTACGAATTCACCTTGGGCGGTTTGCGCAAGCTCGATCTTGCTGCGCCGGTCTCGCATGTGAGCTATTTCGAAGCCGACGCCTACGCCACCTGGGCCGGCGCGCGACTGCCGACCGAGGCCGAGTGGGAGCACGCGGCCGGGCCGGCACCCATCTCAGGCAACTTTGTCGATAGCGATCTGCTGCACCCGCAGGCCGCGGCGGGCGAGGGGCTGGTGCAGTTGTTTGGCGATGTGTGGGAGCACACCGCCTCGGCCTATCTCGGCTATCCCGGCTATCGGGTGCCCGAGGGCGCGCTGGGCGAGTACAACGGCAAGTTCATGTCGGGCCAGATGGTTTTGCGTGGCGGGTCCTGCGCCACACCGGCCGGCCATGTGCGCGCCACCTACCGTAATTTCTTCTACCCGCAGGAGCGCTGGCAGTTTCAGGGCATCCGGCTTGCGCAGGATCTCGCATGAGCACGCTCCCCAACTTTGAACTGCACGACCTCAAGCCCGCCGTGGCTGATTTTCGGCGTGAGGTGCTGGCCGGTCTGGCCGCCTCGCCGCGCCGGCTTGCGCCGAAGTTTTTCTACGACGCCGAAGGCTCCCGGCTGTTTGATGCCATCACGCAGCAGCCCGAGTACTACCCGACACGCACCGAGATCGGCTTGTTGCGCGCCCACGGGCTTGAGATTGCCGAGCGGCTTGGCCGGCAGGCCGCGCTGATCGAGCTCGGCAGCGGCAGCGATATCAAGATCCGCAGTCTGCTCGATGTGCTGCGCCCGGCCGAGTATCTGCCGCTGGACATCTCATTGACGCATCTGCGCGACTCGGCAAGCGGCATCGCCCGCGATTACCCGCAGATCCGGGTGCGCGCGACCTGCGTGGACTACACGCGTGAATTCCCCTTGCCGCCGATCGCTCCTGAGGCGCATCGGGTGGTGTTCTACCCCGGATCAAGCGTGGGCAATTTCGAGCCGGCCGATGTGCGCGACTTGTTGCGCTGGGTGGCCGGCATGGTGGGGTCGGGCGGGCGCCTGCTGATCGGCGTCGATCTCAAGAAAGACCCCGCGCGGCTGAATGCGGCTTACAACGATGCGGCCGGTGTCACTGCGGCCTTCAACCGCAATGTGCTGACGCGCATGGTGAAAGAGCTGGGCGCGCAGTTGAGCGTTGATGATTTCGCGCATCACGCCTTCTATAACGCGGTGCTGGGGCGCATTGAAATGCACTTGCAGGCGCGACGGGCGACGCGCATCGAGATTGCCGGGCAGGCCTTCGACTTTGCCGAGGGCGAGGGCATCCATACCGAGAATTCCTACAAATACAGCCAGGAAGATTTCGGTGCCCTGGCGGCAAGCGTGGGTTTTGTGACCGAGCAGGTGTGGTGCGACGCTGAACGGCTGTTCAGCGTGCATTGCCTTCGCGTGGGTGCGCTCAGTTGAGCTGCGCGATGCGGGTGCGGGTCAGCGGCGGGTTGTCGTCGAAGTAACGACGGATGCCTTTCAGGATGGCGTTGGCCATTTTGTCCTGATAGGCGTGGTCGTTCAGCCGGCGCTCTTCTTCCGGGTTGCTGATGAAGGCCGTCTCGACCAGCACCGAGGGGATGTCCGGTGCCTTGAGCACGGCAAAGCCGGCATGCTCGACATCGCGCTTGTGCAGCGTGTTGATATCACCCAGTTCGGCCAATACCGCCTTGCCGACTTTCATGCTGTCGTTGATGGTGGCCGTTTGCGACAGGTCGAGCAGGGTGCGCGCCAAGTGACCGTCCTGGCCCCCGATGGCGACACCACCGATCAAGTCGGCATTGTTTTCGCGCTTGGCCAGCCAGCGGGCGGCTGCGCTTGAGGCGCCGCGTTCCGAGAGCACGAATACCGAACTGCCGCGCGCGTCGGGTTTCACAAACGCGTCGGCGTGGATCGACAGGAACAGGTCGGCTTTGACCGCGCGCGCCTTTTGCACGCGCTTTTGCAGCGGCACAAAGTAATCGCCGTCGCGGGTCAGCACGGCGCGCATGCCGGGCTCTGCGTCGATGCGCTTTTTAAGCAGGCGCGAGATCTTGAGCGTGACGTTCTTTTCGTAGCTGCCACGACGGCCCACAGCGCCGGGGTCTTCGCCGCCATGGCCGGGGTCAATGGCGATCGTCACCAGGCGATTCATTGAGCGCTCACCGGCCGGATCGCGACGCTCTGTGTGCTTAGCGGTCTGCGTTTGCGCACCGTCGCGGGTCGGCGTCGGCGCTTCGCCGATGGCCGCCTCGGTGGGGGAGTTCTTTTCGATCAGCGCCAGCAGCGGGTCGATCGGCTCGGTCGGATACAGATCGACCACCAGCCGGTGGCCATAGGCGCCAATCGGCTGCAGCGTGAAGATCTGCGGGTTGATCTCTTTCTTGAGTTCGACCACCACGCGCACCACGCCCGGGCGGTTGCGGCCGGCGCGGATGAGCTGGATGTAGGGGTCGCCACCGGTCACGCTGTCGGGCAGGTGCTTGAGCACGCTGTCGAACTCGACGCCTTCGAGGTCAATGACCAGGCGTTCGGGGTTCTTGACGATCAGGTGCGAGGCTTTGATTTCGGCGTGCGATTCAAGCGTGATGCGGGTGTAGTCTTCGGCCGGCCAGATGCGCACAGCCATGAGCTTGGGCGCGGCATGGCCGAGCGGGGTCACCAGCATGGCAAAGGTGGCACTGGCCGCCTTGAGGAAGTGGCGGCGTGCGGTGGGCTGCCCTAGCGGGGCGCGCGTTTCGCTATTTTTATTGCGCATTGTCTTCCCGTGTCCGTCAAAGGGCGAATGAGTGCTTCGCGCCCGTCACCGTCAATTGCCAGTCTGATTTCGATGTCCGCCGGGCTGACATAAGGCTCGGCTTTTTGGGGCCATTCGACCAGACAGACTCCCTGAGCTGAAAAGTATTCTTCAAGTCCTGCATCCAGAAATTCTTCTGGCGAAGTGAACCGATAAAAATCAAAGTGATATAAGTCTAATCTAGAAACTACATAAGGTTCAATCAAGGTGTATGTGGGACTTTTCACGCTGCCGGTGTGACCGAGGCCTCTGAGCAGCCCGCGCACCAGCGTGGTTTTGCCCGCGCCGAGGTCGCCTTGCAGGTAAATCACCAGCCCCGCAGCCATGGCCGGCACGAGCGCTGCGCCCAGTGCGAGGGTGTCGGCTTCATCGGCCAGATGCGTCTGCAGGCTGGGGTCGCTATCATCCGGGCTATGGATAAATTCGATCATCAGGAGGTCTCCGGGGCGGTGGGCGAAGCGCTGGACTGCGACGCGCTCGCGGCGCGGATTCGCGCGTGGGGCCTGGAGTTTGGCTTCGGCGAGGTCGGTATCACAGGCACTGAGTTGCCGGGCGCCGAGGCGGGTCTCGAAGCCTGGCTGGCGGCGGGTTTTCACGGCGAGATGGATTATATGGCCAAACACGGCCTGCGCCGCTGCCGCCCTGCCGAACTGGTGCCTGGCACCTTGCGGGTGATCACTGCGCGGCTCGACTACTGGCCCGAGTCGGCCGACGCCGAGTCGGCGCTGAACGACCCCGAGCGGGCCTACATTTCGCGCTACGCACTGGGGCGCGATTATCACAAAGTGTTGCGTTTACGCCTCAAAAAACTGGCCGAACGCATCGCTGAAGAGGCGCCGCATGGCTTTCGGGTGTTCACCGACTCCGCCCCCGTCACCGAAGTGGCGCTGGCCACCGAGTCCGGCATCGGCTGGCGCGGCAAGCACACATTGCTGATCAGTCGAGAGGCCGGCTCCTTCTTTTTTTTGGGCGAAATCTTTACCGATCTGCCGCTGCCGGTCGATCCGCCGGTGAGCGACCACTGCGGCGACTGCACGGCCTGCATCATGGTCTGCCCGACCCAGGCCATCGTCGCGCCCTACAAGCTCGATGCGCGGCGGTGTATCTCCTACTTGACCATCGAACTGCACGGCGCGATCCCGGTCGAGTTCCGTCCGCTGATCGGCAATCGCGTCTACGGCTGCGATGACTGCCAGCTGGTGTGCCCGTGGAACCGGTTCGCACAACGTACTGCCGAGAACGACTTCACCGTGCGCCACGGCCTGGACACCGCCTCGCTGGTCGAGCTGTTCGCCTGGACGGCCGAAGATTTTGAAGCGCGCATGCCGGGCAGCCCGATCTACCGCATCGGCCACGAGCGCTGGCTGCGCAACCTCGCCGTTGGCCTCGGTAATGCGCCGAGCACGCCGGCCGTGCTGGCGGCGTTGCAGGCGCGGGCCGGTGATGCGTCCGAACTGGTGCGCGAGCATGTCGCCTGGGCGCTGACGCAACATGCCGACCGCTCAGCCGCATCGGCGTAGAATGGCCGCTTTTTTGCGCACTGCTTGCCATGCCTGCTGACCGTTCCCTGCCCATTGGTGTGTTTGATTCCGGCGTCGGCGGGCTGACCGTGGTGCGCGCGCTGATGGAGCGCCTGCCGCTCGAGAACATCGTGTATTTCGGCGACACCGCCCGCGTGCCCTACGGCATCAAGTCGGTCGCCACCATTGGGCACTTCACCGAGCAGATCACCGATTTCCTGATGGCGCGCGGCGTCAAGATGCTGATCGTCGCCTGCAACACCATGGCCGCCGTTGCGGGTGACGTGGTGCGCGCCAAGGCTGGCGACGTACCGGTGCTGGACGTGATTGAAGCCGGCGCCCAGGCTGCCGTAGCCGGCTCGACCGGCCGCGCCATCGGTGTCATCGGCACGCCGACCACCATCAACTCCAACGCCTACGCCCGCCGCATGCACGCGCTCGACCCCGGCGTGCGCGTCTACTCGCAAGCCTGCCCGCTGTTTGTGCCGCTGGTGGAGGAGGGCTGGCTCGACCACCCGGTCACCCGCATGACCGCGCTCGAATACCTCAAACCAGTGCTGGCCGAGCATGTCGATTCGCTGGTGCTTGGCTGCACGCATTACCCGCTGCTCAAGCCGCTGCTGATGGATGTGGTCGGCCGCGATGTGCGCCTCGTCGA
>JBFIJC010000160.1:0-8181 GCA_041600915.1 Nitrogeniibacter sp.
CCTCGAACTGGGCGCTGACGACTACCTCGTCAAACCCTTCGAACCGCGCGAACTGGTTGCCCGTGTACGCTCGATTTTGCGCCGCTACCTGCGCAGCGCCGAGGCCAGCGACGCCTCCAGCTCGCCCAGCACCGCCGTGTTTTCCGGCTGGCGTTTCGACCTCGGTCGCCACATGCTGATCACGCCCGACGGCCGCGAAGTCTCCGTCTCGGCCACCGAGGCCACCATGCTCAGCGCCCTGCTCAAGAGCCCCAACCGCATCCTGACGCGCGAACAACTCATCGGCGAACGCGATATCGACCCCTACGACCGCAGCGTCGACGTGCGCATCTCGCGCCTGCGCCGAAAACTTGAAGACGACCCGCAGAATCCGGCGCTCATCAAGACCGTCTATGGCGCCGGCTACCTGTTCTGCAGCAGCGTCAGCTGGGAGTAAACGCCCGTTCAACCCTCCCGCGCGAGCCCGCCGCTCCGCCAACACACCGGGCACGCACCGGCACACCACACGCTGAACGGCCCTCGACAAGCTGCCGCCTTCTATCCATAATTATGGATTATTAATCCACGGAGACACCCATGACTCAGCGCCCGTTCAAAGTCCTCGGCATCCAGCAAATCGCTATCGGCGGCCCGAGCAAAGACCGTCTGAAAACCCTGTGGGTCGACATGCTCGGCCTCGAAGTGACCGGCAACTTCGTCTCCGAGCGCGAGAACGTGGACGAAGACATCTGCGCCATCGGCAGCGGCCCCTTCAAGGTCGAGGTCGACCTCATGCAGCCGCTGGACGCCGACAAGAAGCCGGCCGTGCACGCCACCCCGCTCAATCACGTTGGCCTGTGGATCGACGACCTGCCCACCGCCGTCGAGTGGCTCTCGTCGCAAGGCGTGCGCTTTGCCCCCGGCGGCATCCGCAAGGGCGCAGCGGGTTTCGACATCACCTTCATGCACCCCAAAGCCAACGATGAATTTCCCATTGCCGGCGAAGGCGTACTGATTGAACTGGTGCAGGCACCGCCGGAAGTGGTCGAGGCCTTCGCCAAGCTCGCCGGCTGACACACGCACACCCGAACGACAGCGCGGCCTCCGGCAACTCCTCAGCGGATGGCTGCGCTGCCCGAACCCTTGCTCGCACATCGCGCACTCGCCGTCCCATGGCAACTGGTGTAAAGCCAGCTTTACAGTTCCAGTTTTCCTAAATTCGTAAGCATTTGTTTCAAAACAAACCCATACGTCAGGCGTGGTTTTTGCTAGGCCTTTAGGCCAACAATAAAAAGGACTCAGCCAATGCCTCGCTTTCAACACCTGAAACACAGCCTCTGTCTTGCTGGTATGGCCGGCATGCTCTCAAGCGCAGCCCTCGCCGCACCCAGCTACGAGCTGACGATGAGCGCGCCGATTGCGGGGGTTACGACGAATTTCAATTTCAATCAGACCGCTTGGTTGCGTCCCGGCGATCTGGCCACCTTTACGGTGCGCTACGGTGCTAACAATACCCCCGACGCGACCGTTGGTGCACAAGTCATTTACAAGAACGCAATCAACTACTTCAGCGTGGAAATAACGCGCGGCGGGACGCAGACCTATCTTGGTGAGGCGAGCGGAAATTTCGGCCAGATCAGTCTGTTCGACAACGTCAGCAACGCTTACGACCTGATCGTCGTTCGCTTCCTGGATTCGACCCTCTCCGCGCCCTACGCGTATCCGGTGGGTACTCAGGTCGGCACCACGCCAGCGCCCGCGCTGTCGCCAGTGGTAACGCCTGCGGGCCAGTTCGGCAATATGGTGCTCAACAACTTCGTGCTGCGCTTTACCACTGTAGACACCACCGCCTTTGCCACAACTGCACTGCCGACGGCGCTGAGCAGCAGCGACTTCGGCCCCCAGGGCAGCACAGGGCCTTTCGGAGGTTTCTGGGACCTGACCGGCGACGCCTTCGGCCCCATGTCGTTTGGCGGCGCTAATCCTGCGACCGTCGCTTTCAGAATCATCGATGACGCGCCCGTCGAAACCATCGGCAACGGCCAGACCAACAACGTGCCAACACCTGCGACGCTGTGGCTGCTTGCGATTGGTCTCGGGGCGGCGGGATTGAGCCGGCCAAAGAACCGACTGGCGTAAGCCTCCGGCAAAGCGCGAAGCCGGCGCTGAAACGGCCAAGGGCCGCACTGCATGTCATGCAGTCGCGGCCCTTGTTGCGTTCGGGATGGCACTGCCACGGGCTGAGCCCCGTAACGCCAAAAAAGGCTTACAAGCTTCGTGCCGAAAACGTATCGCAGCTCTTCAGATCGCCAGTGGCCAGCCCCTGCTTGAACCAGCGCACTCGCTGCGCCGAGGAGCCGTGGGTGAAACTGTCGGGCACGGCATAACCTTGTGCCTGCTTCTGGAGCCGGTCGTCGCCGATGGCGGCGGCAGCGCCGAGGGCTTCTTCAATATCGCCTGCTTCCAGTACTTGTCGGGCGCGGTCGGCGTGGTGGGCCCACACGCCTGAGAAGCAATCGGCCTGGAGTTCGAGGCGCACGGAGAGCTGGTTGCCCTCGGCTTCGCTCACCCGCTGGCGGGCTTCCTGCACTTTGCCGGACACACCCAGCAGGTTCTGCACATGGTGGCCTACCTCGTGGGCAATCACATAGGCCTGGGCGAAGTCACCCGGTGCGCGGAAACGGGTGCGCAGCTCGTCGTAAAAGGCGAGATCGATATACACCTTCTGGTCGCCCGGGCAGTAGAACGGCCCCATCGCGGCCTGCCCCGTGCCGCAGGCAGTGGGTGTGGCGCCGGTGAACAAGACCAGCTTGGGCTCAATGTAGCGCGCGCCGCCCTGCTTGAAAATGGCCTGCCAGGTGACTTCGGTGTCGGCCAGCACCATGGAGACGAAACGCGCCTCGGCGTCGTTCGCGGGGGGCGCGCCGGCCGGCGCCTGGACTGACACACCGCCGCCGGTCAGGCCGGAATTGAGTACCACGCTCGGATCGACCCCGAAGTACATGGCCACCAGCGCCAGCACAATGGTGCCAACGCCAATCTTGCCGCGGCCCATCCGCATGCCGGAACGCCCGCCACGGGCGCCACGCCGGTCTTCCACGTTGTCACTCTGTCGTCCATTGTCGAAGCGCATGGCTCACCTCTCGCCGCTATCGGCCTGCTGTTTATTCGATATCGATTGTTGCACACCCCTGCGGACTTGCCGGCGCCAAGCAGCCGGACGGCCCCGCGTGTTGCATCAATTGACGAAAAAGCCCGCCACAAGGGCGGGCTTTGATCGCGCACTGCCGCAAGAAATCAAGCTTGAGCAGCGTCGATGCGTTCGTCGCGGATCGCTTCGTACTCGTCTTCGAAGAAGAACTTCTCTTCGCCGAACGCCGGCTCCAGATGGTGCAGCCAGGTCGCGTCCGGGTTGTACTTGGCGAAGAAGGGGCGCTGAATCCAGTCCGGGTTGCGGCCCTGAATGAAACGCAGCACAAACACCTTTTCGCCATTGATCTCGGTCACGCCCTGCACCTCGACCTTGCCGGGGCTCGCCGACATGGAGGGGCCGCGCGCGGTACGCGCCAGGCCTGAGACCTGTTGCATGGCCTCGCGGTAGATTTCCCAGGCACGCTCCAGCGGCACTTCGAAGTAGCCCTTGGCGCCGGTGTCGCGCTCGACAAACATGTAGTACGGAATGATGCCGAGCTTGACCTGCATCTTCCACATCTTGGCCCACACATCCGGATCATCATTGATGTGAGCGATCAGCGGGCCCTGCGCACGGATCTGCGCACCGGTGCTGCGGATGGCACGGATCGCCGCACGCGCCGGCTCGGTGTCCATCTCTTTCCAGTGGTTGTAGTGGCCCATCACCGCCACATGCTTGCCGGCCTGAACCATACGGGTCAGCAGATCGATCAGCTCGCCGGCGTCGTCGGCGCCGAGGAAGCGGTGCGGCCAGAAGGTGAGCGCCTTGGTGCCGATACGGATGGTCTGGATATGGTCGAACTCGGGCTCGAGCAGCGGCTCGAGGTAGGCCGCCAGGTGCTTGGTCTTCATCACCATCGGATCACCGCCGGTGAACAGCAGGTCGGTAACCTCGGTGTGGTCCTTGAGGTAGTCGTGCAGCGTGCTGGCTTCAGAGGCGGCGATGCGCAGCTCTTTGTCACCGACAAACTGCGCCCAGCGGAAACAGAAGGTGCAGTAAGCGTGGCAGGTCTGGCCCTGGCTGGGGAAGAACAGCACGGTTTCGCGGTATTTGTGCTGAATGCCGTCGAGGCGGTTGCCTTCGTCGTCCGTCGGCATGTTCATTTCCATCTGATCAGCCGGGTGCGGATTGAGCGCCTGGCGCACCTCATTCACGGCAGCGTTCAGCGTGGCCTTGTCCGCGCCGTCGGTAATCAGCTTGGCGATGGTGTCGTAGTGCGCCGGCTCAAGCATGCCGCGCTGCGGGAAGGTGAGCTGGAACATCGGGTCGGCCGGGATGTTGTTCCAGTCGATAAGTTCGTCGATCACATACTGATTCACCCGGAAAGGCAGTACCGAAGAGACGACTTTCATCTCGAAGCGCATGGCTTCGGGCAGCGCCTGCAGCGGTTCGATCTTGTCCAGATCGCGCTGCGTATACACCTTGAAGGGCACCATTTCGTAACCTCCGTCCACAGCATGCAAGGGCCACTGATTGATTACGGTTTCGGCTTGTTGAGGCATAGATAGTCTCCTTTCCTTTACCCGCCGTCCAATAGACAGGCACACGGCGGGGGACTGGCACGATGGTGTGCCAAGGCTTTTGGCCAATTCAGTGGAGGCAGCGAACTCACTCGGTTTGGGGCGCACTGGGAAAGCGCCGATCGCTGCCGTCAGGACGCGCTGCAGAGGGTGTCTGCGCGCCGTCAATAAGCTTAATGTTCAAACGAGAACGGACGGATACTATTGCACAAAACCTTTTGATGCAAATTTCCGCCGCGAACTGCGGCCGTCTCAGGAAGGTAGACCGCCTTGCGCGTGGCCGGGTTCCGCAGGATTCAAAAGCAAAAAAAGGGGCTCACTTACGTGAGCCCCGATGCGCCGACAGGCACTCGCCATCTTACGTGGCGAGTCTCCCTCCCTATCGATCAGCGAAACCGTCTTATTCGAACTCGATGATGATTTCGTCCACCGTCAGGCTGGCACCCGGATGGGCGACGACCTTTTTCACCACGCAGTCCTGCTCTGCCTTGAGGACGTTTTCCATCTTCATGGCTTCGATCACCGCAAGCTTTTGACCGGCCTTGACCTCCTGCCCCGGCTGAACCGCCACTTCACGCAGCAGGCCCGGCATGGGCGAAAGCAGATACTTGGACAGATCGGGCGGCAACTTCTCGGGCATGCGCTCGAGCAGGCTGGCGGCCACGCCGGTCATCACCATCGGCTGCACCTGCAGGCCAAAATGGCTGATGTGGTAGCACAGGCCACGACGCTCGATCTGCAGGCACACCGGCTGGCCGTTGACCGTGCCCTTGAACAGCAGATCGCGGAAGCTCCAGTCAGACACGATGTCGTAAGTCTTGTCGCCCTGCTGAACGCGCATACCACCGTCGGTCTTCTCCACCGCAACCGGATACCGGGCGCCCGCCATCAGCACCACCAGATCCTTCTTGACGCTGCGACCGTGGCCGGCCATCTGGCCGGAAATCTGCACTGCACGCTCGATATAGCGCATGCGGGCAAAGGTGGCGACAGCGGCCAGCAGCGCCGGGTCATCGTGCGGCACCATCGAGGCGTCGAAGCCTTGCGGGTATTCCTCGGCAATGAAACCGGTGTTGAAGTTACCCGAGCAGAAACGCGGGTGCTGCAGCAACGCGGCCTGGAACGGGATGTTGGAGCTGATGCCACGAATCACGAACTCATTGAGCGCATCCCGCATCTTCTGGATCGCCTTGTTGCGATCCTTGCCGTGCACGATCAGCTTGGCGATCATCGAATCGTAGAACATCGAGATCTCGCCGCCGTCGTACACACCGGTGTCGACACGCACGTCTTCGCGCTCAGTCGGCGGATCAAATTTGACCAGGCGGCCCGTCGAAGGCAGGAAGCCGCGGAACGGGTCTTCGGCGTTGATCCGGCACTCCATCGACCAGCCGTTCAGCTGGACGTCATCCTGGCTGAACGACAATTTCTCGCCATAAGCCACGCGAATCATCTGCTCGACCAGATCGACGCCGGTGATGTACTCGGTCACCGGGTGCTCGACCTGCAAGCGGGTGTTCATCTCGAGGAAGTAAAAGCTCTTGTCGGCGCCCACCACGAACTCGACCGTACCGGCCGACTCGTAATTCACCGCACGGGCCAGCGCCACGGCCTGCTCGCCCATGGCTTTGCGCATGGCCGGATCGACGAAGGGCGACGGCGCCTCTTCGATGACCTTCTGGTGACGACGCTGGATCGAGCAGTCACGCTCGTTCAGATACACATAGTTGCCATGCGAGTCGCCGAGCAGCTGGATCTCGATGTGGCGCGGCTCAAGCACGTATTTTTCGATGAACACACGGTCATCGCCAAAAGCGTTCTTGGCTTCGCTCACGCAGGACGAGAAACCTTCGTGCGCTTCCTTGTCGTTGAAGGCCACGCGCAAGCCCTTGCCGCCACCGCCGGCCGAGGCCTTGATCATCACGGGGTAACCAATCCCCTGAGCGATCTTGACCGCCTCATCGGGGCCGGAAATGGCCTCGTTGTAGCCGGGAATGGTGTTGACCTTGGCTTCGAGCGCCAGCTTCTTGGACTCGATCTTGTCGCCCATCTTGGCCACCGAGTAGTGCTTGGGGCCGATGAATTTGATGCCTTCTTCTTCAAGGCGACGCGAAAACTCGGCGTTCTCCGACAAAAAGCCATAACCCGGATGCACCGCTTCAGCGCCCGTCTCTTTGCAGGCGGCGATGATCTTTTCGGCCATCAGATAGGACTGTGCCGATGGCGCCGGCCCGATGCACACGGCCTCGTCGGCGAGCGCCACAAACAGGGCGCGCTTGTCCGCCTCGGAATACACCGCCACGGTTTTGATGCCCATCTTTTGGGCGCTCTTGATCACGCGGCAGGCAATTTCGCCGCGGTTCGCGATCAGAATCTTCTTGAACATAGTTTGTATCCTCCCGGGCTTAGAGCGGAATGTTGCCGTGCTTGCGCCACGGGTTCTGAAGTTCTTTGTCCTTGAGCATCGCCAGCGAACGGCACACGCGCTTGCGGGTCTCGTGCGGCATGATCACGTCGTCGATAAAGCCACGCGCGCCGGCCACGAAGGGGTTGGCGAACTTGGTCTTGTACTCGGCTTCGCGCTCGGCGATCTTCTCTGCGTCGTTCTTTTCTTCGCGGAAGATGATCTCCACCGCGCCTTTCGGGCCCATCACCGCGATTTCGGCGGTCGGCCAGGCGAGGTTTACGTCGCCACGCAGGTGCTTGGAGCTCATCACGTCATACGCGCCACCGTAGGCCTTGCGGGTGATGATGGTGACCTTGGGCACGGTGCATTCGGCGTAGGCGTAAAGCAGTTTGGCGCCGTGCTTGATGATGCCGCCGTATTCCTGCGCGGTGCCCGGCATGAAGCCCGGCACGTCGACCAGGGTTACGACGGGGATGTTGAAGGCATCGCAGAAGCGCACAAAACGCGCCGCCTTGATCGAGCTCTTGATATCGAGGCAGCCGGCCAGCACCAGCGGCTGGTTGGCGACGATGCCTACGGGCGAGCCTTCCATGCGGCCAAAGCCGATGACAATGTTCTTGGCGTAGTCGGGCTGCAGCTCGAAGAAGTCACCGTCATCGACCATCTTGTGGATCAGCTCTTTCATGTCGTAGGGCTGATTGGTGTTGTCGGGCACCAGGGTGTCGAGCGACATGTCGAGGCGGTCGGCCGGGTCGTCGCAGGGCAGCACCGGCGGCTTCTCGCGGTTACTGGCGGGGATGAAGCTCATCATGCGGCGAATGACCATCAGCGCTTCGACGTCGTTCTCGAAGGCCAGATCGGCCACGCCCGACTTGCTGCTGTGGGTCATCGCGCCGCCAAGCTCTTCGGCGGTCACGTCTTCGTGGGTCACGGTCTTCACCACTTCCGGACCGGTCACGAACATGTAGGACGAATCCTTGACCATGAAGATGAAGTCGGTCATGGCCGGGCTATACACCGCGCCACCTGCGCAGGGGCCCATGATCAGCGAGATCTGCGGCACCACGCCGGAGGCCATCACG
>JBFIJC010000161.1:0-8133 GCA_041600915.1 Nitrogeniibacter sp.
CGTAGATCCTGGGCATCGTCTTCGACCAGCAGCAGCTTGCGGTGACTCATTTCTTACTCCCTCTCTTGCGGTCCCAGGCTGAATCTAAAGCGGGCGCCTTTTCCCGGCTGCCCCTCGCCCTCAATCCAGCCACCGTGGCGCCGTGTGATTCTGGCGACTGTGGCCAGTCCGATTCCGATGCCTGGGAATTCTTTGGGATGGTGCAGGCGCTGGAAGGGCTCGAACAGCTTGTTGGCAAAGGCTGGATCGAATCCGGCGCCGTTGTCTTCGACACAATATACGCGCTGCCCATCTTGCATGCTACTGGTGAAGTGTATGACGGCGTCCGTTCGGGTGCCTGTGTATTTCCACGCATTTTCGATCAGATTCTGCATGACGGTGCCGAGCAGGCGGCTGTCACCCAGTGCCTTGATTGGCCCTTCGCAGTGCAAGGTGACGTGGCGCTCGGGCTGGCTCTGTGCGAGTCTGGCATGGATCGACTGCGCCATCTCGGCCAAGTCCAGGCTTTGTCGTACCAGGTTTGCCCGGCTGCTGCGCGACAGTTCAAGGAGTCCGTCGATGAGGTCGCCCATTCTGGCGCTGGCTTTGGCGATTTCGCCCAGAAAATCGTGCGCGCCGTCGGGTATCTGGGGCCCGAAATCTTCATCGATTGCCTGCTGAAAACCCTGGATGGCGCGCAGTGGTGCCCGCAGATCGTGGGAGGCGGCGTAGGTAAAGGCTTCGAGTTCGGCATTGGTGGCCTTGAGTTCGGCCGTGCGCTGCTCGACCCGTTGCTCCAGTTCGTCGTGGGCCACTTGCAGTGCCTGGGTCGCCAGCACGCGTTCGGTAATGTCGAGTACCGTGCCGCGCATGAAGACGGAGTGGTCGCTCGCTTCGGTTTCGATCCGGCCTTGCGAAAAAAGCCAGCGGTGCTCGCCATCGGGTCGTTTGAGGCGAAACTCTTCATGAAAGGGGACAGAGTCTCGCAGCGCACCCTTGAAGGCGGCGTCGACGCGCGCTGTGTCTTCGGGGTGCACCGCGTCGATAAACACGCTGTAGTTTGGCGGCTGTGCCTTGGGGTCGAGGCCAAACAGCCGGAAAATTTCGTCAGACCATCGAATTTCGTCCGTCGTCATGTTCCAGACGAAGCTGCCCAGGTGCGCTTGTTCTTGTGCTTCGGCCAGTTCGCGCTGTTGCCGGATAAGGGCTTGCTCAGCCTGTTTGCGCTCGGTGATGTCTTCGCCAAAGGCTTGCAGCGTGATGACATCACCGAGCGCATTGCAGATCGCGCGGTTCGTCCAGCGTTGCCAGCGCAGATTGCCCTGGGCGTCGATGACCTCATGTTCGTGGGTCATGAGCGGGTTACTGGCGTTGAGCGACATGAAGCGCTGTTTGAACTGCTCGCGCTTTTCCGGTGGTATCAGATCGAGCAGGTTATTGCCGACCAAGGCTTCTCGGGGTTTGCCGAAATAGTCGCAATAGGCGTCGTTGACGAACTCGATGGTGCCGTCTGCCCGGTTGCGGCATAGCAGAATGGGCAGGTCTTCAACCACCGACCGGTAGCGGATTTCACTGGCCCGCAGGGCCTGCACGGCGGTGTGCAGGTCGATGGCGCTGGTCATGCGGCGCGCCGCTTCAGCGAACAGCCTTTGCTCGGTGGCCGTCCACTCGCGCGCGTTGCGACAATGATGGATGCCCATTGCCCAGGCGGGGCCGCTCGATGGGTAGAGGGCGACGACCATCAGCGAGCGGACATCGAAGCGGGCTTTCATCGGCTCCAGCAGCGCCGCGTCGTACTCTTCGGACAGCGCCACGGGCGCGGTGCTGGCGAGCGTTTTTTGGCAGAGCGCGACGATATCTGCCGTCATCGGCATGTCAGCGCCCATTGCCCCTGCACCGGGAAATTCAGGGCGCGTGGTTTCGTTGCAGATACGCCAGGTCGGCGCGTCGGGATCGCACGGGTTCAGCAGCCAGCTGCGGTCGCAGTTGAACATGTCGAGCACTGCTGCGGTGCCTCGGTTGAGCATGTCGCCCATGTCGCCGCTGCTGTGCAGCGCTGCGTCAAGCCGCTCAAGGGATTCGAGAAAGTGGATGTGCTCGTGGCGCGCGACGTCGGCGCGCATTCGCTCAGTGATGTCGAAAATAATGCCGAGGTAGCCGGTCACTCGACCGTCGGCGCCAAGCAGCGCTTCTGCCGCGCCAAACACCCAGGCGACTTCGTCGTCGGGGCGCAGAAAGCGGTATTCGGCATGAAAGGGCTGCTGCGTGTTGATCAGTGTCTGCCACGCGGCGTGGACCGTGCTGCGGTCTTCGGGGTGCAAGGCCTGCATCCAGCCATCGCCGAGCGCTTGCTTCACGTCCATCCCGGCGATTGCGCACCACCGTGGATTGCCATACGTCATCTGGCCGTTTTCGTCGGTGCGGTAGATGCCAACCGGGGCGAGTGCAGCAATGGCGCGAAACCGTGATTCGCTGTCTCGCAAGCGGCGTTCGGCGAGTTTCTGTTCGGTGACGTTCATCGACGATCCGAGCACGCGCACCGGGCTTTCGCCGGGGCCGGAGACGCGTTGCCCTTGTACGTGCAGCCAGATCGTTTCGCCGTCGCGACGCTGAACGCGATGGTCGAGCTTGATGAGTTCGGTGTCGCCCTGGGTGATTTGCCGGAGCGCATCGAGGAAGTGCTGCGCGTCATCGTCCGGCATGAGCGACAGCAAGTTGCTGAGCGTCTTCGGCGGGGCGTTTGGCGCGTCGCCGGTCAGGCGTGCAAGGTTGGCGTCGGCCAGCAGGCGGCCTTCGTTCGGCCAGATTTCCCAGGTTGCTGACTCGCTGATGCGCGCAGACAGCGCATATCGCCGGCCCATGTCGCGCAGCTCGGTGATGTCGGCGGTGACGCCAAACAGTTTGACCGGTTGCCGCCGTTCATCGAAGGAGACATGGCCGATGGCTTTGAGATCGCGCCGCTCACCGTTGTCGTATCGGTGAATGGCGAATTCGCATTCGAACTGACCGCTTTGGAAGGCCGCGTCCTGGGCAAGCTGGACGCGTTCGCGGTCTTCGGCAACCACATGCGAAAGCCAGTCCTGTTGTGTCGGCGGGTGCGCGCCCTCTGTAAGCCCGTGGATACGCAGCAGCTCGTCTGAAAAACGCGCCTCTCCGGTGAGGGGTGACCACTCCCACCAGCCCACATGCGCAAGGCGCTGGGCGGTTTCCAGTTTTTGGTTGAGCGCGTGCAGTGCGAGCTCACCGGCTTTGCGCGCGGTGATGTCAGTGTGGGTGCCGACGACCCGCTGTGGTCGTCCTGTGCTGTCCCACTCGACGGTTTTCCCTTTTCGTCGAATCCAGCGATCGCTGCCATCGGCATGTCGCATGCGGATTTCGATATCGAAGGGCGGAGCGCCAATCCGGCGCTGGGCATCCATGTGTTGGCCGAACACGTCTCTGTCGTCGGGATGAATGTGCGGCAGGCAGTCCACCAGTGTCTGCGGCCCATGCGCTTCGGGGTAGCCCAGCTGCGTGAAATAGCGCGCACTGCAACGGCAGGTGTTGCTGACCAGATCCCAGTCCCAGACCGCGTCGTCTGCGGCATCAAGCGCGAAGGCCAGACGGGCTTCGCTATCGCGCAGTGCTTTTGACGTTGCGTGGCTGTCGGTGATGTCTCTCACCACGGCGATGATTTGCGCGCTGTCATCGAGATGGCACAGGCGGGCCTCAAAACGCCGCGTCTGACCCGTGATGTCGAGTGAATAGTCAAAGCTGGTCATCTGCCGGGTGTCGGCAACTTGTGCGAGTTTTTCAGAAAACTGCCGGGCGATGGCTTCGGGCAATACATCTTGCATGCGCTTGCCGAGGAAATATTCCGGTGGCGCATACAGGTCATCGTCGGTTCGCGCCCGATAGTCAATGATCGTGCCGTCGTGGCGCATCCTGAAAAACAGATCGGGTAGCGCAGAAAAAATGGAGTCCAGCACGCGGTCGCTGTGGCGCACTTCGTTGAGCGCCTTGCGTAGTGAGATGTCGGGCGATTCCAGCGCGGTCGCTGCGTGCGTAGAACTGCGAGCCGAGAAGTGCTGCAACAGCTCTCGCTCGCCAACCACACCGATCAGGCCGCCGGTATCGTCGACCAGAACGAGTGCGCGCAGCGAAGACCGTTGCAAGCGCTGGAAGCCGGTTGCGCAGTCGGCCCGGGCATCGATGACTTCCGCGGGTGCCATGCGTTCGCCGACAGTGGTCGTGGCATTCAGCGGTGGCGAGAGCAGCATGGCCGCCGTCAGAACGCCGACTGGCCGGTCGCCGTCAATCACCACCAGAATGCCGCGCTCGGCAACAAGGTTGCAGACCTCGCTGGCGAGCGTGTCGGGTGTGGCGACAGGAAAATCGCCGCTGCACAGTTCGGCAAGGGTTGTTGCTTCCATGATGTTCGCCTTCGACTCCACGCTTTAGGATAGTGCTAATCCGGCGTCAAGGGAGAGCCGAAGCGCGTTTTGTTCAGCCGATACGGGCGACAGTGGTGGCTGTCCTGGTGCGCGTCAGAGACGGCAGGCAGGCGGGCTTGCAGGACGTATCCGGCTGCTTAGGCGATGAAGCTCAGTCGGCCTTCGTTCGCAACAGTTCGCGCAGATTCAGTGCAACGGCTTCGATAGGGCGCGCTTCGTGTGGCTGCGCGTTGAGTAGTGTTTCAAGGGTGCGCTGCAGGTGGGATGCGTAGGGCAGCATGGTGCCGAGAAAGCGCACAGCATCGCCTTGCTGGATCATGATCGTC
Organism: Nitrogeniibacter sp.; assembly: GCA_041600915.1. Classification (GTDB taxonomy): domain Bacteria; phylum Pseudomonadota; class Gammaproteobacteria; order Burkholderiales; family Rhodocyclaceae; genus Nitrogeniibacter. The sequence continues at coordinate 4,739 of JBFIJC010000161.1, forward strand.
GGGAAGTTCTCGATGTCCATGTCGTCCGCCCAGTCGGCGTGCGTTTCGATGTCTACCCACAGGAACGCGGCTTGCGGAAACTGTGTCTGCACCGAGGTGAAGATGTCGCGATAGTCGCGGCAGGTGCCGCACCATTCGGCGCACAGGCAGGCCACCAGCCACTCGCGCGAGCGGGCATCGGTGACGGCAGCAGGGTCGGCGAGGTCGACGAGGGTATTCATGGGCTGGGTGCGGTTGGGAGCAGGCCTCCCGCTTATACCGTATCTGCTTCAGGGGCGCCATGTTGCCACAGGTCTTGCCAGTGGCCGCCAAGGGCGTATCGTTCGCGACCATGAATCTCTCCCATCGTTTCTTCGCCCTGCAGGACATGCTCAACACGCACGCCGAGCTGTGGCGCCCGCGGCCGTTCTGCGTCGAGACGCCCGATTGGGTGGCGCGTTATCCGGCGCTTCAGGCCGATGTGCTGGCGCTGAGCGATGAGGAGGTGATTGCACTGGAAGCTGACGATGCGGCGCGGCTGGCCTGGGTGGCGTCCCGCATCCCGGCCTTGAATGATTTGCGTTGTTTGATCGAGGTGCCGCGTTCAGAGGAGCGCCCGATGCCGCCGTGTGATGCCCATTTCGATTGGGCAATTCCGGGGCGAAAGCGCGAACAGATCGAAGCCTTCGCTGCCGCACTCGATCCGGTCGATGCGCCGGTGCTTGAATGGTGTGCCGGCAAGGGGCATCTCGGGCGGCGTCTGGCGATGCAGGGCACGAAGGCGGTGACCAGTCTGGATATCGACCCTGCCTTGTGCGCGCAAAGTGCCTTGCTCGCCACGCGGGCGCGGCTCGCACAGCACATGGTCTGCGCCGATGCCTTGTCGGCAGAGGCTCAGGCGCGGGTGGCGAAGCACCATGTGGTGGCCTTGCATGCGTGCGGTGAATTGCACCGCTCGCTGGTGCGGGGGGCTGCGGTGGGTGGTGCGGCGGGCTTCAGTATTGCGCCGTGTTGTTACGACCGGGGCGTGACCGGGCAATACCGGCCGGTGTCCGAAGGCGCCGCATTGGCACTCGACGCGGGGGATCTGCGTCTGGCGGTGACCGAGTCGGTGACGGCGAGTGAGCGTGAGCGTCGCCAGCATGCGCGAGACAACGCCTACAAGCTGGGTTTCATCGCCTTGCGTGAGGCTGTGGAAGGCGGACCGTATCGGCCCTTTCGACCGGTGCCGGCAGCCTGGATGCGTGCGGGCTTCGAAGATTTCAGCCGGCAGCTGGCAGCGCGGGAGGCCGTGGCCTTGCCGGGCGCGGTGAACTGGGACAACTATTTGGCGATTGGCCGGGCGCGTCACGCGCAGGTGGCGCGCTATGACCTGGTGCGCCATGTGTTTCGGCGGGCGCTGGAGATGTGGCTGGTGGGGGATGTGGCGCTCGGCCTTGAGGCGGCGGGCTACCGGGTCAAGCTCGGCTACTTCTGCGATCGGGCGATCACGCCGCGCAACCTGCTGGTGCAGGCTGCGCGGGCTTAGTCCGGGAGATCAGACTTTCGGACGCTTGATGAAGGGCTTGCCGCCCTTGAACGGCTTCTTGGCCGGTGCGCCGGGCGCGCCCGGACGCTTGCTCGCGCCCGGCTTGGTGCCAAAGCGCTTGGCCGGCATCGGTGTCGAGTCGTCAGCCTGAATCTGCAGCGCCTGCTGACACACGCGGGTGCGCTTCAGCGTGGCGAGCGTTTCGTTGGACAGGTCGCTCGGCAGCTCGACCAGGCTGAAGTCGTCGAACAGGTGAATCTGGCCGATCTGGCCGCCCGAGAGGCCGCCTTCGTTGGCGATGGCGCCGACGATTTCTTTCGGCGTTACGCCGTGCTGGCGGCCGACTTCGATGCGGTAGGGGCGCAGCTTGCCGTCAGCGGTGTCGCGGCGACGGTTGGGCGCTTCGTCGCGATTTTCGCGCGGCGCGCGCACTTCGCTGGTAGTGGGCAGATCACTGCCTTTGGCGTTTTCGAGCTGCAGGGGCTTGTCGCGCTGAGCCATGAAGGCCAGGGCGGCGGCAATCGAGTGCGCCTTCAGTTCGTTTTCGTCACGCAGCTGGCCGACCACTTCCATGAAGAAGTGCAGTTCTTCCTGTTCCAGGATGTCGAGCACTTCCTGTTTGAACTTGGAGACACGACGATCGGCCATCTCGCTGCGCGTCGGCAGCGTGAGCAGGGCGATCTTCTGGCGGGTGGCGTGCTCGATGGCGCGCAGCATGCGCTGTTCGCGCGCCGTGATGAACAGAATCGCGTGGCCGGTGCGGCCGGCGCGGCCGGTACGACCGATACGGTGCACATAGGCTTCGGTGTCGTAGGGCACGTCGTAGTTGATCACGTGGCTGACACGCGGCACGTCGATGCCACGGGCGGCGACGTCGGTGGCGACGACGATGTCGATCTGGCCTTGCTTGAGCTGGTTGATCACGCGCTCGCGCAGTCCCTGGGTCATGTCGCCGTTGAGTGCAGCGGCGGCGTGACCGCGCGCTTCGAGCTTGTTGGCCAGCTCATCGGTGGCGACCTTGGTGCGCACAAAGATGATGGCCGCGTCGAGTTCGTCCTCGGCTTCGAGGATGCGGGTCAGGACATCAAGTTTGTCGTGGCCGCGCACCATCCAGTAGCTCTGACGGGTGGTCGAGACGGTGCTGGTGGCCGACTTGATCTTGATTTCGGCCGGGTTGCGCTGGTGGCGCTGGGCGACGCTGCGGATGACCGAGGGCATGGTCGCCGAGAACAGCGCGGTCTGGCGGGTGCTCGGGGTGTGGCTGAGAATCCATTCCACGTCTTCGATGAAGCCCATACGCAGCATTTCGTCGGCTTCGTCGAGCACCATCACTTTGAGTTCGTCGAGCTTGAGGCTGCCACGCTTGAGGTGGTCCATCAGACGGCCCGGCGTGCCGACGATGACTTGCGCGCCGCGCGTCAGCTGGCGCAGCTGGACGACCATGCTCTGGCCACCGTAGAGCGGCACCACATGGAAGTCGCGCAGGTAGCGGGCGTAGGTCTGGAAGGCCTCGGCCACCTGGATGGCCAGTTCGCGGGTCGGCGTCAGCACCAGAATCTGCGGAGTGCGACGGGTGACGTCGATGCGCTCGAGCGCGGGCAGCGCGAAGGCGGCGGTTTTGCCGGTGCCGGTCTGGGCTTCGCCGAGGACGTCGCCGCCGGTCATCAGGTGGGGAATACACGCCGCCTGGATGGGCGAGGGGGTTTCGTAGCCGATTTCTGACAGCGCGGTCAGAATGGGGGCGGATAGCCCCAGGGCAGCGAAAGTAGTGGGTGTCTGGTCGGACGTTGTCATGCGGGTCTCGTGGTTACTGGCATCCCCGGACGCAACGGGCGACGGGAAAACCGATCAGTATCCGCTATAACGCGCTGAAAGTAAAATGAATTCC
>JBFIJC010000162.1:0-8129 GCA_041600915.1 Nitrogeniibacter sp.
GCCGCCGCGCTGTGCGCCGGTGGCGCCGTGGCCGCCGAATGCACCGCCAGCAGCGGCCCCCTGCAAACCCCGCTGGTCGAGCTCTACACCTCCGAGGGCTGCAGCTCCTGCCCGCCGGCCGATCGCTGGCTGGGCACGCTCGAGCAATCGAGCGACACCGTCGCCATTGCCTACCATGTCGACTACTGGGACTACATCGGCTGGAAAGACCGCTTCGCCGAGCCGCGCAACGGCCAACGCCAGCGCAACAAGGTGGCGCTCACCGGCGGGCGCACGGTCTACACCCCGCAGATCATGATCAACGGCCGCGACAGCCGCGCATGGCGCGGAAACGACCCGCTGGCCGGTGTCACCCGGGGCGCTGCGACAGCGCATATCCAGCTCACATCCGCCAAAGCACCCACTGGCGCGACGGTCAGTGTGCGCGCCACGGCGCCGAGCGACCGCCAGACGCAGCTTGTTGTCGCGCGCTATGAAAATGGTCATCAAAGTGAGGTCAAAGCCGGCGAAAATAGGGGCGAAACGCTCAGCCACAGCTTTGTGGTGCGCGACTGGGAGACCCGAACCATGCCGAGCAAGGCCCCGCTGAACGTCGATGTGCGCTTCCTGCCGCAAGAGAAATCCGGCGGCGTCGTCGCCTTTATCGAAGACCTGCGCAGCGGCGAGGTGCTGCAGGCGCTGGCCCTGCCCGACTGCCACAGCTGATCGCACCCATGGCCACACCGACGCTGTCGATCATCCTCCCCGTCCTCAACGAAGCCGCCGGCATCGCGTCAGTGCTCGCGCCACTGCAAGCGCTGCGGGCAGCGGGTGTTGAGTTGATCGTGGTCGACGGGGGCAGCACTGATGACACCACCCGTGTGGCGACGCCCCTGTGCGACCAGCTCATCAGCGCACCGCGCGGCCGCGCCAGCCAGATGAACGCCGGCGCAGCCGTGGCACAGGCCGATCGCCTGCTCTTTCTGCACGCCGACACCCGCCTGCCGCCGGGCGCCATCGCTGCCATCCACACCGCGCTCGACACGCACGTCTGGGGGCGCTTCGATGTACACATCGACGGCCAGCATCCGATGCTCAAGGTGGTCGCCGCGATGATGAACCTGCGCTCCCGCCTCACCGGCATCGCCACCGGCGACCAGGCGATCTTCGTCCGCCGCGCCGCCTTCGATCAGATCGGCGGCTTCGCCGACCTGCCGCTGATGGAAGACATCGCCCTGTCGCGCGGCCTCAAAGCACTCGGCCGCCCGGCCTGCCTGCGCCAGCGCGTCACCACCGCCGGCCGCCGCTGGGAGACCCACGGCGTGTTTCGCACCATTTTTCTGATGTGGCGGCTGCGTGCCGCCTATACGCTCGGCGCCAAGCCGGCCGACCTTGCCCGACGCTATGGCTATGCCCCCCGTGAATCCTGAGCCGGTACACATCGCCATTTTCGCCAAGGCGCCTATCGCCGGCACGGCCAAGACGCGACTCATCCCTGCGCTTGGCGCAGCCGGCGCCGCACGGCTGCATCGGCAACTGGTGCGCCACGCCGTGACCACCGCGCACACCGCCATGATGGGCCCGGTCAGCCTGTGGTGCGCCCCCGACACCACGCACCGCTTCTTCCGCGCACTGACAGCGACCACCGGCATCGCTTTGCATGCTCAACACGGCGAGCACCTTGGCGAGCGCATGCATCATGCCCTCAGCGCACTGACCGCCATAGGCCCGACGCTGCTGATCGGCACCGACTGCCCGATGCTGACGCCAACCGTGCTGCAGGACTGCGCCACCGCCTTGCTAGCCGGCCACGACGCCGTATTCCTGCCCGCAGAAGATGGCGGCTACGCGCTGGTGGGTTTGCGTGCGCCGCAGCCCGCCGCGTTTCGGAATATCGACTGGGGCAGCGACGCCGTCATGGCGCAGACGCGCGAGCGCCTGCGCGACTGCGGCCTGCGCTGGGCGGAGCCCGCGACAGTGTGGGATGTCGATCGCCCACAAGATCTCCACCGGCTGCAGCAAAGCGCACTGCTGGTCGCGCGATGACCCGGAACCGCCGCGTACACCGCGAGTCACAACCCCACCAAACCGCCCCGCCGGAGCACCCTGTCATGTCTCAGCGTACCACCCGGCGGCTGTGCCTCGTCGTCACGCTCAGCCTGCCGCTGGGTGCCCTGGCGACAAGCGCGCAGCCGCCACCGTTCGCCGATGCCCCTGCGGGCAAGCCCCCTGCCAGCTGGGTCCACACGCAAATCAACAAAGATCTGCCCAACACTGACTTCTCGATTGTCAGCGAGGCGAGCGGTCGCGTACTTCGGGCCTACTCGCAGGCGGCCGCCTCAAGCCTGGTACACACCCTGCCCCGCACAGTCGCGTCAAACGCCTACCTGCAGTGGCGCTGGAAGGTCTCTCAGGCCGTCCCGAAGTCAGCCATGGCCAGCAAGGCCACCGATGACTACGCCGCCCGCGTCTATGTCTTTTTCGACTACGACAAATCGCGCCTGCCCTTCACCGACCGGGTCAAGATCGACATGGCGCGCACCCTGTATGGCGCCGAGCTGCCCACCGCGGCCCTGTGCTATGTGTGGGGCACCGCCGACGCAATCGGCGCGATCGGCCCCAACCCCTACACCGATCGGGTACGCATGATTGTCCTGCAGCGTGGCGACAGCAAAGCCGGCCAATGGGTGAGCGAATCGCGCGATCTGGCGGCCGACTTTCAGGCGGCATTCGGCGAGTCCGCGCCGGCCGTCACCGGCATCGCGCTCAGCGCCGATACCGACAACACCGGCGCCACGGTCGAAGCCCGCTTTGGCGACCTGCGCCTCGTCCCCGCCGCGCAATGAAACGACTCGTCCTGCTCGGCGGCGGCCACGCCCATGTGTATGTGCTCGACGCCCTGGCGCGCGCGCCCTTTCCCGACACCGAAGTCACCCTCATCTCGCCCTACTCGCGGCAAATCTACTCCGGCATGCTGCCCGGCTGGATCGCCGGTCACTACCACATTGACGAGACCGCCATCCCGCTCACGCCGCTGGCCGAACGCGCCGGCGTGCGTTTCAAGCAAGCCCGAGGTATCGGGCTGGATCTCGACGCCCGGCGCGTGCGCTGCGACGACGGCAGCGAAATCACCTTCGACCGACTCTCCATCGACACCGGCCCGACCACCGCCAGCGCACGCATCGCCGGCGGCACGCAGCACGGCATTGCGGTGCGCCCGATCGAAGACTTCGTCACCCGGATCGACGCGCTGATCGCCGCCGCCAGCGCCGACCCGGCCTGCTCCGCGGCCATCATCGGCAGCGGCGCGGCCGGCGTCGAGCTCGCCCTCGCCCTGCGCGCATGCCTGCCCACACTGCCACTGACGCTGATTGGCAGCACCGCCTTGCCACTCGACGGGCTTCCCGGCCGCTTGCAGCGCCGGGCACGCCGCTTGCTCGATGCGCGCCACATCAACTGGGTCGGCCGTCACCGTGCGCAAAGCATCGACACCGACGGCGTCTGGCTGGACGATGGCCGGCACATAGCTGCCAGCCATGTGCTTCAGGTCACGGGCGCCGCCGCGCCCGACTGGCCGGCACAGTCCGGCCTGGCCACCGACGCGGGCGGCTTCATTCGCGTCGGCCCAACGCTGCAATCGATCTCCCACCCCTTCGTCTTCGCCGCCGGCGACGTGGCTGCCTACGCCGATCCGCGGCCCAAGTCGGGCGTATTTGCCGTGCGCGCGGGGCCACCGCTGGCCGACAATCTGCGTCGCAGCATCACGGGCGACGCACTCCAGCCATGGAAAGCGCAGCGCCGTGCGCTCTATCTCATCAGCACCGGCGACCGGCGCGCCCTCGCAGCCTGGGGCCCCTTGTCGATCGAAAGCGCCTGGGTGTGGCGCTGGAAAGACCATATTGACCGCGCCTTCATGGCCCGTTTCAGCCAGCGCGACATGTGAGGCGACTTTCGATCGACGGCGTTTGCGGGCACAATGGACCGCTAACAATTATTCGACTCGTTTTCCCCATGAATCGTCTTCTCGAAGTTCGCAAGCTCGGCCAGCAAATCTGGCTCGACAACCTGTCCCGCAGTCTCATCCGAGACGGTCACCTCGCCCGTTTCGTTCAAGAAAACGGCGTTGCCGGCGTCACCACCAACCCCGCCATTTTTCAGAAAGCCATCGCCGGCGGGCGCTACTACGAAAACGATCTGGCCCGCCTCAAGGCAGAGCCCATCACGGCCGAAGCGCGCTACGAGCAACTGGTGATTCCCGATGTCCAGGCCGCCTGCGACCTGCTGCACGCCACCTGGTCCGACGCTAAGGGCGAGGCCGGCTATGTCAGCCTGGAAGTCTCCCCGGCCCTGGCCCATGACGAAGACGGCACCGTGGCCGCAGCACATCGGCTGCATGCCGAGGTCGCCCGCGACAACCTGCTGATCAAAGTGCCGGCCACCCCGGCAGGCGTACGCGCCATCGAGCGCCTGATTGCCGGCGGCATCAGCGTCAACGTCACCCTGCTGTTCTCGCTCGCCCAGACCGACGCCGTCGCCGCTGCCTATGTGCGCGGTCTCAGCGCCCGCGCCGCAGCCGGCAAGCCCGTAACGGGCGTGTTTTCAGTCGCCAGCCTGTTCCTGAGCCGTGTTGACACGCTGGTAGACAGCCGTCTGGACGAGATGGATGAGGCCGCCCGCGAATTGCGCGGTGGCAGCGCGGTCGCCATGGCCCGCCTCGCCTACCAGGCCTATTGCAACCGCTTTCACGGCGAAGAATTCAGCGCGCTTCGCGCCCAGGGCGCCCGCCCCCAGTACCTGCTGTGGGCCAGCACCGGCACCAAGAATCCGGCCTATAGCGACTTGCTCTATGTCGAACCGCTGATCGGCCCCGAAACCGTCAACACCCTGCCCGACGCGACGCTGGCCGCACTGCTCGACCACGGTCGGGTTCAGCTCACGGTCGACAGCAATACGGTCGGCGCACAGGCGCACTTTTCAGGCCTGGCCCGCCGCGGGCTGGATATGAGCGCTATCGGGGATGAACTTCAAACGGCCGGTCTGGCCCAGTTCGAAACCGCTTTTGCAGAACTGCTCGCCGCAACAGCGTGATTAAACGGCCAGCGGTATTGCGCCGCTGGCCCGCTTTTCAAACGCTCAGACGGCCGCCACCACCGTAATTTCGACCCGCAGCGTCGGCAAAGCCAGACGCGCCTCAACCGTCGTCCGCGCAGGCGCAGCCCCGGCCGGCAGCCAAGCCTCCCACACCGCGTTCATCGCCGCGAAATCGGCCATATCGGCCACATGAATCAGCGCCGACAAAATGCGGCTGCGATCACTGCCCGCCTCGGTCAGCAGGCGATCCACCCGGGCCAGCATCTCGGTCGTCTGAGCCGTGGCATCACCCGGCTCATCGACGCCGCCGGCCGTCTGCCCGCACAAATAGACCAGGCCGCCATGGCGAACAATTTTCGACATGCGCGGGCCGGTGTGCATCCGTTCAATTTCTGACATTGTGATTCCTTGAATTATTGGGGGGTGTTCGCAATCGTGCTTCAGCCGGACACCGACGACTCATCCATGCTGGCCAGCGCAGCCAGGGGAATTGGCTTGAGCGGCGGACGTATCCGATAGTAACCCGCAGCCTCGATGCTCACGCCCCGGCTCTGGGCGATCAGCTGTGCCACGGTCACGCCGCACATTCGCCCCTGACACGGGCCCATGCCGCTCCGGCTGAAGAATTTGGTCTGATTCGGCCCGGTACACCCGAGCCGGGCCATGTCCCGGATCTGCCCGGCGGTGACTTCCTCGCACCGGCACACGACGGTGTTGTCGCTGGGCGTCAGCAGCCAATCGGGCGGCTGATAAAGCGTATCCAGGAAGGGCCGAATACTGAGTTGAATCCGATGCGCGGCAAAATGCGGCGCGGCTTGCGCCTGCAAGGCCGCGTCCGTCAGTACGCCGAGCCGGTTAGCAGCGCCCAAGGCCGCGATGGCGCCACTGCACTCCGCCGCCCGCGCCCCGCCGATACCTGCGCCGTCACCGGTGACCGAGATGGCCTCATGGCTGCTTCTGCCGTAGTCATCGCAATCTGGACGCCACGCCAGCTGGCGAAGGTCCCAGCTGTGGTCGAGCCGCAGCATGCGCGTCAATTGAACATTCGGAATCACGCCGTGATGTAGCAACACGGTATCGGCGTCGATACGGTGTGACTTGCCGCCCGCTGCAAACACCACCGCGTCAGCGCGCTCCCGGCCTTCGATCGACACTTCGGATTCGGCGAAGTGATGTGCCACCCCGGCGCGACGAATCCGCGCCAGCAAACGCATGCCCTTGATCAGATAGCCTGGCGCTCGCAAGGCGCCAACGAGATGGCGCATGGCGTGTCGGCGATTGCCCTTTGGCGAGGTCTCAACCAGGGCAGCGACCTGCGCGCCGGCATCGAGCAGCTGCACGGCGACCAGATACAACAGCGGGCCGCCACCAACCAGCACAATGCGCCCCTCGGGGACAGCGCCGCCAACCTTCATCATGATCTGCGCAGCACCGGCGTTCATGACGCCGGGCAAGGTCCAGCCCGGCAGCGGCGACGGGCGTTCCATTGCGCCTGTGGCAAGGATCAGGTGTCGCGCCCGACACTGCGCCGCCTGCCCCCCATGCAAGTACGAGATCTCCAGCGCCGCGCTCACATCCCATACGGCGGTCGACACGAGGTGGGTCACGCCGGGCGCTGCGGCCAACTGGTCAACCAGCGTACGACCGTGTTCATAGTCCTGGCCCAGCCAGTCGAGCCGGCCACGGGAGGCCGCCGCCACATTGCGATAGATCTGTCCGCCGGCGCGGGCTTGTTCGTCCATCAGCACCACGGACAGCCCCAACGCCGACGCCTGGCATGCAGCCGCCATGCCGGCCGGCCCCGCCCCGACAATTGCCACATCGTATTCACGCATCACAATGGCGCTCCGATCTGGCGCGCGCCATGCTGCAGACGTACCTGCATGCCGGCGCGAACCAGCGTCATGCAGGCCTGCACATTGGGCACACCATCGACTTCGACCAGGCACTCGAAACACACGCCCATCATGCAGTAAGGCGCGCGCGGCGCGCCCGACACCACCGAATGACGCATCGGTGTGACAGCAGCCTTGAGCAATGCAGCGGCCAGCGGCTCGCCTTCACGGGCGGCGACACGATGGCCGTCAACTTCGATCTGGCAAGCCGGTGCCTCATCGAGGCGCGAGGCATCAACTTCTCTGAACATGGAATCGATCCGCGGTAAAAGTGTCGATATGGGCCGGCCGTTCGCCGCCGTCGAGCCAGGCAGCCAGCGAACCGGCATGCGCCGACGCCAGCGTAATGCCGCTATGGCAAGTCACGACGAATGCGCCGGGACAGCTTGGGCTCTCTTCATAGATCGGCAGGCCATCGGGCGTCATCACGCGCAGCGCGCCCCAGGCGCGGATCACATTGACGTTGCCCAGCACCGGAAAGCAACGTACTGCCCGCGCAGCTATTCGCGAGAGCTGATCAACGCTGGTGCCGTCATCCATGCCGACGTTTTCCTTCGAGTCACCGATCTGAACGCTGCCATCGCCGGTTTGCCGCACCTGCAAGGTCGGCAACGGAAGGAAGGGCTCAGCGCGTTCGCACACCAGCACCTGACCGCGCACCGGTGTCACCGGCGCCTCCAGGCCAACCATGGGCGCCAATGCGCGATTACCCAGACCGGCGGCAAGCACGACGCGGCCCGACTCGAAGACCTGATCTGCCGCACGCGCGACAAAGCGGCCACCGGCATACGCCAGATCAGCGATCCGCACGCCCGCGTCATGTCGCCCGCCGAGTGTCTGGATGGCCTGGTGTAGCGCTTTGAGCAGTCGCAAGGGGCTGACATGGCCGTCGAGCGGCGAGAAAGAGCCGCCCACCACCGCCGGACCCACGCGAGGCAGCAAGCGAGCGACCTGCGCCGGCGTGAGCATTTCGTAGGGATAGGCTTCGCCAATGCTGTTGGCGACGGTGTCGAGCTCCAGCTGGCGAGCCGCCATCTCGTCATCCGTCAGGCACAGATGCATCCCGCCCGCTTGCTGGAGCTGGAGATCAGTCCCCGAGCAGGCCTGGAGTCCGTCGGCAAAAGCCCGCCAATCGCGTGCCGCCGCGCACGACCAGCGTGCGTA
>JBFIJC010000163.1:0-8117 GCA_041600915.1 Nitrogeniibacter sp.
CCGGTCGATCAGCGCCTCGCCGAGAACAACGACAAGGTCCGCATCTTCGCGCCCTACCACCTCGAATCACTTGCTGTGGCGCGCGATCCGTCGCGTGTGCCGCCTGTCAAAGGCTCAGCCGCCACGGCGCTTGAAGTGTTCACCCGCGAAAAGATCGGCGTCGAAACCGCCAGCCTCGCCGACGACTTTCTGCTCAGCGTGCTCAATGGCCGACTGCGCAGCAACGTCGTGCACTACAAGACGGTCGGCGACGCCGTCGCCGCGCTCAAGGCCGGCAGCATTTCGGCGGTGATGGCCTCACGCGCCGAAATCGAAGGCGCACTGGGTGAGCCTGGCCACATTGATGTCGGCCCGGTGTCGATGCCGGAGCTTCGCATCAAGGGCTGGTCGCTGGGCATGGCGGTCAAGGCCGACAGCACCGCACTGGCCGACGCCTTGTCTCAAGCCATGATCGACATTCAACGTGACGGCACACTGGCGCGCATCTTCAAAGAACACGGCATCACTCATCAAACCCCCTGACAGAAGAACCGATGGCATGACCATCGGCAAGGAGACAAACATGCATAAATCAATGGCGAAAACCGTGCTCTCACTGGCACTCATCGGATTTGCCGGCGCCGTGCTGGCGGCCCCGCTGGCCTATGTACCCAACGAAAAATCCGGCACCGTCAGCGTCATCGACACCGCCACCGACACCGTCACCACCACGCTCAAGATCAGCGAGCGTCCGCGCGGGATCGCCATCGCGCCCGACGGCAGCCGCCTGTATCTTACCGACTCGCCCACCGAGTCGCTCATCGTCGTCGATCTGGCCACCGGCAAGCCCGTCGACAGCTGGAAGCTCGGCGACTCGCCGGAGGGCTTGTACATCTCCAAAGACGGCAAGCTGCTCGCCGCCGCGGTTGAAGAAGACAACAGCGTGGCCCTGCTCGAAGCGGCCACCGGCAAGACGCTGGCGCACATCAAGGTCAAGGGCGAAAACCCGGAGCACGCGGTGTTCAGCCCCGATGGCAAGTGGCTTTACGCCAGCGCCGAAGACGCCGAGCAGGTCGACGTGATCGACGTCGCCACCATGAAGCAGGTCGCGCAGATTCCGGTCGCCAAGCGTCCGCGCGGCATCGCCTTTACGCCCGACGGCACCCGCGCCTATGTGGCCTGCGAGATTGACAACACGGTGTTTGCCATCGATGTGGCCACGCACACGGTGATCGCCAGCATCCCCGCCGGCAAGTTCTCCAACGGCGTCACCATCAGCCCCGACGGCAAGCGGGTCTATATCTCCAATGGCAAAGACGGCACGGTGATGGCCATCGACACCATGAGCAATACCGTGGTCGGCACCGTCGCGGTCGGCAAGCGCCCCTGGAACATGGCCATCACCCCGGACGGCGCCAAGCTCTACGTGGCCAATGGCCGCTCCGACACCGTCACCGTGATCGACACCGCCAGCCTCAAGGCAATCAAGGACATCCCGGTCGGCAGCTTCCCCTGGGGCGTGGTGATCCGATGAGCGCGCGCTACAGCCGCGTTGCCATGGGCCTGCACTGGCTCATGGCGGTGCTTGTGATCGGCTTGATGGGCTGGGGGCTGTGGATGGCCGACCTGCCCAAAGGGCCGGAGCGCGGCTGGGCCTTCGGCATCCACAAGTCCTTCGGGATGCTGGCCTGGCTGCTCATTTTTGTGCGCCTGGCCTGGCGCATCGGGCATCGGCCGCCACCCAACCCCGCGCTGAGCACCACTGAAACACGCCTGGCCAACGGGGCGCATCACCTGCTCTATGTCTTGCTGGTGATCGTGCCCACCATGGGGCTGACCTCGGTCAACTTCACCAAATACCCGCTCAAGTTCTTTGGGCTTGAAATTCCCAAGGCGGGCTGGCCGGATGAAACACTCAACGCGCTGTTCAGCACCACGCACAAGTTCCTGGCGTGGACGCTGATCGCGATGGTCGCGCTTCACATCGCCGCAGCACTGCGCCACGCCATGCGCCGAGACGGCACCATGCAGCGCATGCTGCCAGGCCGACACTAGACAGTCCGCGATACACATGTGCATCGTAACGGCACACCTGCTCCATTTATGAACAGGTGTGCCGTGCACGCCTTGTGGCCGCTACGTCAACTTCCTCACCCGCCAGCGCGCACGCCACCCAGATTCGACATCACCAGTCGCCCGTTTCAATCATCGCGCGGGCCAATCCAGGCAAACGGGTTGTAGGCCAGCTCCCACAAATAGCCGTCCGGATCCTTGAAGTAGCCGCTATAGCCACCCCAGAAAACCTTCTGCGGTTCCTTGGCCAACGTCGCACCCGCCGCCAGCGCCTGCGCCATCACCTGATCGACTTCGGCTTCCGATGACAGGTTGTGCGCCAGCGAAAAACCGGGGAAGCCGTCGCCGGCCTTGTCCACCTGCGCATCCTCGGCCAGGGCATCGCGCCCATACAGCCCCAGCCAGGTGCCGTTGAGCGTGAAGAAGGCGACCTCCGGCGGCGATTCCATGCGCGGAAAGTCCAGGCCCTCTTCATAGAAGTGGATGGACGCGGCCAGATCGCGCACCCCCAGGGTGATCATGCTGATACGAGGTTTCATGTCACTGCCTCCGGTTTACGAGCGCCTGTGCATGCCACTGCGCCAATGACAAACGGTACCAGCAGTGCGCGCGCAACGGGCTGTCGGTGGCGACCGACGGATGCATGAACTGCCCCGCCTGCTGCATCCCGAGCCGCGACATGAGGGCACGCGAACGGGTGTTGATGAGGGCCGTAAATGACACGATCTCCGACAGCGCCAACTGCTCAAATCCCACCGCCAATGCGCCATTGGCCGCCTCGGTCGCGTAACCCTGCCCCCAGAATGGCACGGCGAGCCGCCAGCCGATCTCGACGCAGGGCGAAAACGGCAAAGCCGCTGCCGGCTCATGCAATCCGACAAAGCCGATGAACTCACCGGTACTTTTCAGCTCGCAAGCCCAAAAGCCCCAGCCGCGCTGGTTGATCAAGGCTTCGAGGCGGGAAGCGAGCGCATCGCTGCCGGCGCGGGACAAGGGCGACGGAAAGAACGCCATCACTTCCGGGTCGGCATTGAGCGCAGCAAAGGGCGCGTAGTCGGCCGCTCGCCACTGGCGCAGCCGCAAACGCGCCGTCTCGAATTCAATCACCGCTTCTGCCATTGGCATGAACATCAGCACCTCCCTCGCCGTTTTAGCATAGGAAGCAAGCCCCCCAAGGTCCACGCAAGGGGCCGGCACTACCGGCGCTGATTCACATCAGCCCAACAGGCCGGCCCATCGCAAAGCAAAGACGAAGACTGACTTATTTTTCAGCGCCCGCCAGAATCCACGCAATCGCAGCATTCAGGTTGTCATTACTGATCTTTGCTTCATCGTTCGGAGTCATCGGCACCTGGCCCCAAACCCCGGAGCCGCCCTCACGCACTTTGCCAAACAGCGCAGCCTGCGCGTCGGCCTGGCCGGCGTACTTTGCCGCGATATCGCGGAAAGACGGGCCCACCATTTTTTTGTCCAGCGCATGACAGCTGATGCAACGCGCCTTTTTCACCGCGTCATACGAGGCCGACGCGGGCTGAACGAATCCGAGCGCAAGCGCTACGAGGAGCAACACTTTTGTACGCATGATGATTTCCTTGAATTGAATTAGCTGACGACGCCGGACGCTTCGAGTTCGGCCCATTCAGCATCGGTAAACAAACGCGATCGGGTGTGAAAGGAAACGCCTTCAGGCCCCTCCAGCGAGAAGGTGCCGCCACCTCGCGCCTCGATCACATCAATAATCAACTGGGTGTGTTTCCAGTACTCGTACTGCGAACTGCTGATGTAAAACGGTGTGCCGCCGATCTCGCCGAGAAACACATCGTTATCGACGGTGATCTCGCCCTTCAGATAGCAGTTGGCGGCGCTGCCGTCGCAGCATCCGCCCGACTGATGAAAGAGCAGATCCGGGCCATGTTTGGCCTTGAGCCGTTCGATCAGGGCCAGGGCGGCGTCGGTGGCAATCACTCGATCGATCATCAAACACTCCTTGAACAACCCGCGGGTCAAGAAAAGCGGGGCGACCGAAGTCGCCCCGAAAACGCTCCTGACTGCGAGGAGGGAGAACACGGTGTGCGGCCAGACCCGGGGCATCCGCGCCCGGCCGCGAACAAGCCATTACGTTGAAGTTGTGAAGAAATCGTAGCGAGCGCAGGCAGGTCGGGGGCGGCCGGCGCGCAGCAAGCGGAATGTACTCAAGTACATGAGCATTGCGAGCACCGCCCAACGCCGAGATGCCAAGCGCAGTAGATTTATTTACAACTTCTTAGAAGAAGCCCAGCTTCTCTTCCGCATAGCTCACCAGCAGGTTCTTGGTCTGCTGGTAGTGGTCGAGCATGACCTTGTGCGTCTCGCGACCGATACCCGACTCCTTGTAGCCGCCGAAGGCAGCGTGCGCGGGGTAGGCGTGGTAGCAGTTGGTCCATACGCGACCGGCCTGGATGGCGCGGCCCATGCGGTAGGCCACGTTGCCGTTACGGCTCCACACGCCGGCGCCGAGGCCGTACAGGGTGTCGTTGGCAATCGCCAGGGCTTCGGCTTCGTCCTTGAAGGTGGTCACGGCCAGCACCGGCCCGAAGATCTCTTCCTGGAAGATGCGCATCTTGTTGTGGCCCTTGAACAGCGTCGGCTGAATGTAGAAGCCTTCTGCCAGATCGCCGTCAAACTGTGCCGGGCTGCCGCCGCACAGCAAGGCCGCGCCTTCCTGACGGCCAAGATCCAGGTAGGAACCAATCTTGGTCATCTGCTCGGCCGAGGCCTGCGCGCCCATCATGGTTTCGGTGTCGAGCGGGTTGCCCTGCTTGATCGCTTTCACACGGGCCAGCGCGCGGTCCATGAACTCGTCGTAGATCGATTCCTGAATCAGCGCGCGGCTCGGGCAGGTGCACACTTCGCCCTGGTTGAAGGCAAACAGCACCAGACCTTCGATGGCCTTGTCGAGGAAGCCGTCGTCCTTGGCCATCACGTCTTCGAAGAAGATGTTGGGCGACTTGCCACCGAGTTCCAGCGTGGCCGGAATCAGGTTGTTGGCGGCGGCCTGAGCGATCACGCGACCGGTCGAGGTCGAGCCGGTAAAGGCGATCTTGGCGATGCGCTTGCTGGTGGCCAGCGGCATGCCGGCTTCGCGGCCAAAACCGTTGACGATGTTCAGCACGCCCGGCGGCAGAATGTCGGCGATCAGCTCCATCAGGATCAGGATCGAGACCGGGGTCGACTCGGCCGGCTTGAGCACCACGCAGTTGCCCGCGCCAATGGCCGGTGCCAGTTTCCAGGCTGCCATCAGGATCGGGAAGTTCCACGGAATGATCTGGCCCACGACGCCGAGCGGCTCGTGAATGTGATAGGCCATGGTGTTCTCGTCGATTTCCGAGATGCCGCCTTCCTGCGAACGCAGGCAGCCGGCAAAGTAACGGAAGTGATCAACGGCCAGCGGAATGTCGGCGTTCAAGGTTTCGCGAATTGCCTTGCCGTTATCGACCGTCTCGGCGTAAGCCAGCATCTCGAGGTTGGCTTCGAGGCGGTCGGCAATCTTCAGCAGCATGTTCGAACGCGTGGTGGCGTCGGACTTGCCCCACTTCGGGAAGGCCGCATGCGCGGCATCCAGCGCCAGCTCGATATCCTCGGCCGTGGAGCGTGCCACCTGCGTGTAGGGGCGGCCGGTGATCGGCGTCACCACATCAAAATACTGCGCCTTGACCGGCGCAACCCACTTGCCACCGATGAAGTTGTCGTAACGGGATTTGTATTGGATTTTGGCGCCAGCTTGGCCAGGCATCGCGTAGATCATGGTGTCTCCAGTTTTCTGAACAGTTCGGGTGCGGACATTCATCCGTCGGGAACACCATCGCAGGGTGCGTGCCAAGCACACCCGCCGCCTCACCGTTTCGTGCAAATCACCGGGCCATACAAGGGATTGCGCCCCAATCACCGTGCTTCGCCAAAAGCCTGGCCTGGCACGCGGCAGCGTTCGCAATGCTTCGAAAAAGCACAACTGTTCCATCATGGAGCGCCCCCGAGCAGGTGTTACACCCCTGAATCACCGAATTACGCCCCTCTGCAGGCGGCATGAATCCTGCTGACATGACAGGCATGTCGCCGCCCAAGCCCTCCGCTGCCAACGCGCCACTTATCGATGCCTCCTGGCAGCGCTCGACCAACTACGGACTCAGCCCCGAGCATCCGCTGCATCTGGACATCGCCAGCCGCTCACTGCTGAGCGAGCGCCTCGAAGCCAACGCCCGGCTGATGAGCTTTGCCCAGCCGGTCATGGAATACCTGCACCGGCAGCTCACCCAGTCCTCTTCCATGGTCTTGCTCGCCGACCGCGACGGGCTGGTGCTGCGCACCGTAGGCGACGGCGACTTTGTTGACCGCGCCCAGCGCGTCGCCCTCACCCCCGGCGCGCACTGGCGCGAAGCGGTGATGGGCACCAATGCCATTGGCACCGTGGCGCACGAATCGCGCACCATTTCGGTGTGCGGCGAGCAACACTTTCTGGAGCGCAACCGCTTCCTCACCTGCATCGCCACGCCGATCCACGCCCCCACCGGCGGCATGCTCGGCATTCTCGATCTGTCCAGCGACACCCGCGTCACCCTGCCCCATGCGCAGGCACTGCTCACCTCAACGGCCGAAATGATCGAACACCGGCTGATCGAATCGCTCGATACCGGACAAGTCATCGTGCGCTTCAGCCCCCACGCCGAAATGCTCGGCACGCCCATCGAAGGTATCGCCCTGTTTGACGAAGCCGGCCGCATGATCGGCTGCAACCGCCGCGCCCGCGCCCTGCTCGGCCTCGCCCACCCCACCACGCTGCCCGATTTCAGCACCTGCTTTCAGCGCGACTGGCGACGCCTCCCTCAACTGGTAGACGCCTGTGCCGCCGGCCCGATCGTGCTGCGCACCTCGCCGCCGCCCGCCCTGTCCGCCCGACTGCAATGGCGCAACCCGCCACCGCCCGCGCCGCGCCACAGCGCCCCGGCACCCGCATGCAAGGCCCCGAATCAAAACGGTTTCGACGCGCTCGATCATGGCGACCCCCGCATGCAACTGGCCATCCGCCGCGCCCGGCGCATCGCCCGGCACAACATACCGCTGCTCATCCAGGGCGAAACCGGCTCCGGCAAAGAACTCTTCGCCCGCGCCTACCACGCCGAAGGCCCGCGCAGCGCCGCGCCCTTCGTCGCCGTCAATTGCGCCGCCATCCCCGCCACGCTGATCGAATCCGAACTCTTCGGCTACGCCCCCGGCGCCTTCACCGGCGCCAAGGCCAAGGGCGCCCCCGGCCGCCTGCAAGACGCCGACGGCGGCACCCTGTTTCTCGACGAAATCGGCGACATGCCCCTGTCCCTGCAAGCCGTGCTGCTGCGCGTGCTCGAAACCCGCCGCGTCACCCCGCTCGGCAGCAGCGACGAAACCCCCATCGACATCGCCCTCGTCTGCGCCAGCCACCGCCCGCTGCACACCCTGGTGGCCGAAGGCGCCTTCCGCGCCGACCTGCTCTTCCGGCTCAACGGCCTGTCGGTCACCCTGCCCGCCTTGCGCGAGCGCGCCGACTTCGACCGCTTCCTCGACACCCTGCTCGCCGACGCCGCCGACGGCCGCCCCATCGAGCTCGCCAAAGCCGTGCGCTGCCAGCTGCGCGCCTACCCCTGGCCCGGCAACGTCCGCCAACTCAAGAATGCCCTGCGCGTCATGGTCGCCCTGCTCGACGACAGCGACACCGTCATCGAACTCGCCCACCTGCCCGAAGACCTCGTCACCGCCATCGCCGACACCCCGCCCCACGTCCACGCCGCCGAAGACCTGCGCAGCTGCGAACAACGCCTCGTCCGCGCCTGCCTGCAACGCCACGCCGGCAACATCTCGGCCGCCGCCCGAGAGCTCGGCATCACAAGAACAACGCTGTACCGGAAATTGCGTCAGGATGAAGAGGCGAAACAAAACAACACCCCCCAACGAGACACCTCATGATCAAAGTCAGCGTGATGTACCCCAACACCCCCGGCGCCCGTTTCGACCACGACTACTACCGCGACACCCACATGCCCATGGTGAAAGCCCGC
>JBFIJC010000164.1:0-8088 GCA_041600915.1 Nitrogeniibacter sp.
CGGCATGAATACCCTCACAGCCACGGCTGTTTTTGAATCCCTCGCCTCCGGCCTGCGCCTGGAAGTCTTCCGTTTGCTGGTACGCAAGGCGCCGGAAGGGCTGGTCGCGGGCGACATCGCCGCTGCGCTCGATGTGCCGCCCACCAACCTGTCCTTCCATTTCAAGGCGCTGACCCGCGCCGGGCTGATCACGGTCACCCCCGAAGGGCGCTACCAGCGCTATCGGGCCAACATTCCGCTCATGCTCGACACCATCGCCTACCTCACCGAAGCCTGCTGCGCCGACCAGCCCGAGAAATGCCTCGAGATGCGCGCCGCCGCAGGCCAACGCTGATTTTTTTACCTCATACGCTCAAGGAAAGCCTCCATGAAAAGCATCCAAGTGTTCGATCCCGCCCTGTGCTGCAGCTCTGGTGTGTGCGGCGTTGACGCCGACCAGGCCCTGATCACCTTCGCCGCCGACCTCGAGTGGGCCGCGCAGAACGGCGCCCGCATCGACCGCTTCAACCTCGGCCAGCAGCCGCTGGCCTTTGCCGGCAATGCCACGGTCAAGAGCTTTCTCGATCGCTCCGGCCCCGACGCCCTGCCGCTGATCCTGCTCGACGGCGAGATCGCCATGGCCGGCCGCTACCCCAGCCGCGCCGAACTGACCCACTGGCTGGGCACGGCAGCCGCCGCCCCCGCTGCACCTGAAGCCGAAGCCGAAGTCAGCGGTTGCTGCTCCGGCGGTCGCTGCGGCGGCTGATCGGCTCGCGCCACATGCACTTTCTTGACCAGCCGCCGCGCTTTGTCTTTTTTACGGGCAAAGGCGGCGTCGGCAAGACCTCGCTGGCCTGCGCCACCGCCATCCGATGGGCGGAAGCAGGCCAGCGGGTCTTGCTGGTCAGCACCGATCCGGCCTCCAACGTGGGGCAGGTCTTCGGCATCGAGATTGGCAACCACGTCATTCCGGTCACCGAGGTGCCCGGCTTGTCGGCGCTGGAGATCAACCCGCAAGAAGCCGCCCAGGCCTACCGCGACCGCATCGTCGGCCCGGTGCGCGGCCTGCTGCCCGAGGCTGTGGTGCGCAGCATCGAAGAGCAGCTCTCCGGCGCCTGCACCACCGAAATCGCCGCCTTCGACGAATTCACCGCGCTGCTCACCGACGCCAGCCTGACGGCTGACTTCGACCACGTCATTTTCGACACCGCCCCCACCGGCCACACCATCCGCCTGCTGCAGCTGCCCGGCGCGTGGACCGGCTTTCTCGACGCCGGCAAGGGCGACGCCTCCTGCCTCGGCCCGCTGGCCGGCCTGGAAAAACAACACAGTCAGTACAAAGCCGCCGTCGCCGCGCTGGCCGACCCGGCCCACACGCGCCTGGTACTGGTCGCCCGCGCCCAGCAATCCACACTGCGCGAGGTGGCGCGCACCCACGCCGAACTGGCCGCCATCGGTCTGGGCCAACAACACCTCGTCATCAACGGCATCCTGTCGCGGCAAGACGCCGGCGACGACCCGCTGGCCTGCGCCATCTGCGCGCGCGAAGACGCCGCACTGGCCGCACGCCCCGACGCGCTGCGCGCCCTGCCGACCGACACCGTGCCACTCAAGGCCTTCAATCTGGTCGGCCTCGCCGCCCTGCGCCAGTTGCTCACCGACACGCCGGCACCCATCCCCGCCGACGCGCCGGCCACCCCGGCTTTCGACGCACCCGACTTCGCCAGCCTGATCGACACCATCGCTGCCGACGGCCACGGCCTGATCATGCTGATGGGCAAGGGCGGCGTGGGCAAAACCACCCTGGCTGCCGCGCTGGCACTCGAACTGGCCCACCGTGGTCTGCCGGTGCACCTGTCCACCTCCGACCCCGCCGCGCATCTGGCCGACACGCTGGCCGGATCACTCCCCGGCCTGACGGTCAGCCGCATCGACCCGGTCGCCGAAACCGCGCGCTATCGAGAACAAGTGCTCGCCACCCGTGGCGCCGCGCTCGATGCGCAAGGCCGCGCGCTGCTCGAAGAAGACCTGCGCTCGCCCTGCACCGAAGAAATCGCCGTGTTCCAGGCCTTCTCGCGGGTCATCCGCGAGGCCGGCAAGCAATTCGTGGTGATGGACACCGCGCCCACCGGCCACTCCTTGCTGCTGCTCGACGCCACCGGCGCCTACCACCGCGAGATGCTGCGCCAAAGCGGCAGCCGGGCGCTGGCCGACATCACCCCGATGATGCAGTTGCAGGACCCGGCCCAGACCAAGGTCGTGCTCGTCACCCTGGCCGAGACCACGCCAGTGCTCGAAGCGGCGCACCTGCAGACCGACCTGCGCCGCGCCGGCATCGCACCCTGGGCGTGGGTCATCAACAACAGCATTGCCGCCGCCAGCAGCGACGCGCCCCTGCTGCGACAGCGGGCGCAGAACGAGTTGCGTGAAATTGCCGCCGTGGCCCAAACGCACGCCTGCCGCTACGCCGTCGTACCGCTGCTGCAGGACGAACCGGTGGGCGTCGAGCGCTTGCTTGCCCTCGCCGAACGACGTCGCGTCGCCACCTAGTGGTCTGCTTTGCAATTGTCGCCACCACCGCCTCATTTTGCGGCAGTGCAAAAAAGGCCAGTCGCCTCAGTCAGATAGCCCGGCGCCACACAGCTTATCCACAGACTCGCGCACGCCAGACGGGGATAACCCCTCGGTGCAAAGCGCCAGAACGCCCGTCGGGCGCGGTTTCATGCGGATCGGTTGAGACGGCGCCGAAAGCGCCGGATTGCCTCTTTTTGCGGCAGTGCAAAAAATCCCTGCCGCCTCAGTCGGATAGCCTGCAGGCACACAGCTTATCCACAGCCTCACCCACGATAAACGGGGATAAGACCGTACATCAACACGTCGAAACGCCCATCTGGCGCGGCTTTCATGCGAATCGGCTGTCTCCGGCGACAGTCCCGGCAGATTGCCTCATTTTGAGGCAGCAAGAGAAAACGTCTTCGCCTCAATGACATAGCCAAGCCTCTCACAGCTTGTCCACAAGCCTGCCCACGGTAGCCGTGGATAAATCGCGCGAGACGCTTCAGCTGGCCTCGCGCGCCTGTGCACTGGGCGGCGCTATGCCCCACACCGCGCAGAGCTGGTGCATCACCGCCCGGATCAGCGGATCGTTCTCGCGCTTGCGCAAATAGACAAACTGCAGCGGCACCGACGGCAGCGCTACCGGCAGCTCATAGGCCTGATCGTCAGCCGCAAACACCCCGGCGCGCACGATCCCCAGACCAACCCCGGCACGGATCATCTCGACCAGGGCGTCTTCCTGGTTGGCGATCAGCGTCCGCGTGGGCTCGCAGCAGTGCGCTTCAAACAGCGCACGCATGGCCGCGAAGTGCGAGCAATCGGGCGAGGTATACACCCAGGGCAGACGCGCCAGATCGGCCACCTCGGTGGAGGCGATCTGCTCGCGCAGCGATGCCGGCGCGCCGATGACCAGCGGCTCGTCGCACAGAAAACACACGCTCATGCTCGGGTCATCGATCTCGCCGGTGACAAACGCCGCGTCGAGCTTGCCAACACGCACCGCCGGCAAATTGGTGCCGGTCGAGCCGGTCAGCATGGCCACTTCGAGGCGCGGGGCGTGCTCCGCCAGACCGGCCTGCAGCGCGGTCAGGCGCAGAAAACGGGCGTCGGTGTTGAGGCCGATGCGCACGCTGCCGATCAGCTCGTCCTGCAAGCCCTTGGCGTGCTGCAGCACCGCGCTCGCCGCCGTCAGCGCCTGCCGGGCACGAGGCAACAGCTCCTCACCCACCGGCGTCAGGCGCATGCCCTTGGGGGTGCGATCAAACAGCGTCACGCCCAGAGTTTCTTCCAGCGCCTTGATGTGCGCGCTGATCGCCGGCTGGCTGGTGAACAGTCGCTCGGCGGCACGGGTGAGGTTCTTTTCTTCGGCGACCGCAACAAAGGTTCTGAGGTGGTAAAGCTCCATGACGGAATCCTGAAAATGCGTCTGACCCACAGTACACCGCAGATCGCCAACACGCACCATCACAATTTCCGAAGACCCGAATCCGAATAAACGATTGGATGCATTTGTCCTGAGCGGCCAAGCTTCAACTCACCAAAGCCCCACTCAAGGAGACGCATCATGAGCAGCCTGACACACAAATCTTGCGCCCCTGCCGTTGCCAGCACCGACCTCGCTTCGGTGTTGCGCCACCTGGGCCACGCACTGCGTACCACCATCGCCACCTGGCGCAAACGCAGCGCCGCGCGCCGCGAACTGCGCGAACTCGACGAACATGTACTGCGCGACGTCGGCATCAGCCGCAGCCAGGCGGACTTTGAAGGCAACAAGCCGTTCTGGATCAAGTGACAGCCTCCGGTCGCGGCACGCCAAACCCGTGTCGCGACCGAGATCGCTGGTGGGCGGCAAGCCGCCCACCCTACAAAACCAGACCGGCACGCTGCAATTCGCGGGGTCGGCGGCTCGCCGCCAACCAGACCGCCGACGACCACCCGCAAGACTCAACGCAAAGCAAGGCGTCACGCCTACGCCATATCTTCAATCACCATCCACAACACCCCGAAGCGGTCGACCACCATGCCGAATTGCCGCGCATAAAAGGTTGGCGCCAAAGGCATGCGCACCTCGCCGCCCTCACTCAGCGCCGCAAACACCCGCTGCGCCTCGGCCGTATCCGCCACCATCAGCGACATCCCGAAACCGCTAAAGCCCGTCACGTCACCGCACTCACCGTCCGAGGCCATCACCATGGTGTCGCCGATCTTGAGATTGGCGTGCATCACCTTGTCGGCCATGCCCGGCATCTCGGGCATCGCCCCCGGCGGCGCATCGCGAAAGCGCATCAGCATCGTGACCTCCGCGCCGAGTACATCCTTGTAGAACTCGATGGCGGCTTCGCAGTCGCCACGAAACAGCAGGTAGGGTTCGGCTCGCATTGTTAACTCCTTGTCAGTGGTGTTCAGGTAGGGCGCCCCGCAACGCGTCAGGGTTGTGCGGACAAGCGCCAGTTCGATTCGTACGGCCCGCCCACCGAGCGGCGCGTGATCTGCAGCAGATCGACACCATGACCAAATGCGTCGCGCGCATGCCAATCCATCCGCAGGAGCATATCCTGCAGGCCATCGCCGTCGAAGTCGCCCTGCGCCATTAGCGTGTAGACAATGTCATCACTGCGGGTCAGCACCCGCACACGCCCCCCAAGCAGCGCCTCGATGCTCGCGCCGCCAGGCAACGCCCCCAAGCGCCCTCCGACAGGGGGGACCACCTGGCCACCCATGGCAGGCAGCGCCTGCGACGGCAAATCACTCACCAGCGCCGGTGTCAGCGCCTCCGGGAGGTAACTGCGCCGGGCGGGCCGACTCATGGCAAAGCGCGCCAGTGCCTCGCAATTGACGCGCAACAACCGCAACAACGGATACTGATCTTCACGCACGGCGGCCTCGTCGGTCTCCGCCACCTGAGCGCACCGGGTCAGCCGCAGCTCGGCACCGTTCGCCCCATCAAGCATATAGTCCAGGCGCTCGCGGCCAAGCTGGGTTGCGTCCGCCAAACCAGCAAAAGCAGTCTCATCGAAGGCGTGCCGGGGCGGCTCGGCGCGCACGGCAACGCAGCCGAGCAACAGCGCGGCAACACAGGTATTCAGCAGGTAGGCACGCATAGGGCCGGCACTCCTGATGCTGAGAGGAAAAGTTGCCGCACATACAGATTGCGTGCGGCGCTGACCTGCGGGCGGTGCGACTGCGCTGCGGCCCGATGCCAGTCGCCGGCACGGATCGCGCGGTCAAGATTGAGAAACACTGCACGCAGGCGCGTCGCCCCCAGATTGAAGACCAGATCGAACAAAGCCATCTGCACGAACTCTGGCAGATCATCGAAATCGTCGGGGTAGCCATTGCGCCGGGCGTAGATCGTCTGCAGCTCTTGGTAGAAGACACGGACATGGTGATCGCGCAGCCGTGAAATCTCGGCATCGGGCATCACCAACCGGGTCACCGAGCGATAGTGGGCGGCACGGTACCCCGTCGGCTGTGCCACAACACGGTCGTACTCGTCGTGCTTCTCGGCCAAGCCCGCCACGGCGCCGCCGGCGCCAAGAATCATGTCGACACCCGCGACCGCACTTCGGCTGGCCAGCAGATGACCGACCCCCACTGTGACCTTGCCGACGCTATCGAGATAAAAGTGGTTCACCCGCCCTTCGTAGGCTTCGAGCTTGCGAACCACCTGCTGCCTGACACGCATGTTGAGCGGCATGGCACGACCTCCGCAGCTGCGTCTGAAAGCCGACAGAATACACCGTTGTCATGAGTCGATTCAGCCTCGCGCAGCGCTCACGCTTTTTGCATCACCGCCCTCAGCTTCTGGGCATACTCCGCCAGCACCGACGCCGGCGGGTCTTTGCGCGGCCAGGACAGGGCGATGCCGTCGTTGCCGTGGCGGGGCACGACGTGCATGTGGCAGTGGAAGACGGTCTGGTCGCCTTCTTTGCCGTTGGCTTGCAGCAGGGTCAGGCCGGGCGGATCGAAGGCGTCGCGTACGGCGAAGGCGACGCGCTGGGCGGTTTGCATGACGGCGCCGGCTTCTTCAAATGTGAGATCGAAGAGCGTAGCGGCGTGGCGCTTGCTGGCCACCAGCACATGGCCGGGGTTGAGCTGGCCGATGTCCATGAAAGCGATGGTGAGCGCATCTTCATAGACGCGCTCGGCGGGAATCTCACCCGCCACCAGACGACAGAAAATGCACTGCCCCGGGGGCGAGTTATCGACAAACATCGGCATGGCGGCTCCTTGGCGGTTGGGTCGACGCGGCATGCCGGAACGCATCTCGACATGCCTGTCGCTGCATCCTACCCGTCGACGCGGCGCGCTGCCCATTGCCCACGGCAACGCATCCGCTGTCACACTGTCTACCGAGTCCGGCACAGACCGGCCACACGACACCCCACAGAGCCCAAGCACAATGAATGCACCCCACCCGGATGCGCTCGAGCGTTCGCACCGCCTCGACGCCTTGCCCTTCGACAACAGCTTCGCGCGCCTGCCCGAGGCCTTCTACACCCGGCTCGCGCCCTGGGGCTTGCCCGATGCGCGCACGGTGGCGGTGAGTGATGCCGCCGCCGCGCTGATCGGCCTGCATCCCGACGACACCACCTCGCCGGCCTTTGCCGAGGCCATGGCCGGCAACGTGCCGCTGCCCGGCGGCGACACGCTGGCGGCGGTGTATTCGGGGCATCAGTTCGGTAGCTGGGCGGGCCAACTGGGCGACGGTCGCGCACATCTGATCGGCGAAATCCGCACACCGCAGGGGCCGTGGGAGCTGCAGCTCAAAGGCGCCGGCCGCACGCCGTACTCGCGCAGGGGCGATGGCCGCGCGGTGCTGCGCTCGTCGATTCGGGAGTTTCTGTGTTCCGAGGCCATGGCGGCGCTCGGCATCCCCACCACGCGTGCGCTGAGCCTGGTCGCCTCCGACCTGCCGGTACCGCGCGAAACCATGGAGACCGCCGCCGTGGTGACCCGCATGGCGCCCAGCTTTGTGCGCTTCGGCTCCTTCGAGCACTGGACGGCCAACAATCGGCCGGACGAACTCCGGCAGCTGGCCGATTACGTCATCGACCGCTTCTACCCCGCCACGCGCGAGGCCGCCAACCCGGCCGTGGCGATGCTCACCGAGGTCAGCCGCCGCACCGCCACGCTGATGGCGCAATGGCAGGCGGTCGGCTTCATGCACGGGGTGATGAACACCGACAACATGTCCATCCTCGGCCTCACGCTCGACTACGGCCCTTTCGCCTTCATGGACGGCTTTGACGCCGACCACATCTGCAACCACACCGATCGCGGCGGCCGCTATCGCTACAGCGCGCAACCGCACATCGCGCACTGGAACCTGCACGCGCTCGGCCATGCGCTGATGCCGCTGATCGGCGACGCCGACGCGCTCGAGACGGCCATCGACACCGCCTTTGTCGAAACCTATAACCGCGAATTTCTCGCCCGGCTGGGCGCCAAGCTGGGGCTGACCCAGACGCGCGATGGCGACGAAGAACTCATCGGCCAGCTCTTCGGCCTGCTCCACGCCCATCACACCGACTACACGCTGTTCTTCCGCGC
>JBFIJC010000165.1:0-8087 GCA_041600915.1 Nitrogeniibacter sp.
AACCTATAACCGCGAATTTCTCGCCCGGCTGGGCGCCAAGCTGGGGCTGACCCAGACGCGCGATGGCGACGAAGAACTCATCGGCCAGCTCTTCGGCCTGCTCCACGCCCATCACACCGACTACACGCTGTTCTTCCGCGCACTTGGCGAGCTGCCCGCCGTCGCCGGCACGCCGGCGCAGGACGCGCCCGTGCGCGACCTCGTCACCGACCGCGACGCCTGTGACGCCTGGCTGACGCAATGGCGCGCCCGACTGGCGCAGGCTCCCCGCCCGGACACCGAACGCCGCGCCGCCATGCAGGCGGTCAATCCGAAATACGCGTTGCGCAACTGGGTGGCCGAAACCGCGATCCGCGCCGCGCAAGCCGGCGACTTCGCCCCCCTGCAACGCATCCACACCTGCCTGCAACGGCCGTTCGACGATCAACCGGAGAACGCCGAATTCGCCGCCCCGCCGCCGGACTGGGCGCAGTCGCTGTCGGTGAGCTGCTCGAGCTAGGATGGCAAGTGATGGCGGTTTGAAACCCGCCCTACGGGCCGCTCCGGTGTAGTGCGGGTTTCAACCCGCCTTATCGCTCACCGCCGGCACGCCATCCGCATGCCGGGCAACAACATCAGCACCAGAAAGGCCACCAGCAGCCCGAGCACCAGCAGCGTGCCCTCGCCCGGCAGGCGCGACAGCGAATAGTGCTGCGACACCCACAGCCCCATGCGCACCAGCTGAAACCCGGCCGCGGCGATACCCAGCCACCAGGCCCAGGCGAAGCGCTTCCAGAGGCCGAAGATGATCAGCACGATGACCGCCGTGCTCAACCACATCATGGGTGAGCCGAAGCTCACGCGCAGGGTCAGCGCGTCGCCCGAGACGGCGGCACGAATCAGGGACGTGCCGGGGACAGCAACGAGGTAAACCAGTGCGATGGCGATGGCGAGAAAGAAGCGGACGTTCAACATGGCGGACGAGCTTGGATGAATTGAGGCGGGCAAGCATAGCCGACTCGTGATGACACCGGGGCGCGGCGTGAGCGATGCGCTATCGCTTCACTCCCACTGCAATTCACGCAACTGCCAGTCGCCGCCCTCGCGTACCCAAAGCCCACGCACCTGATAGATCCGCCCGGTCTCGGGGATCAGCCCCTCGGCACCGGTGAGCACCACTGACGCGTTCGACCAAGCCTGGTCGGGCGTGTGCGACAGCGGCTCGACGCTCACCCCGGTGACCACCACGCGAATATTTTTGTAACGCAAAAAATAGGCGGCGAGCAGGCGCTGCACACCGGTCTTGTCGAGCTGGCCGGGGTCGGTGTTCGGGCCGCCGCGAAAGGCGTCCGCCAGCTCGGCGCGCACGGCGGCATTCTGATGCTCGGCAATGCCCTGTTCGATACGGGCAATGGCCTCGCCAATGGCTTGTTCTGGCGAGCTTTTTTGGCAGGCGGCGAGCACAGCGAGCAGCACCAGCGCAAGGCAAAAACGGACGGCACGGGACGGGGTCATTTCGGGCAAATGCATGGCCGCATCATACGGCCGCATCGACCGTCGCGTCCAAGCCCCAAACAGGCCGAGAACGGCCCGCCCTGCGACGCTCGGGACAGAAGACCCGTCTTGCAATCGGGGGCTGGGGTGCTACACCAGTACACAGAACCATAAAAATATGACGATGGCGCGCGACTTTGCTGCGAGGCGGCGCCATCTCCCGATCAGAGCCCCTTTACCCCGAACGTTTTCGGGGGTTTCGCGGCAACGCGCTTTGTCGCGCATGCTGTCATGGGCCGGTCGTCACCAGCGTCATGGAGGCCCGACATGGTCCGCCTGCTTCTGCTTGTCATCGCCCTGTCTGCCACCTTCATCGCGCCCGTCGGCCGGTTTGCCCACGCGGCGCCGACCGTCCATGCGCAGGACGTGCCCTACTTCGATTCCTGCGCGCGAGAGGGGCTGAACGCCTCGGAATGCGCCGGGCGGCTGATCTGGTTCAAGGCCACGGCGGGCAATGATCGCTTCCACACCTATGTGTTCCAGCAACGGGTGGGCGTGCTGATCGACTGGTTCCGCGTGCTGCGCTCAGACGAGCGCAGCGACCGTTTCCGTGCCTGGGGCGGCATCAATGACCCGAGCTGCTGTACGCCGGGATCGGACAACTGCCCGGCCAAGAGCCTGGACGAGACCTATGGCCTGGACTGGTGCCCCGGTGACGAGGACTTGCTCAAGTACGTCGGCAAGGAGGGCTATACCGACCCGGCCTGCGACTTTCATGATGCACCGATGGCCGAGGGCGACGTCCACGGCCCGAAAGACCAGCGCCAATCCGCCTGCGATCTGAAATTCGGCACCTCGACCGGCATGCTCGGCATCCGCAAGTTTCCGAACCCGCGTTTCAATCTCGACAAGTGGGTCAAACTCAACGGCCGCGCCGGCAGCTGGGAAGGCTATAACGGCAAGATTCCGGCCGCCGGCGGCTCGGACGAACCGGCCAAGAGCCGCCTGCTCGACGGCGCGGTCGAGCCGCCCTACCTGATCGGCACCGCCTGCGGCTCCTGTCATATCGCCTTCGACCCGCTCAACCCGCCGGCCGATCCGGCCAACCCGAAGTGGGAGAACATCAAGGGCTTGCTCGGCAACCAATACACCCGCATCTCCGAAATCATGGTGTCGGGCATGTCGAGCAACACGCTCGAATGGCAGATGTTTGCACACGCCCGCCCGGGCACCAGCGACACCTCGGCCATTCCCAATGACCAGGTCAACAACCCCGGCACCATCAACGCACTGATCAACATTCCTCAGCGCCCGGTGTTTGCCGGCGAAAAAGTGCTCAAGTGGCGCAAGACGCAAAGCTGCGAGGGCAAACCGCAAGCCGCCTGCTGGTGCGAACCCGGCCGTGATGGCAAGTGCTGGGAGAAGTCGCTCAAGGACGAAACCGTGCATCACATCCTCAAGGGCGGCGAGGACTCGATTGGCGCATTGGAGGCCATCCAGCGGGTGTATTTCAATATCGGCTCGTGCTCCGAGCAGTGCTGGGTCAACCACCTCACCGACCTGCGCGTGGCCGACCCGCAGCAGCGCGGCTATGGTCAGACGCCCTTCAATATTGGCCAGTGCCGGCGCGACTGCCCCAACTTCCGCGCGATTGAAGACCGGCTGGGCAATATCCTCGACTTCTTCATGTCGGCCGAAGCCCGCAACACCGATCTGCGCGAAGCGCGCGAAACCGGCCTGCGCAAGGCCGACGCCACCGCCACCTACGCTACGCAAGACCTGATCGCCGATCTGGAAAAAGAGTTTGGCGACGGCGCCGTCGCGCGCGGGCAAAAGGTGTTTGCCACCACCTGCGCACGCTGCCACTCCAGCCAGCCCGAAGCAGCAGCCGGGCAGTTTGACGCGCTCGACTTCCACAAGCTGGACGAAAAGAGCGGCCTGCGCGCCGACTGGCTGGGCAATGATGCGCCCACGCTGGTCTCCGAGGTCGGCACCTTCCGCTGCCGCGCCCTGCACTCCAATCACATGACCGGCGAGGTGTGGCAGGAGTACGGCTCCGAAACCCTGCGCGCCCAGCCCGCCGACCCCAACCTGGCCGAAGCGGCCGATGGCGGGCGCAGCTACTACCGCAACATCTCGCTACTCAACCTGTGGGCGCACGCCCCCTTCCTGCACAACAACGCGCTCGGCCCCGAGTTGTGCGGCAAGCCGGCCAACAAGGCCAACGCCTTCTACGCCATGCGCCCGCGCTACGTCGATGGCCAGACCCTGTCGCTGTTGCCGCCCGACCAGCAACCGGCCTGCTGGGAGTACGACCCCAGCGTCGAGGGCCGCTTCGCGCTCTACAAGGCGAGCATGGACGAGCTGCTCAACCCCGACAAACGCATCCCCAAAGTCACGCTGCTCAATGAAGACGTGACCCTCCGCGTCGGCCCGCGACTTTGGGACGGCACCGACAAAGAAAAGCTGGTCGGCTTCTCGCTCACCATCCCGGCGGTCATCGACGGGCGTGGCGTCAATGCCGGCACGGTGGGCAACTTCAAGCACAAGACCTTCGTGGTCGATCTGGTGCAGGCCAAGTTCAAGCCCAAGGAGGTCGAAGCGCGGCTGGTCAAGCAGTGGGGGCCAGATGCCGGCAAGCGCATCTTCACCGACCTCAAAGACATCACCGAGGAAGTGAGCAGCCAGCCCAATGGCCTGCTCGAGGCGCTCAAGAAGCGGCCCTATCTGGTCAAGCAGATCTACTCCTCCTGCTTTGCCGAGATCGAAAACGCCGGTCACCGCTTTGGCGAAGACCTCTCCGATGCCGACAAGAAGGCACTCACCGCCTTCCTGGCCACCCTGTAAGCGAGGAGGATCGCCATGACCACGCATCTCACCGCCCGCCTCCTCGCCAGCGTCGTCGCGCTCGCCCTGCTCGCCGGCTGCGGCGCCAAGGAAGACCGCAACCCACCGGCCATCGCCTTCGCGCCCTATGGCGAAGCCCACAACGCCAAGCCCGACTTCGCCGAACTGGAGGCGCAGCACCCGCTGTCGGTCGAAGAGCTCTACAAGATCACGCCCAAGAACCTCGCCCTGCTCGAGCAGGAACAGGTCGACCAGATCTACGCGCGCCTGTCCGCCGGGCCGATCCCCGAGGGCCCCTACGAGGGCGACCTGTTCTTCCCCAAAGGCGGCAGCGGCAAGCTGCGCCTGTCTGAGATTGCCGGCGGCGGGCTCAAGGGCTTGCTGATCAACGTGGCCGGCAAAAAGCTCGACCTGATGGGCGAGATCCTGTGGAAGGGCAAGGTCTTCTACCGCGACGAGCGCCTGCTGCGTAACCGCATCGAAGACCTCAAGACCCTCAAGGCCGTCGGCCTGATCGAAGAGAGCGACGCCAACCCGCTGCAGGAGATCACCGTCAACGGCAAGGACCAGTGGCTGCTCTTCCCCGCGCAGCTGTATTGCGGCCAGAGCCTGCTCGACGGCCGGCGCGAGTCCATCATCATCGACTACGCCTTCACCGACCAGCTGCCCGGCTACCGCCGCATGCCCGACATGATGGCCGGGCGCGACGGCTTCGCCATCCGCGACGAAGTGCGCATGATCCGCCCCGGGCTGTATCTGGGCCGCGCCTATATCGACCGCGCTTTCGTGGTGAACTTCGTGCTCTACAACAAGGCCGTCGACGAGGCCGGCAAGGCCGACTACCTCGCCACCGGCAAGACGGCAGAAGACTGCTGGACCGGCACCCAGCACCGGCAACTCGTCGCCGCGGCGAAATGAGGCCGCGCCCATGCGCAGCGCGTGGCGAACGCTCGGCCTGCTGCTGCTGTGCTGGCTGTGGCTGGCGCCGTCCACCGCCTGGGCCGAGGGCGCCTCGCTGTTTGCGCAGCTGATGACGCCGCCGGGCCAGCATGTCGCGCGGGTGACCTACCCCATCGAAGCGCTGGTCGCGCAATTGCGCGGGCAAGTGTCGACCGGTGGCGGCGAGGCCGGCGATGGCCTGCCGCTGGTGCTCATTCCACTGGGCCGCTCGCTGCAACGCCACACTGCCGGTGCCGCGCACTATTTTGAATCGCCCCGCGTGGTCGTTGCCGTCACCGGCGACCCCAAACGCCCCGACCAGCCGCTGCTGCGCGACCGGCTCTACCTCGGCTACCACGAAGCCGCCGGCGTGCTCGAAGTCATCAGCTACAACGACAGCGCCGGCCGCTTTGAATTCGAGATCGTGGACGACTACCGCGACGGCGCCACCCCGCGCCTGCGCGCCGGCAACCGCGGCCTGTGCCTGGCCTGCCACCAGAACGCAGCGCCGCTGTTCTCGCGCCAGAGCTGGGACGAAACCAGCGGCAACCCGAAGATCGCCAAATTGCTCAGCGCCGCCGGCGGAAGCTTCTACGGCCTGCCCTGGCGCCACGGCGTGGACGTGGCCAACGCCATCGATGACGCCACCGACCGCGCCAACCTGCTCTCCCTCGCCCAGACCGTCTGGCAACACGGCTGCGCCAGCGCCGACCGCAGCGCCGCCGTGCACTGCCGCGCCCGCCTGCTGTGGCGCACCCTGCTCGACCGCCTCGGCAGCCCCGGCGCCGCCACGCGGCTGGCCGACGACCCCACGCTGGCACCGCTGGCCGCCAACTGGTCGCAACGCTGGCCCGACGGCCTGCCCGTGCCCAACCCCGACATCCCCAATCGCCAGCCCTTCGCCGCCACCCTGCCCTGGCAGGCGCTGCCCACCGACCCCGCCGAGTTGCGCCGCATCGCCGACGTGGCCGAGCGCTTCGATCCGCTCGCGCTGCGCCCGCCCCTCGGCCACTGGCGTGCCGGCGACTGGGCCACCTTGCCCAATGTTATCCACGCGCTCGGCCAGTTCATCGCCGATGTCGACGTCACCGCACTCGACCACGCCCTGCGCGGCGCAGAGGGCATGCGCGCCGAATCGCTCACCCTCGAGTGCACCCGCCGCCCCCGCCCCGACCGCGAAGACCTCGACTGCCACCACGCCAGCGGCCTCGCCCTCAGCGCCCGGCGCAGCGCCGACCGGCTCAAGATCGACCGCCTCGTGCTCGGCGCCGGCCCGGCCCGCAGCGCCCTGCCATTTCGCCGTGGCGCCGACGGCCACTTTCACCCCACCGGCGCCGCCCCGCGCACCCCCGAGGGCGCAGCACTGCGGCGCATCGAGATCACCCCGGAGCGCGTACGCGTGCTGCTGACCGACGACCTCGCCGCCGTCCGCGCCCATGTCGACCGCCTCGTCGCCGACACCCTCGCCGGGCGCAGCGACGCCCTCGATGACGCCCCGCTGCGCCGCGCCGCCGTGCTCTCGCCGCTGCTGCCCATGCCAGTCGAACACCCCGCGCCGGTACCCACGCTCTCGGAACGCAGCAGCCCCGACGACCCCGATCTGGCGCCCTTCTACAAACACTGCGGCCTGTGCCACGACAGCACCGAAACCTTCCCGCCCGGCTTTTTACATGGCGAGCGCAGCGCCGTGCGCGCTGCCGTCGACCGCTGCGCGCCCCGCATGGCCCGCCGCCTGGCAATGTGGGCCTCGCCGGCCGGTGCGCGCGAAAAAACCCCCATGCCGCCGCCGGCCTCGACCCAGGCCGGCGACATCCAGCACAGCGGTGATCTGGCCTCGATGCGCCAATGGCTTGTCGGCCGGCTGAAAGCCACGGGCCAGAACGCAGAGCAGCTCGCCACCCGCCCCTACGCCGACCTGCCCGACTGTGCGGTCTTTTGAGAGACGACGCGATGGCACATCCCGACACCGACACTCCGCCCCGACGCAGCCACTGGCTCGGCCGCAGCCTGCTGTGGCTGCCCTGGGTGCTTGGCCTGGTCCTTGGCATCTACGCCCTCGGTCGCTTCACCGCCGACATCCCGGTCGCCTATGCCGAGGCGCCGGCCCACTTCAAATACGGCTCGACGGGCGGCGAGCGCGAATCGGGCTTTCCGTACTGGATCTGGCAGGTGCTGCCCAAGGTCTGCCCCGAGCACCTGCCCGGCGACGGCTACCGCTCGATCGGCTTCATTTACGAGCCGGGCAAGGACTTGCCCATTGGCGTGTCCAAGCGCTTCAACCTCGGCATCGACCGCGTCTTCCTCAACTGCGCGGCCTGCCACGCCAGCACCGTGCGTGACGCGCCGGGCGCGGCACCAGCGGTATATCTCGGCATGCCGGCGCACCGGCTCGACCTCAAGGGCTTCGAGACCTTTCTCTTCAATTGCGCGGCGGAGCCTAAGTTTCGCAGCGACTTCATCGTGCCCGAGATCGAAGCTGCCGCCGGCCGACTCAGCCCGCTTGATCGCTACGTGGTGTACCCGGTGGCGATCAGCCTGATGCGCGAGCGCCTGCTCATGCTGCGCGAGCGTTTCGCCTTCGCCTTCGAGCAACCCGACTGGGGACCGGGCCGGGTGGACACCTTCAACTCGGCCAAGATCCTGTTCAATTTCCCCATGCACAAGCTGCCCAAAAAAGAGCTGCTCGGCGCCTCGGACTTTCCCTCCATCTGGCTGCAAGGCCCGCGCATGAAGCGCGACGACGGCGAGCGCATGGAGTTGCACTGGGATGGCAACAACACCCGCACCGAAGAGCGCAACAAGAGCGCCGCCTTCGGCACCGGCACCAC
>JBFIJC010000166.1:0-8052 GCA_041600915.1 Nitrogeniibacter sp.
ACTGGACAGCTTGACGATACCGACCACCAGGGTGTCGCCGGCTGCGATGGCAGTGATCGTTGGCATGTCGCCGACCAGCCCGGCTTCAAGACGCTGTCCGCCAAGTCGTTCGACGATGTCGGGGCCGCGACGGAAGGCGAAGGTGCGCAGATCGTGGCCGAGCGCTTCGAGCGTGCGACGCAGTATGCGGTCCCGGCCCATGGCCGCACCGACCAGGCCGGTTGGATAGCCCAGTGGCTGGACGCCGACATCGACGCCCTGGTCGCTTGGCTGCAGCGCGTAGCTGTCATAGACCGGGTCGCCGTGGCCCGCGGCGGCAGCGGTAAAGCACATCAGGGCAAGTGCCCACAGCAGCGAAGACATTCGGCTCATGCAGGACCCCCTAGTTTCATTCATTGGCATGGTAGTCCAAGTCGGCCGGTGACCGCGATGATGCGTTGGGTTCAATGTTCTGTGATCTGTGCCGATAAAAACCAGAATACGACAAAATTCGGAGACACCATGATGACGCAGCGTACGCCTCGCCCGGTCGCAGTCGATGCAGCGGGGGGGGATCAGAGCTTTGCGATTGCCTTGATGCAGCACTTGGTGGTGCCGACTTTTGTGCTCGATGCCGAGGGAAAGGTGTTGATCTGGAACCGCGCATGCGAACGCTTGACGGGGGTGCCGGCGAGTGAGGTGCTCGGAACGACTGACCATGGCTTTGCATTCTACGACGAGCCCCGACCGTGTCTGGCCGACCTGATTGCTCAAGGGCGGATCACCGAGATCGAAGGCTTCTACGCTGCCTATAACACCGACTCGAGCAGCCTGCTGGGCTTTCATGTCGAGAATTGGTGTCGTATGCCCCGCGCGGGAACCCGGCTCTACCTCGCGGTCGATGCCGGACCTATTTATGACGAAGCAGGTCACCTGGTGGCGGTGGTGGAGACGCTGCGCGACATGACGGTGCAAAAAGAGGCCCAGCTTCAGCTTGAACGCCTGGCCTCGCAAGATGCGCTGACCGGGCTGGCCAATCGTCGCGCCTTCGATGAGGGCCTGGAGGCGGAGTGGCGACGCTGCCAG
Source organism: Nitrogeniibacter sp. (assembly GCA_041600915.1). Taxonomy (GTDB): domain Bacteria; phylum Pseudomonadota; class Gammaproteobacteria; order Burkholderiales; family Rhodocyclaceae; genus Nitrogeniibacter. The sequence continues at coordinate 1,066 of JBFIJC010000166.1, forward strand.
CGTGCGGGCCAGATGTTGTCGGTGATCATGATCGACGTGGATCACTTCAAAACCTATAACGACACCTATGGCCACCCGCAGGGCGATGCCTGTTTGCGTAGCGTGGGCTCCGTGCTGGCCGGCGTGGCCGCCCGTACCGGTGACCTGGCTGCGCGCTACGGCGGCGAAGAGTTTGTGGTGGTACTGCCCGGAACCAATGCGACCGGCGCCCGCGTTGTGGCCGAGCGCATTCGCACTGCGATTGCAGCCCTGAACATTCCGCACACGGGTTCGTCAGCCGCCGAACATGTCACGGTGAGCCTGGGGGCGGTGAGTGCAGAGGCATCGAAGTTGGTGCCGAATGTCTTGTTGCTGGCTGCCGATCAGGCCTTGTATGCGGCCAAAACGCTGGGACGAAATCGGGTCGAGATGGCGCCCGATCCGACGTCGGGCAAGACCTGACGGGACAGACGACGAAAAAAGGGCCGCTCGCATTGCGAACGGCCCTTTTTTGATGCTGCACCGAGCTTTTCAGCCCGGCGCAAACATGAACAGCTTAGTGGAACTGCTCTTCTTCGGTCGAACCGGTCAGTGCCTTGACGCTGGACGAGCCGCCCTGGATCACGGTGGTGACGTCGTCGAAGTAGCCAGCACCGACTTCCTGCTGGTGCGACACGAAGGTGTAGCCCTTCTCGCGAGCGGCAAATTCCTGCTCCTGCACCATCTCGGTGTAGTGCTTCATGCCTTCGCCCTGTGCGTAGGCGTGGGCGAACTGGAAGGTGTTGTACCAGTTGATGTGGATGCCCGCCAGGGTGATGAACTGATACTTGTAGCCCATGGCAGCCAGCTCGTCCTGGAACTTGGCGATGGTCGCATCGTCCAGGTTCTTCTTCCAGTTGAAGGACGGCGAGCAGTTGTAGGACAGCAGCTTGCCGGGGCAGGCGGCATGCACGGCCTGCGCGAACTCGCGGGCAAAGCCCAGGTCCGGCGTGCCGGTTTCGCACCACACGAGGTCGGCGTACGGGGCGTAAGCGACGCCGCGGCTGATGGCCTGCTCCAGACCGTTCTTGACGCGGTAGAAGCCTTCCTGGGTGCGCTCACCGGTGAGGAAGGGCTTGTCGTTGGCGTCGTAGTCGCTGGTGATCAGGTTGGCGGCTTCGGCGTCGGTACGGGCCAGGATCAGGGTCGGCACGTTCATGACGTCGGCGGCGAAACGGGCAGCGGTCAGCTTCTCGACGGCTTCGCGGGTCGGCACCAGCACCTTGCCACCCATGTGGCCGCACTTCTTCACGGCAGCCAGCTGGTCTTCGAAGTGAACACCGGCGGCACCGGCGGCGATCATGTTCTTCATCAGTTCGAAGGCGTTCAGCACGCCGCCGAAACCGGCTTCTGCGTCAGCAACGATCGGCAGGAAGTAGTCGATGAAGTCCTTGTCACCCGGGTTGATGTCACGCGACCACTGAATTTCGTCAGCGCGCTTGAAGGTGTTGTTGATGCGGCGAACCATGGTCGGCACGGAGTCGTAGGCGTACAGCGACTGGTCCGGGTACATGGTTTCGGAGGTGTTACCGTCGGCAGCAACTTGCCAGCCAGACAGATACACGGCTTCCAGGCCGGCTTTGGCCTGCTGCATGGCCTGGCCGGCGGTGATTGCGCCGAAGGCGTTGACATAGCCTTTCTTGGCGCCGCCATTGACCTTGTCCCACAGCTTCTCGGCACCACGCTGAGCCAGCGTGTACTCGGGCTGCAGGCTACCACGCAGACGCACGACGTCTTCTGCGCTGTAACCGCGCTTGACGCTCTTCCAGCGGGGGTTTTCGGCCCAGTCTTTTTTCAGGGCGGCGATTTGCTGTTCACGGGATTGGGTCATGATGATTTCCTTGTGTTGCGATGAAAACAGGGAGAGAACCTGTCATTGGGTTTGCTATCTCGCAGTGCGCTGAGTCGGGTTGTGTCACCGATAAAACAGAGCATCTGGCAGTGAGAAAAGTATAGGCGTCTTTTTGCAGGGCAGCAATAGGTCTTATATAAGATATAAGAAAAAGCTTTTTGTTTTATTTCAATAGGTTAAATTCATTGTTTCATAGTGCGGAACGCATTTCAGCGTTATGAAACAAATTTTGGTGCTTGTGCACCTGGAATTGTTCGTTTGCCTGGTGCTCAAGTCAGTGCGCGGCTGGCCACAAGCACGCCGTCTTCGTCCGCATACAACATCTCGCCCGGCGTAAAGGTGACGCCCCCGAAGGTGACCGGAATGTCCGCGTCGCCCGCGCCCTTTTTGACGCTCTTGCGAGGGTGCGTGCCCAGCGCAAATACGCCGACCGGCATGTGCGAGATCGCCTTGGAATCGCGAATGCAGCCGTAGACCACGATGCCGGCCCAGCCGTTATTGACTGCCAGCACGGCGAGCTGATCGCCCACCATGGCGCAGCGCATCGAGCCGCCGCCATCGATCACCAGCACACGGCCGTTACCGGGGCCTTCCAGCGCGGTGCGAACCAGACTGTTGTCTTCAAACACCTTGAGCGTGGTGATCGGACCGGCAAAAGCGGGCGTGCCGCCGAAACTGCGGAACATCGGGGCGACCACGCGGACCTCGGCATCAAACTGGTCGCACAAATCAGCATTCTGAAAACTCATGGTGACATCTCCTCGGCGAGTGAATTGGCGGGCAGTTTAGCAATCGCGCAAAAAAAAGGGCGGCTCAGTGAGCCGCCCGATGCCGCGTGACACGGATTCAGTGTGTTGGGGCCAGCGCTTTGTCCAGCGAGAGCACCACTTTTTCTTCGTCGTCCAGATCGATGGTCACCCGGCCGCCATTGGCCAGCCGCCCGAACAGCAACTCTTCGGCCAGCGCCGAGCGGATGGTGTCCTGAATCAGCCGGGCCATTGGCCGTGCGCCCATCAGGGGGTCGAAGCCCTCTGCCGCCAGCCATGTGCGCAGCTTGTCGGTGAAGGTGGCCTCCACCTTTTTTTCGTGCAGCTGCGCTTCGAGCTGGGTCAGGAATTTATCGACCACGCGCAGGATGATGGTGTTGTCCAGCGCCTTGAACGAGATGGATGCGTCGAGACGGTTGCGGAACTCGGGCGAGAACATGCGCTTGATGTCCGCCATTTCGTCGCCGCTCTCGCGTTTGGCCGCAAAACCCATCACTGTCTTCTGCATTGCCTCGGCGCCCGCGTTGGTGGTCATGATGATGATCACGTTGCGGAAGTCGGTCTGGCGCCCGTTGTTGTCGGTGAGCGTGCCGTGGTCCATCACCTGCAGCAGGATGTTGAAGATGTCCGGGTGCGCCTTTTCGATCTCGTCGAGCAGCAGCACGCAGTGCGGCTTCTTGGTGATGGCTTCGGTGAGCAGGCCGCCCTGGTCGAAGCCGACATAGCCCGGAGGCGCGCCGATAAGCCGGCTCACCGCGTGGCGTTCCATGTATTCGGACATGTCGAAGCGTTCGAGTTCGATGCCGAGCGTGTAGGCCAGCTGGCGCGCGACTTCGGTCTTGCCGACGCCGGTCGGGCCGCTGAACAGGAAGCTGCCGATCGGCCGCCCCGGGCTGCCCAGCCCAGAACGCGACATCTTGATGGCCTTGGCCAGCGCGTCAATCGCCGGGTCCTGCCCGAACACGACATTCTTCAGGTCGCGATCAAGCGTTTTGAGGGCAGCCTTGTCATCGTTGGAAACGGTGCGCGGCGGGATGCGGGCGATCTTGGCCACGATCTCTTCAACCTCGCCCTTGCCGATGGTTTTGCGCTGCTTGGATTTCGGCAGGATGCGCTGCGCTGCGCCGGCCTCGTCGATCACGTCAATGGCCTTGTCGGGCAGGTGACGGTCGTTGATGTACTTGGCCGACAGTTCTGCCGCCGAGGCCAGTGCCGCCGCCGAGTAGCGCACCTTGTGGTGTTCTTCGAAGCGGCTCTTGAGCCCCTTGAGAATCTCGACGGTTTCGGCGACCGAGGGCTCGGGCACGTCGATCTTCTGGAAGCGCCGCGACAGAGCGTGATCCTTTTCGAAGATCTGGCGGAACTCGCTGTAAGTCGTTGCGCCGATGCACTTGAGCTGGCCGCTGGAAAGGGCCGGCTTGAGCAGGTTGGACGCGTCGAGTGTGCCGCCAGAGGCCGCGCCAGCGCCGATCAGGGTGTGAATCTCGTCGATGAACAGGATTGAATGCTCGTTTTCAAGCAGTTGCTTGAGCACGGCTTTAAGGCGCTGTTCGAAGTCACCGCGATACTTGGTGCCGGCGAGCAGGGCGCCCATGTCGAGGGCGTATACCTGCGCGTCGATCAATACGTCGGGGATGCGCCCTTCCACCACGCGGCGCGCCAGACCCTCGGCGATCGCGGTTTTACCGACACCGGCCTCGCCGACCAGCAGCGGATTGTTCTTGCGACGGCGGCACAGCGTCTGGATGACGCGCTCGACCTCCTTGTCGCGCCCGATCAGGGGGTCGATCTTGCCCATCAGCGCTTGCTGATTCAGGTTTTGGGTGAAATTCTCGAGTGCGCCGCCTGGCTGAGCGGCCTCACCTTCAGGCGACTCCGATTCCGGGTCGTTGCCTTTGGGGGCCTCAGGGGCGTTGCCGTGGCCGCCCTTGGCGATGCCGTGCGAAATGAAATTCACCACGTCCAGGCGTGACACCTCCTGGCGCTGCAGGAAGTACACCGCGTGCGACTCCTTCTCGCCGAAGATGGCTACCAGCACATTGGCGCCGGTGACTTCTTTCTTGCCCGACGACTGGACGTGCAGGATGGCGCGCTGAATGACGCGCTGAAAGCCAAGCGTTGGCTGTGTGTCGATGTCTTCATCGCCCTCGACGGTGGGCGTGTGCTCGGTAATGAAATCGGTCAGTTCGCGCCGCAGCGTTTCGATATTGGCCGAGCAGGCCCGAAGCACTTCGGCGGCAGAGGGGTTGTCGAGCAAGGCGAGGAGCAGGTGCTCCACGGTAATGAACTCGTGCCGCTTCTGGCGCGCCTCGACGAAGGCCATGTGAAGGCTGACTTCCAGTTCTTGCGCAATCATTCTCAGTTCTCCTCCATCACACAGGCCAACGGGTGTTGGTGTTGCCGGGCATAAGCGATCACCTGCTCAACCTTGGTTGCGGCGATGTCTTTAGGAAAGGTCCCGCACTCTCCGCGTCCCTCCGTATGAACTTGGAGCATGACACGAGTCGCGCGTTCGCGGTCTAGCGCAAAAAAACGTTGCAGCACGCTGACGACGAAATCCATTGGAGTGAAATCGTCGTTCAGCAAAAGCACTTTGTACATGCGTGGCGGACCGACTCGCGTCTTTTCCGCTTCCAGCAAAGAATCGTCTTGTTTCCTGACTGCCATGAGAGCCATTCTAATGAAGCCTTGGGGGATGGCAAGCCGGCGTGACACCGGGCCGTGAAGTATGTTTTGTGGTAAAAAAAGCGCATTTTTTTTGTTGCGCTGCGCTTTGGGTGAATTTCTAGATAATATCGTTGTAAAACAAGTGTTAGCGGCGTTTTTGGAGGGGTGTTTCGGGTCGTCTCGCTAGATATTGCTGCAGCACACCAAAAATGACTGCAGGAAATCCTTGACGTTAAAAGCGCATGCCGGTAAAAGCTGAACCGTACCTTTCGCGTCGATTGGCGGTTTCAGAACACCGACCCTTCGATTGACCAGAGGGATCGGCTCGATTCTCGGGCGTATCATTGATGTAATCGCGAGGAAATAGGCAACATGGCAACTGGTACTGTTAAGTGGTTCAACGACGCCAAAGGTTTTGGTTTTATTACTCCTGATGACGGCAGCGAAGATCTGTTCGCGCACTTCTCCGCCATCAACATGAACGGTTTTAAATCGCTCAAAGAAGGTGACAAAGTCACTTTCGAAGTGACGCAGGGTCCGAAGGGCAAGCAAGCCTCGAACATCCAGCGTGGCTAATTCTGCTTAGGCAGAATGCGTTAGAAAAAGCTGCCTTCGGGCAGCTTTTTTTTCGCCTGCTTTTCCTGGTTGCCAGGGCGGCATGATGCTTTGTCTTGTTGCTGCGCCTGTCGATGGGGGTGAGGCGGGAAAAGCAAAGGCCCGCTTGGAGCGGGCCTTCGATCGAAACCGGCTGGGCGAACCCGGCAGCTGAGGCGATTACTTCAGCTTGGTTTCCTTGTACATCACGTGCTTGCGAACCACCGGATCGAATTTCTTCAATTCCAGCTTCTCAGGCATCGTGCGCTTGTTCTTGTTGGTGGTGTAAAAGTGTCCCGTGCCCGCACTGGACTCGAGCTTGATTTTTTCGCGACCGCCTTTGGCCATGTCAGTCTCCGTCTAGTGAGGGGGGTTAGATTTTTGCGCCAGCGGCGCGCAGATCGGCCACGACCACATCGACGCCTTTCTTGTCGATGGTGCGCAGGCCGGCGCTCGAGACGCGCATGCGAATCCAGCGGTTTTCAGCTTCGCTCCAGAACTTGCGGTACTGCAAGTTCGGCAGAAAGCGACGCTTGGACTTGTTTTGGGCGTGGGAAACATTGTTACCCACCATCGGTGCCTTACCGGTCACTTGGCAAACGCGAGCCATGGTTGTGCTCCAGGGAAATCGGATTTCGAAAAGCCGCCGAGTGTACAACACTCAGGGCTGAGAGTTCAAGGACTTGTTTTCAAAAAGAGAAAACTAAAGCAGTCCGCTTTCAGCAAACGACGTGATCTGTGCTTGTGTGACGACAAAATGATCGAGCACACGGACGTCGATCAATGCCAGCGCGCTGCGCAAATCCCGTGTCAGGGATTGGTCTGCGGCGCTAGGGATTGCATTGCCGGAGGGGTGGTTGTGAGCCAGGATCACCGCTGCAGCATTGTGCGTCAGCGCGAATTTTACGACTTCTCGCGGATATACGCTCGTTTGTGTGAGTGTGCCGCGAAAAAGTGTCTCGGAAAGGATGAGTCGGTTCTGTGCGTCGAGCAGCAAAACCATGAAAACTTCATGGGGCAGGGCGCCGAGGTGGAGGCGCAGCCAGCGCTTGACGGCCTCCGGTGCGCCCAGGATGTCGCCTTCGACCA
>JBFIJC010000167.1:0-7978 GCA_041600915.1 Nitrogeniibacter sp.
ATTGTCAGATGTTGGCATCACCGGTCTGACGGTGAGCGAAGTCAAAGGTTTTGGTCGCCAGAAAGGGCATACCGAGCTGTACCGCGGTGCTGAATACGTGGTGGATTTTCTCCCCAAGATCAAGATCGAAATCGTGATTGGCGAGGATGTGGTCGAGCAGGCCATCGAGGCCATCATCAAGGCCGCGCGTACCGGCAAGATCGGCGACGGCAAGATTTTTGTCACGCCGGTTGAACAGGTGGTGCGTATCCGCACCGGCGAGCTGAACGAAGACGCGATCTGATCGGTCGCGCCTGGCAGGTTTGTGCAGCGGCCGCCTTCGGGTGGCCGTTGTGCTGTTTACGCCGAGCGGATTTTGTCGGGTGCGCGCAGCAAAACCCGTAGCGCGCCGCTGCCGCCTTCGTTGGCGCGGGCCTGGCAGAAGGCCAGAATCTCCTCGCGCTGCGACAGCCAGCCTTTCGAGAGCTGTTTGAGGATGCCGACCTTGCCCGGCGAGCGCAGGCCTTTGCCGTGCACAACGCGCACACAGCGCTGGCCACGGCGCAGCGCGCCGGCCAGAAATTCGGCCAGTGCTGCGCGGGCTTCGTCACGGGTCAGGCCGTGCAGATCGATTTCGCCTTGCACCACCCAGCGGCCACGACGCAGATCGGTGAGCACGCGCCGGGGCAGGCCGGGGCGCAAAAAGACGGCTTCGTCGCCCATGTCGAGGCGGTCTTCAAAGCTCAGCGGGGCTTCCATGCTCTCGCGCAGGGCGGCTTGTTCGTCCGCCTCGCTCAGGCGGGGGGCGGCGACCGGCGGCGGGTTGGCAATATCGGCGCGGTTGGCGGTCTTGATGGGCTGCGTGCCGCTGGCCAGCCAGGCCATGATGTCGGTGGGCGGTGGCGTGCCTGGGCGCGGCGGCTTGGTGTCGGCGGCGCTTGGCGCGTGGTCCTGCCAGCTGCGATCGTCTTGCGGCAGCGGGACAACGTCTTGCATGTGGTGCTGAAACCACGCGCCCTCGTCGCGCTCCGGGGGCGGTGCATGGCGGCGCGGCAGATCATCTTCCTCAGCGAGGGGCCTGGCTTTGGGGATTGGGGCCGGGCGTGGCGGATTGATCTCGGCCCGCTGTCCGTCGTCAATGGGCTGGACAGCGCCCACGCTGGCGCGAAACAAATCCAGGTCTGCGGGCGCGTCGTCGACCGGCAAGTCTTCGGTTTGGGGGGCTGCGGGGCTTGAGTCGCGGGCAGGCGCTTTGCGCTTGCCGGCTTTGAGCGGCTTGAGCGAGGCAAAGCGGGTGTCGGGCAAGCGCGCCGGCGACGCCGCTTGCGCGGCGGCGGGGCGACGCTTGCGAGCCATGGTGTCAGCCTGCCTGCGTCAGGCTGTCGAGGTAGCGCTCGGCGTCGAGCGCAGCCATGCAGCCGGTGCCGGCGCTGGTCACCGCCTGGCGGTAGATATGGTCTTGCACGTCACCGGCAGCGAACACGCCCGGCACGCTGGTGGCGGTGGCGTTGCCCTCGCGGCCGCCGTGAGTGACGATGTAGCCGCCTTCCATCTCAAGCTGGCCTTCGAAAATGTCGGTGTTCGGCTTGTGGCCGATGGCGATGAACACGCCCATCAGTTCGATGTCTTCTTTGGCGTCAGTCTGCACGTTACGCAGGCGCATGCCGGTCACGCCCATTTTGTCGCCCAGCACTTCGTCGAGGGTGGCGAAGAGTTTGAGCTCGATCTTGCCCTCGTCGACGCGCGCCATCAGCTTGTCGATGAGGATTTTCTCGGCGCGGAAGGTGTCGCGACGGTGCACCAGCGTGACCTTGCTGGCGATGTTGGCCAGATACAGCGCTTCTTCGACTGCGGTGTTGCCGCCGCCGATGACCGCGACCGGCTTGTTGCGGTAGAAAAAGCCGTCGCAGGTCGCGCAGGCGGAGACGCCCTTGCCCATGAAAGCCTCTTCGGAGGGCAGGCCGATGTACTTGGCGGTGGCGCCGGTGGAGATGATCAGCGCGTCGCAGGTGTACTCGCCCTGATCGCCGACCAGCCGGATCGGCTTCTCGTTGAGGTGGGTGGTGTGGATGTGATCAAACACCATCTCGGTGTCGAAACGCTCGGCATGCTTCTGGAAGCGCGCCATCAGGTCCGGACCCATCACGCCGTCGGCATCGGCCGGCCAGTTGTCGACATCGGTGGTGGTCATCAGCTGGCCGCCCTGGGCCATGCCGGTGATCAGGACCGGGTTGAGGTTGGCGCGGGCGGCATAGACGGCGGCGGTGTAGCCGGCCGGGCCGGAACCGAGGATGAGGAGTTTGTCGTGACGGGTGCTCATGGTGATGGGTCTTCTCGGTGGTGGAATGGATAGCGGGTGATTATAACTGGAGCCGGCGCTGAGGCATTTCAAGGCATGGATTTGTTGTGACGCGTGGCGTTACAGCTCGGGGGGGGCGTTACGTTTCTATGAGAACGTGATAGTGTCGCAGTTGCCCGTCAGCAGTGAATCACCCGTTGTCTCAGGGTGTTAGCGCCGGTGCAGTCTTACCGACAGGAGAATTGAATGGTCCAGACGGCTGCGGTTTCAAATATCGCGTTGCGTACTTTTCCGTTGTTTCAGGGGCTCAGTGACGAGCGCCTGAGTAGCGTGGCCCGTTGCGCCATGATGCGCCGGATACCGCGCGGTCAAGCCGTGGTGCGCGCGGGCGATCCGCCAGATTATGTGTATTTTGTGCTCACCGGCAGTCTCAAGGTGCTGGTGAGTGATGAGGATGGCCGTGAGGTGATCCTGACCATCCTCGGCCAGGGTGAGCTGTTCGGTGAGATGAGTATCTTTGAAGAGCAGCCGCGTTCGGCCTCGGTGGTGGCGGTGATGCCCTCCGATCTGGTCATGATCTCCAAGCACGATTTCAAGCAGCTCATGCGCGACGATTTTGATATCGCCTGGCGCATCATGAGCAACCTGGCCGACCGCCTGCGCAACGCCGACCGCAAGATCGAAAGCCTGGCGCTGATGGATGTCTATGGCCGTGTCGCCCATCTGCTGCTCGAAATGGGCGAAGAGCACGAAGGCGAGATGGTGGTGGTGCGCAAGATCTCGAAGCAGGATATTGCCAAGATGATCGGCGCCTCGCGCGAGATGGTCAGCCGGGTCATGAAGGATCTCGGGCTGCAAGGCCTGATCGAGGAAACGCCGAACGGGATCATCCTGCGCGATCGCATCCAGGAACTCTGATCACCACTCTTGCGGTCGCGGGGTCAAGCCCCGTTACGCTTCGTTTCGTGGCCCGCCGCAAAAGGCGGGCCGTTTTCGTATAATGCGGCAGTGTCTTCTGGCCGCTGTGTCGCACAGCGTGTGTGTGCTCCCCCATGGCGTCTCCGTCTCAAACCCGTTCCCGCAATCAGCCGCTGCCTGAGCGTATTGCCCATCTGCTTCAGGAAACCCGCTGGATTGTGCTGGGCGTCGTCTCCGTTTATGTGGCGATGATTCTGCTCGGCTATAACAAGGCCGATCCGGGCTGGTCGCATGCCACCGAAGTGGCGCGGGTGACCAATCCCGGCGGGCGTTTTGGTGCCTGGCTGGCCGATGTGCTGCTCTATCTGTTTGGCGGCTCGGCCTGGTGGCTGGTGATCTTCCTCGGCTACGGCATTGCCTGGGGCTTCCGGCGTTTCCGCCACGAGTTCAATGCCGACAAGCGCTCCTTCTTCATCGTGATGGCGGGCTTCCTTGTGGTCTTGCTCGCCAGTGCGGCGCTCGAAGCCTTGCGCTTCCACTCCACCGGCGCGGGCCTGCCGCTGGCACCCGGTGGTTTGCTGGGGTCAGAACTCGGCGCTGCCGCCTTGCGCTATCTTGGTTTTACCGGCGGCACACTGGTGCTGCTGGCCTTGATCGCCGGTGGCTTGAGCTTGTTTACCGGTATTTCGTGGTTGGCGGCGACCGAGCGCCTCGGCCTGTGGCTTGAGCAGACCTGGCTGACGCTGCAGCGCGGTGGGCAAGCTTGGCGGGATCGTCGCGCGGGCCGCGAGCTGGCGCAGAAGCGCGAGGCGGTGGTGAAAACACGCCGCGAAAAGGCGGAGCGCTCTCCCGCGTCGCCGGTGCGTATCGAACCGGCCGTGGCCGTGGTCGCGCCCTCCGAACGTGTGCAAAAAGAGCGTCAGCAGAATTTGTTTGGCGCGGACGGCGATGGCAGTTTGCCGCCGGTGTCGCTGCTTGACGAAGCCTCTCAGGACGTCACGCCACCGAGTGCCGAAACCCTGGAATTCACCTCCCGCTTCATCGAGCAGAAGCTGGCCGATTTTGGCGTCGAGGTGAAGGTGATCGCCGCCTATCCGGGCCCGGTCATCACCCGTTACGAATTTGAACCTGCGGTGGGTGTGAAGGGCGCGCAGGTGGTCAATCTGGCCAAGGATCTGGCGCGCGCGCTGTCGCTGATCTCGATCCGGGTGGTCGAAACCGTACCGGGCAAGTCGTGCATGGCGCTCGAGCTGCCCAACCCCAAGCGCCAGACCGTGCGCCTGTCGGAGATTCTCGGCTCCAAGGCCTATCACGACATGCACTCGCCGCTGACCATCGGCCTGGGCAAGGATATCTCCGGCAACCCGGTGGTGGCCGATCTGGGCAAGATGCCGCACTTGCTTGTAGCTGGCACGACCGGTTCCGGCAAGTCGGTGGGTATCAACGCCATGATCCTGTCGCTGCTCTACAAGAGCGAGCCCGACAAGGTGCGGCTGATCATGGTCGACCCGAAGATGCTCGAACTGTCGGTGTACGAAGGCATCCCGCACCTGCTCGCGCCGGTGGTGACCGACATGAAGCACGCCTCGAACGCGCTCAACTGGTGCGTGGCCGAGATGGAAAAACGCTACAAGCTGATGGCGGCCGTCGGTGTGCGGAATCTGGCCGGTTTCAACAAGCAGGTGACCGAGGCCCGCAAGGCTGAAAAGCCGCTGACCAACCCCTTCGCCATCAACCCGGACAACCCCGAGCCGCTCGACACCTTGCCGCACATCGTGGTGGTTGTCGACGAGCTGGCTGACATGATGATGGTGGTCGGCAAGAAGGTCGAAGAGCTGATCGCCCGCCTGGCGCAGAAGGCGCGGGCGGCCGGTATCCACCTGATTCTCGCCACCCAGCGCCCTTCGGTGGATGTGATTACCGGCCTGATCAAGGCCAACATCCCGACTCGTATGGCCTTCCAGGTGTCGTCCAAGATTGACTCGCGCACCATTCTTGACCAGATGGGCGCCGAAAGCCTGCTAGGCATGGGTGACATGCTCTACCTGCCGCCGGGCTCCGGCCTGCCGATGCGGGTGCATGGCGCTTTCGTGGCCGACGACGAAGTGCATACCGTGGTCGAGTTCCTCAAGAAGCAGGGCGAGCCCGACTACATCGACGGCATTCTCGACGCGCAGGAAGAATCCGGCGACGGCATGAGCAGTGTCGACGGCGAGGATGTGGAAGCGGATCCTTTATACGATCAGGCGGTCGAAGTGGTGGTGAAAACACGTCGCCCGTCGATTTCGCTGGTGCAGCGCCATCTGCGGATTGGTTACAACCGGGCGGCACGACTGATTGAACAAATGGAACGTGCCGGGCTGGTGTCCTCGATGGGCAGCAATGGCAACCGTGAAGTGCTCGCCCCGGCGCGCGAGGAGAATTGATTGAAGCAAGTCTTTAAACGTGCGAGCCGCTGGCTCGTCGCGGTGGTGGCGTTCGGCGTGCCGAGCGCTGTGTTCGCCGAGTCCGGTGTGGTTTTGCTGAAGCGTTTCGTGCAGCAGACCGAGCGCGCCCAGGGCCATTTCGTGCAGTCGGTGTATCGGCAAAACGGCGGCCGTGGCGAGCAGTCTGATGGCAGCTTCGCGTTCGAGCGGCCGGGCAAGTTTCGCTGGGAATACACCAAACCCTATCCGCAGTTGCTCGTCGGTGATGGCAAGAAAATGTGGGTCTACGACCCCGAGCTCCAGCAGGTGACGGTCAAGACCCTGGGCGATGCGCTGGGTGCGACGCCGGCGGCGATTCTGGCCGGCAAGGACGAGCTCGACAAGAACTTCACCCTCGAAGACGGCGGGCGAATGAATGAGCTCGACTGGGCCGTCGCCACGCCGCGCGCGGCCGACAGCAGCTTTGCCCGCATGAAAATGGGCTTTGCGAACGGACAGCTGGCGGCGATGGAGATTCAGGACAACTTCGGCCAGACGACCTTGCTGCGCTTCACCGAGTTCAATGCCAACCCGGCACTCAATGCCAGTCTGTTCAGCTTCACGCCGCCCAAAGGCGTGGATGTTGTTGGCGAGTAGGCGGCACACGCTGTGAGTTCCGGCGACCTGTTCTCCGCGGAGTCGCCCATGGCTCAGCCGTCGATGGGCAGTGTCCCGTTGGCCGAGCGTCTGCGCCCGGCCACGCTGGATGATGTGGTCGGTCAGGCGCATTTGCTGGGTGAGGGCAAGCCGCTGCGGCTGGCGTTTGCCTCGGGGCGCCTGCATTCGATGATTCTGTGGGGGCCGCCCGGCGTGGGCAAGACCACGCTGGCGCGGCTCATGGCCGAAGCCTTCGAGGCGGACTTTATCGCCTTGTCGGCTGTGTTCTCGGGCGTCAAGGACATCCGCGAGGCAGTGCAAAAAGCGCAAGTGGCGCGGGATCTCGGGCGGCACACGATTCTTTTCGTGGATGAGGTGCATCGCTTCAACAAGGCACAGCAGGATGCCTTCCTGCCCTTTGTCGAGCAGGGGCTGCTGACCTTCATCGGCGCGACCACCGAAAACCCTTCGTTCGAAGTTAACGCGGCCCTGCTGTCACGGGCGGCGGTGTATGTGCTCAAATCGCTCGACGAGGCTGAGCAGACCACCTTGTTCGAGCGCGCCCGCCATGCCGCCGATGCTTCACTAAGCATTGATGACGCCGCGCGCGATCGTCTGATCGGCTTTGCTGACGGCGACGGGCGACGCCTGATCGGGCTGGTCGAGCAGCTGGCGATTGCGGCGCACACGGCCGGCGTCAATCCGGTGACGGCCGAGTTTGTCGATCAGGCGCTGTCACGCAATCTGCGCCGTTTCGACAAGGGCGGCGATGCGTTTTACGATCAGATCTCGGCCATGCACAAGTCCGTGCGTGGCTCGGACCCCGATGCCGCACTCTACTGGCTGTGTCGCATGCTCGATGGCGGCGCCGACCCGCGCTACATCGGTCGGCGCTTGGTACGCATGGCCAGCGAAGACATCGGCCTGGCCGACCCCCGCGCACTGGAGATGACGCTGCAGGCCTGTGCGGCCTATGAGCGGCTGGGCTCGCCTGAGGGTGAACTCATGCTGGCGCAGGCGACGGTGTTTCTGGCCTGTGCCGCCAAGTCCAACGCAGTGTACACCGCGTACAAGGCCGTCCGCCGCTTCATTGCCGAAGACGGTTCACGGCCGGTGCCCATGCATTTGCGCAACGCGCCGACCAAACTGATGAAGTCCATGGGCCACGGCGATGGCTATCGCTACGCGCACGACGAAGCCGACGGCTATGCCGCGGGTGAGCGCTACCTGCCCGACGGCGTGGACGCTCAGCAGTGGTATCAGCCGACCGACCGTGGCATGGAAGCCAAGATCCGCGAAAAACTCGATCGCCTGCGTACGCTGGATCGCGGCGCAGGCAAGCCGCCGCGAAGCTGAGCCCGTTCTGGTCGCCCGAGCTCAGTGTTTTGTGGGGTGGTCGGCGATAAAGCGGGCGATGACGGCGCGGGCACGCATCGCCTTGTCGTGCTGGCCGGTGCGCTCGGCCCGATCCACCAGGTCGGTCATGTAGCGCGACAGCAGCACGACCCCCTCGGGCGTTTGTACCAGTCCGCAGGCGACATGGGCCGCCGCAATGTCCGGGATGCCTTCGTGTTCTGCGATGAGGGCGACTTCGTCGTCCGTGATATCGCAATAGTCCAGGCAGTCACGCATGGATAGCATGGCGTTCTCCTCCAGTCCTTTTTTGGGCTCTCTGACCTGGCCCGTTCTTTTTCTGGTTCTTATCTACTCAGAATAAGCC
>JBFIJC010000168.1:0-7975 GCA_041600915.1 Nitrogeniibacter sp.
CCCGTCACCGGCGCGGCCACCACCGCGCACAGCAGATGCAAGGCGGTGTGAAAACGCATGATCCGATGACGCCGATCCCAGTCGATGCGGGCGGTGACATGCGTGCCGACGGCCGGCAAGTTCGCCGCCTCATCGACCAGGTGAACAATCGTGTCGTCCTCGCCCTTGACCGTACCCAGCACAGGAATCACCGTCCCGCCGGCCTGCACCAGCACGCCCGTGTCGCCCGGCTGACCGCCGCCAGTGGGGTAGAACACGCTGCGGTTGAGCACAATCCGGCCCATCGCCGCCGACACCACCACCGCATCGCACTCGCGCGCATAGGCATCCTCTCGAAACACCAGCTCGGTCATCTGCGTCCTCTCAGTCAATCAAGGCAAAACAAAGGCCAGGGCGATCGGTAAAAAAACCACCGCCGCCATGTTGCCGATCAGCACCATCGAGGCCACCTTCTCGGGCTCCTGATGATAACGCTCGGCAAAGATGTAATTCAGCACGGCGGGCGGCAATGCGCCAAAGATCAGCAGCAGCGCCTGTTGTTGCGGCGGAAAATCCATCACCGCCAGCAAGGCGGCCGCAATGGCCATGCCGATCAGCGGCCGGGCGACCGCGCCGGCCACCCCCAGCTTGATCGACGTGATCCGCGAGTCGCTCATGCGCACGCCCAGCCCGAACAGCATCAGCGGAATCGAAATCTCGCCCAGCATCCGGATCGACTGCAGCAAGGGCTCCCACACCACCACGCCGCTCATGCCCACGGCCAGCCCGGCAAAGGTCGCCAACACCGACGGCACCTTCCAGATCGTCATCAGCCGCACATTGTGGTCCAGCAGCCAGGCACCGAAGGAGAAATGCAGCAGATTCGACGCCATGAACATCACCACCGATGGTGCCAGCGCATCTTCACCAAAGGCCAGCACCGCCAGCGGCAAACCGAGGTTGCCGCAATTGTTGAACATCATCGGCGGCACCAGGGTCTTGGGCTGAATCCCCGTCGCCCGCGCCAGCGCCCAGGCGGCCAGCCCCGATCCGACCACGATCACCAAGGTGGCGAGCAAGAGCGGAATGTCGTTCTCCGGCCGGAAGGGCTTGCTCGCCAGCGCCGCAAACACCAGCGCCGGCACAAACACGTCCATGTTGAGCTTGTTCGCATGCGACAGATCCGGCCGCGCCCGACGACCGACCACAAAGCCGACGGCCACGATGGCAAACAGCGGGAACAGAATGGCGATGATGCGAAGGAGCATGGATTTTTGCCGGGAAACAGAAGTGTCGATTCTAACCGGCGAACTGTGGCGCCAGACCGCCTAGCTGCGCGACACGCCGGCCAAAGAGCGCACTCGCATCCGCGGCTGAGCCGTTCATGCTTGGCGCACAACCCGCAGGCGCCTCACAAAATCCTCACAGGGTTGATGAATATTCCATCACGGATACCCATTTTCCATATCAGAATCCCGACCGAACTTCTCTTAATGACAGGACTTCGACATGTCTTCGACGCGCACACTGACCCATTCACTACTGGCCGGCGCACTACTCGCCAGCGTCAGCGCCTCGGCTTTCGCCATCACGCCCAGCTTTCAGTTCGTGATGGACCGGCTGGACAACCGCAGTGGCAACACCCTCGGCATCACCGAAGGCGTCGTCCATTACATTGGTGCGGGCGTAACCCCCAACAGCGGTTTTGGCACCCAAGTCAGCATCGAGCAAAACGGCATCGAGCTCCCGATGAACTGGTGGAGCTCGCACGTGTCGCCGAACGAGTATTACAGCATCCTGCCGACCAACATCGGCACCAGCGATCCGTGGACCATCATCGCCAACAACGCTGGTGACATCAGCATGGCCCTGACCCGAGGCACCGCCGGTGCCCAGGTGCTGGATTTCGCTCAAAACGTGCAGTTCGACACGACGAGCAGCATGCTCAGCTGGGAACTCCCCTCCACCGGCCCGGCCATCGAAGGTGTGCGCGTCCTGGTGTGGGACCGGACGCTTGGCCTGTTGAACGATCCTGACGCGCCCGACCTCGCAGCGCTCAGCCCCTATCTCCCGCCGATGACCAGCTACCAGCTATCGCCAACGCTGTTCGAGAACGGAAAAAGCGCCGCCGACTACACCGTCGAAGTTCGCCTGATGGATTTCCGCGACCCGCAATTCGGCATGAACGGCAGCAACATCCTGAGCACTTCGCGCTATTTCTATGACCTCGCGGCCCCGGTCCCCGAGCCCGAAACCTGGGCGATGATGCTCGCCGGCCTCGGTCTCATTGCACAGCTCGCTCGCCGCAAGTCCCGCTGAACCGCGGCGGCTTCAGCCAAGAAAAAGGCCTCGCGTTTTGCGAGGCCTTTTGTCTTTCTGGCAAACCCGATGACTACAGCACGTAGCGCGCCAGGTCCTCGCGCTCGGCCACGGCCTCCAGACACTCATCAACATAGGCGGCATTGACGACCAGATCACCCACGCCCGGCTTGCCGGCGGTGAAGGAAATCTCTTCGAGCAGCTTTTCCATCACCGTGTACAAACGGCGCGCGCCGATGTTTTCGGTCTTCTCGTTCACCTGGAAGGCGATCTCGGCCAGGCGGCGGATGCCTTCGGGCTGGAAGTCGATCTTCACGCCCTCGGTTTCGAGCAGCGCCTCGTACTGACGGGTCAGGCAGGCGTCGGTGCTGGTGAGGATGCATTCGAAGTCATCGACGCCAAGCGAGTCGAGTTCGACGCGGATCGGGAAGCGGCCCTGCAGTTCGGGAATCAGGTCGCTGGGCTTGGCCAGATGGAAGGCGCCGCTGGCAATGAAAAGGATGTGATCGGTCTTGATCATGCCGTACTTGGTGCTCACCGTCGTGCCTTCGACCAGCGGCAGCAGATCGCGCTGCACGCCCTGGCGCGACACGTCGGCGCCCTGCATTTCGGAGCGCGAGGCAACCTTGTCGAGCTCGTCCAGAAAGACGATGCCGTTCTGCTCGACCGCACGCACCGCCTCGGCCTTGACCTCTTCATCGTTGATCAGGCGCGCGGCCTCTTCGTCGGCGAGCAAGCGCAGGGCTTCCTTGATGGGCAGTTTGCGGCTTTTCTTGCGCGCGCCGCCGAGGTTCTGGAACATGCCCTGCAGTTGCTGGGTCATTTCCTCCATGCCCGGCGGGGCGAAGATTTCGGCGCTCATGCCGGGCGCGACGACCTCGACCTCGATCTCCTTCTCGTCGAGTTCGCCTTCGCGCAGCTTCTTGCGGAATTTCTGCCGCGTGCCGGAGTCGGCCGTGGGCGCCTCGTCGGCATTGAAGCCGACCGAACGCGCCGGCGGCAGCAGGATGTCGAGCACGCGATCTTCGGCGGCGTCGGAGGCGCGGTCGCGCACGGTGACCATGGCGCGCTCTCGACCATCCTTGACGGCAATTTCGGCCAGGTCGCGGATGATGGTGTCGACGTCGCGGCCGACGTAGCCCACTTCAGTAAACTTGGTGGCTTCGATCTTGATGAAGGGCGCGTTCGCCAGCCGCGCCAGGCGACGGGCGATTTCGGTCTTGCCGACACCGGTGGGGCCGATCATCAGGATGTTTTTCGGGGTGATTTCGCTACGCAGCGGCTCGGCCACCTGGGCGCGACGCCAGCGGTTGCGCAGGGCGATGGCCACGGCACGCTTGGCGCGGGCCTGGCCGACGATGTGCTTGTCCAGTTCGGAGACGATCTCCGGCGGGGTCATTTGCGTCATGATCTGCTCGACTCGGATGCCGGGGCTCAGCCCAGCACCTCGATGGTGTGATGTTGGTTGGTGTAGATGCACAGGTCGCCGGCAATGCTCAGCGATTTGCTAACAATCTCTTCGGGCGACAGGTCGGTATTTTCGAGCAGCGCGCGCGCCGCCGACTGCGCATAGGCGCCACCGCTGCCGATGGCGACAATGCCCTGCTCGGGCTCGAGCACATCGCCGTTACCGGTGATGACCAGCGAATTCTCCTCGTCGGCCACGGCCAGCATGGCTTCGAGCCGGCGGAGCATGCGGTCGGTGCGCCAGTCTTTGGCGAGTTCGACGGCACTGCGCAGCAGGTTGCCCTGGTGCTTTTCGAGCTTGGATTCGAAGCGCTCAAAGAGCGTGAAGGCGTCGGCCGTGCCGCCGGCAAAACCCGCCAGAATGCGGTCGTGGTGAATGCGGCGCACCTTGCGCGCGCTGCCCTTGATGACGATGTTGCCCAGCGTCACCTGCCCATCGCCGCCCAGCGCAACGCGCCGACCCCGTCGCACCGAGAGGATGGTGGTGCCGTGATACTGTTCCATGCCTGATCCGATTCGCCCACCTGGGGGCGTGTTGAGAGCGCCACAGGCGCACGAAGGAGCCGCGCGCCCGCCATCCGAAGCATCTGGGGGCTAAGTGCGCGATTGCAAGCGGGCGACCTGATCGATCCCCATCACCCGCAACAATGCACCCACCATGGCGTTGACGTCTTTGAGAACGATCAGCTTGCCTTGCCCCTGAAGCTGGGCCAGCACATTGAACATGGCGCCCGCTGAAACAAAGTCGATGCGCCGCAGTCGGGCGCAATTGACATCCACCCGCGACCGCTCTGATGCAAAGGCAGCAAGCTGACGGACCGGCTCGGCGTTGGTGCCCAGCACATCGCCTTCGAGCACGAAGCCATCATCCATCTGCACCGCTGTGACCAGCTCGGCGGTGGTCGAAGCCATCTCGGTGACCGCTTTGGGCTCCCATGACGGGGGCGACTCTTCGAAGGTGATGGCGTAGTCGAGTGCCACTTCTTCAAAGACGTCGATGTCGTCAGTGTGCTGAAGCATGTCCAGCAACAACAGCCACATCTGCTGATTTTCGCGCCGTCCGGCCAGCACCTGGCCGCGCAACATGTTGGCGACCGTGCTCGCCCCGGCCAGACGGATATTGACCGACGCCGCCGTGAGATCGGAAATCAGGACACGCAGCAGGCTACAGCCCGCCTCGTCTGCCGAACGCAGACGCGACAGATCGATTCGCACGGCACCATTCTTTTTGGCAGCATCGCGCACGCGCTCAAACTGTTTGGCCACCTGCTCGGTCAGCGCGGTACCCAGCGCGACCGCGGGTGCGGCTGTCTTGCCTGCCGCGACTGGCGCATCGACGCCGTCCCAGGGCGGGGGCGATTTTTCAAAACTGCGCGCATAAGCAATGACCCGCTCATCAAACTCGGCGCGCTTGCCGGTCAGTTTGTAGAGGTCGATCAACATCAACCACAACGGTTCGCCCTGCCCCGGCGGGAGATCGGTGACAAATTCGCTGAGCACCTGGGCGGCGAGATCATTCTGACCATTGGCATAGAGCACAGCCGCATCTTCGGCCACACCGGCAAAGGCATCACCACCTTCCTGAACTTCGATCTTGCCCGCGCACTCGGCCAGCGCACGGACGACATCACCGCCCGCTGCGCCGAAGTCCAGCGTCGACAACTCTGACCGCGGCCCCTTGCTGGCACCTCCGGCAGATTTATTCTTGTGTGATGATCCAACCAAGATCCCTTCCTCCGTCTCGGCGATCGCGTATCCAAGGCCCTCGACAACACGACCAAGGCATCATCGGGCACGGTCCGCCGCCGAGCTTCTTGATCGCGGCAGTCCGGATGCATCGCCTGGGCGCTGAACGCGCCAGATCCGCAGAATAACATTGCGACACCGTCATGCGACACGGCGCCTCCTGACTATTGTGCGCCTTCGCCACGAAAAGTTTTGTTAAGCATTGCACCAAGTTGCATCGCAACAGCGGCCCCGCTCTCAGCTAAAATGGCGCGCATGCTTCCCACCGATCCGGCCGCCGCTATCACTCCAGAATCCTTGATGGTCCGCGTCTATTACGAAGACACCGACGCCGCCGGCATTGTTTACTATGGCAACTACTGGCGTTTCTGCGAGCGCGGGCGCACCGAGTGGCTGCGCCGCCAGGGTTTCGACCAGCAGCAGCTCATGAACGAAACCGGTATCGCCTTCGTGGTACGCCGGGTTGAGGGCAATTACCTCCGCCCGGCCCGCCTCGACGACATGCTCGAAATCGTCACATCGGTGTCGGCGCTCAAGCGGGCAAGCCTCAGTTTCTCGCAGAAAATTTTTCGCGGTGCGGAACTCCTGTTCGAAGCCACAGTCTCTGTGGCCAGCCTGGATACCAGACGCAACCGTGCCGTTGCCATCCCCGACACCATTCGAAAAACACTGACCCCGGATCAACCGGGCTAACCATGCCAATCACACAAGATCTGTCGATACTCTCCCTCATCGCCGAAGCCAGTCTGCTGGTCAAGTTGGTGATGGCCCTGCTCGCGGGCCTCTCCTTCATGTCCTGGTACTGGATTTTCCGCAAATGGTTTTCCATTGGCAGCGCGCGGCGCAAATCGATGGAGTTTGAGCGCGGCTTCTGGAGTGGCGGCGATCTGAACGCGCTCTACCAGAGCGCCGGCAACGACCGCCACAACACCGGCCCGATGGAGCGCATCTTCGAATCCGGCTACCGCGAGTTCTCCAAGCTGCATGCCAAGAAGGCCGACCACGCCACCGTGGTCGACGGCGCCCGCCGCGCCATGCGCGCCACCTACCAGCGCGAGATTGACGAACTCGAAGCCCACCTGGCCTTCCTCGCCTCGGTCGGTTCGGTCTCGCCCTACATCGGCCTGTTCGGCACCGTGTGGGGCATCATGAACGCCTTCCGCGGCCTCTCCAATGTCACCTCGGCCACGCTCGCCCATGTCGCCCCCGGCATTGCCGAAGCCCTGGTTGCCACGGCCATCGGCCTGTTTGCCGCCATCCCGGCCGTGGTCGCCTACAACCGGTTTGCCCACGACATCGACCGCTTGTCGATCCGTCTCGAGAGCTTCATGGAAGAGTTCTCCAACATCCTGCAGCGCCAGCTGCGTTGATCGGGCCGAGGATCTCCCATGCGTGAGCGCCGCCTGATGAACCAGATCAACGTCGTGCCGTATATCGACGTGATGCTGGTGCTGCTCGTCATCTTCATGGTCACGGCCCCGATGATCCAGACCGGCAGCGTCGATTTGCCCAGCGTGGGCAAAGCCTCGCAAACGCCGGCCGAACCGCTCAACGTTGTCGTTAAGGCCGATGGCAGCGTCGCGCTGCGCGACGCGGCGCAAGACCCTGTGCCGATGGCACTCGACGCCGCCGTCGCACAACTGCGCCAGATGCAGCTCGACAACCCCGCCCGCGCCATCCTCATCGCCGGCGACCGCGACGCGCGCTACGACGCGGTACTCAATGTCATGGACGCGCTGCAGCGCGCTGGCGTCGACAAGATCGGGCTGCTGGTGCAGCGCGGCGACCGCGAGTCGGCACCTAAACGATGAATCCCGCGCAGGACCGCCCGGAGCCGGGCAAACGCATTTCGTTCGTACTCGCTGCGCTGGTGCACCTAGCGCTGGCGGCTTTTCTGTTTTTTGGCGTGCGCTGGCAGAGCGAGCCGCCGGCCGCAGTGCAGGTCGCGCTGGTCTCCATCCCGTCCATGCCCACGCGCGTCGCGCCACCGCCCAAGCCTGAGCCGGCCCCGGAACCCAAACCCGAGCCGAAGCCCGAACCCAAGCCTGAGCCGAAACCGGAACCTAAGCCCGAGCCCAAGCCGGAGCCGAAGCCCGAGCCGAAGCCGCCCGAGATCAAGATCCCGGAAAAAAAGCCTGAGCCCAAAAAGCCCACGCCGAAGCCTGAGCCCAAGCCCGAACCCAAAAAGCCGGAACCAAAAAAGCCCGAGCCTAAGAAACCCGAGCCAAAGCCGGAACCAAAACCAGAACCGAAGAGGCCGGAGCCCAAGCCGACGCCGAAACCTGAGCCCAAAATCGATCGCTCAAAAGCGATTGAGGACCAACGCATGCAGGAGCTGCTGGCGATGGATGCCCAGCGCGCCCGTGAGTCGGAGATTCTCAAGCAAGAGATGCAGTCGGCGGCGAGAAGTCGCGCACTAGACGCATACCGAACCGCAATTAGCCAGAAAGTGAAGCGAAACATC
>JBFIJC010000169.1:0-7928 GCA_041600915.1 Nitrogeniibacter sp.
GATGATAGTGCCCATACGGGTGTGAAAGTAGGTCATCGTCAGGCTAACCAACAAAAACCCCGCAATCAATCGATTGCGGGGTTTTTTATTGCCCGTCAATATCCAAGAATCGCTCGTCGCATCGATCCTTGACGTCGCTACTGACCTGCCCCCTTCTGCCATACCATTCAATTGGAGAGAGGGCCGGGGGTTAGCAGGATAGCTGCTTGTGGTTCGGTTGTGGGTAGCCAGGCATCGCCAGAGCTCTGGCGATGCCTGGCGGCGAATGCTGCGGGCGGGATGCGCCCGATCGTGCCGTGTGGCCTGACCTCGTTGTAATCCTGTCGCCATGTGGCGATCGCTTCGCGGGCCTGGGATAGTGTTTCAAACCAGTTCTCGTTCAGGCATTCATCGCGAAACCGGCCATTGAAGCTTTCAATGTCGCCGTTTTGCATCGGCCGTCCGGGCTGGATCAGGATATGCTCGATTCCTCGTGCCTGCGCCCAACCGATAAAGGCCCTGCTGGTGAACTCCGGGCCATTATCAGTGCGTACGGCACGTGGATAGCCACGGAATCTGGCGGCTTGCTCGAGCACCTGGATCACATGGCTGCCCGGCATGGCGTGGGCGACGGCGATATCGATGCACTCGTGGCTGAAGTCGTCGGCCACGGTCAGACATTTGAGCCGGCGACCGCTGGCCAGTGCATCACTGACAAAGTCCATGCTCCATACCTCGTTGAGTCTCGTCGCTGCCAGTAGCGGTCGGCGCTCACCGCGCAGGCGCTTCTTGCTGCGTTTGCGAACGGACAGGTTCTGCTCGCGATAGAGCCGATACACCTTCTTGTGATTGGTGCCGGGAAAGTCGCTGCGCAACATGTCGTGGATACGTCGATAGCCGAAACGACGCCGCTGATGCGCCACCTCGCGGATACGTGCGATCAGAACCTTCGTTTGCTCATCAACGCATGGCGGATGTCGCCACGCATCACGTGACAGCCCCACAAGAGCGCAGGCGCGTCGCTCCGAGATCCGGCATTGGGCCAGCATCGCAGCGATCGCGGCTCGTTTATCTTGTGGGGCTAACGCTTTACCCCGAAAGCGACCTTGAGCCCCTCAATATCCAGATGCGCCTCAGCCAGCAGCTTCTTGAGCTTGGCGTTCTCGCTCTCCAGATCCTTGAGTCGGCGCGCCTCCTCGGCATCCATGCCGCCGAATTTGGTCCGCCATTTGTAGAACGTCGCGTCGCTGAAGCCGCCTTGGCGACATAGCTCCGCGACCGGCATGCCAGCCTCGGCTTGCTTCAAGAAGCCGATGATCTGCTGTTCGGTAAATCGACTCTTTCTCATGTCCGTCATTCTCCATCGTGACGGACCTCACTTCCAATCAGCCGGTACGGCTGTGGGGGTGCAGGTCATTCGACCGATGCAAACTGGTGAGCAATTCAGGGTTAAAAAAATGGGCGACCAGATAGTCGCCCATTTTTATTGCAGTTTCATATTTGGTCTAGTTATCGAATCGCGCTTCAAGAGCCGCAATTGCAGGCAGTGTTTTTCCTTCAAGAAACTCAAGGAAGGCGCCCCCGCCGGTTGAGATATAGCCGATGTCGTCTGCGATATGGAATTTGGCGATTGCGGCGAGCGTGTCGCCGCCGCCAGCGATCGAAAACGCTTCGGAGTGGGCGATTGCCGATGCCATCATTTTGGTGCCTCCGGCGAACTGGGCATGTTCGAAAACGCCGACCGGACCGTTCCACACGATCGTGCCTGCATGAGCGATGATTTCGGCGAGCCTTGCCGCGGTTTTCGGACCGACATCGAGGATGCGGTCGTGGGCGCCGACTTCGTCTGCGGAAATGCGGTTGGCGCGCGCCAAGGCAGATACTTCGTCGGCCACCACGACATCGACCGGAAGAGGGACTTCCGCGCCGCGGGCTTTCATCATGTCCATGATGGCTTGTGCTTCTTTGACCAACTCGGGCTCGGCGAGCGACTCACCAATGCGCTTCCCGGATGCGAGAAGGAAGGTGTTGGCGATGCCGCCGCCTACGATCAGTTGGTCAACCTTGTCGGCCAGAGTGCGCAGAATAGTCAATTTGCTGGAGACTTTTGCGCCCCCGACGATGGCGACCAGCGGGCGTGCCGGGCATTCGGTGGCTTTGGAGAGTGCGTCGATCTCGGCACCCATGAGCATGCCGGCACAGGCGACCGGAGCGAAGCGGGCGATGCCTTCCGTGGTGGCTTCGGCCCGGTGTGCGGTGCCGAAGGCGTCGTTGACGTAAATGTCGCATAGCGCGGCCATCTTGCGGGAAAGCTCTTCGTTGTTCTTCTTTTCGCCGACGTTGCCGCGACAGTTTTCGAGTAGTACGACTTCACCGGGTTTGACTTCGAAGCCACCGTCGACCCAATCGTTGATGAGGCGTACCGGCCGGTTGATGAGTTGGCCGAGGCGCACGGCGACAGGTGTCAGCGAGTCGTCGGCACCGAGCTGGCCCTCGGTGGGGCGGCCCAGATGCGAGGTGATCATGACGGCTGCGCCTTGATCCAGGCAGTACTGGATGGACGGGATGGACGCCCGGATGCGCGTGTCTTCAGTGATGTTTCCGGCGTCGTCCTGCGGGATGTTGAGGTCGGCGCGAATGAAGACGCGTTTGCCGGCGACGTCGAGTTCGTTGAGTTTTTTGACTTTCATTGCGGGTTTTCCAGAAGTGAATTCAAAGAATCCGTGCTTGGCCAGCTCGGGTGCCAGTGATGCAGCACGTCGACCATGCGGCTGGCGAAGCCCCACTCGTTGTCAAACCAGATCAACAGGCTGAGCAGGTGCTGGCCGCCGATGCGTGTCTGGCCACCGTCGATGACGGCGGAGTGGGGGTCGTGGTTGAAATCGATCGAGGCGTGAGCCTGTTCGGTGTAAGCGAGTCGCGCGTGGTGCCGCGTATGCGCGGCATGAGCGAGCAGCTGATTGATTGCTTCAGCGCTGTCGACCGGTTGCTGCACGGTCAGTGCCAGTTCGATTGCCGAGACGTTGAGTGTCGGCACGCGGATCGCTTTTGCCTGAACCCGGCCGGCGAGCCTTGGCAGCAGGCGCTCAACGCCTCGGGCCAGTCCGGTGGCAACCGGAATGATGGACTGCATGGCGGAGCGGGTGCGGCGCAGATCGGTGTGGTGATAGGCATCGATCAGGGGCTGATCGTTCATGACCGAATGGATGGTGGTGAGGATGGCCTGATCCACGCCGTAGGCCTGATCAATGAGATCGAGCACGGGGACGACGGCGTTCGTTGTGCACGAGGCGTTCGAGACGATTCGCTCTTGTCCGGTGAGGGCGTCGTGGTTGATGCCGAAGACGATGGTGGCGTCGACATCCTCGGCGCTATGGCCCGGGTGCGACAGGAGTATGCGCGGGCAACCGGCGTCGATGAAGCGCTGTAGCTCCGCTCGCGTACCGTAGTGACCCGAGCACTCGATCATGAGATCGATGTTCATGCCGGCCCAGTCCACCGCTTCGGGCGTTGTTTCATGCGTAACGGCAATTGAATGGCCGTCGATTACGAGCGCATTCGGCGCGGTTTCGACGACGGCCGGGAAGCGGCCGTGGGTCGAATCAAAACGGGTGAGATATTCGATGCTGGCCAGGTCGGCCGGTTCGTTGATCGCCACGACCTGATAGCTGTCGCGGTAGGGCGACTCGTGCAGCGCGCGTAGCAAGCAGCGGCCGATGCGACCGTATCCGTTGATGGCCAGGCGAAGTGTCATGTGCAGGTCCGGCAGGCGTGAACGAAAACGGGGACGCTGTGGGCGCCCCCGTTGTCGGGTCGGGTTACTTGGTCTGCGCGAAGAC
This sequence comes from Nitrogeniibacter sp., assembly GCA_041600915.1. Classification (GTDB taxonomy): domain Bacteria; phylum Pseudomonadota; class Gammaproteobacteria; order Burkholderiales; family Rhodocyclaceae; genus Nitrogeniibacter. The sequence goes on from JBFIJC010000169.1 coordinate 3,819, forward strand.
GCGCGCGGCGTCGAGCATGCGGCAGGAGTAGCCCCACTCGTTGTCGTACCAGGCCAGCACCTTGACCAGCGTGCCGTCGATGACGCGCGTCTGGGTGGCGTCGAAGGTGGACGATACGGTGGTGTGGTTGAAGTCGCTGGACACCAGCGGCTCGGTGTTGACCGCCAGGATGCCCTTGAGCGGGCCGTTGGCAGCGGCGGTCATGAGTTCGTTGATCTCTTCCTTGGTGGTCGCGCGCTCGGCCGTGAAGGTCAGGTCGACCAGCGAGACGTTGATGGTCGGCACGCGCAGGGCGAAGCCGTCCACCTTGCCTTGCAGCTGCGGCAGCACCAGGCCGACAGCCTTGGCGGCGCCGGTTTTGGTCGGGATGATGTTGGCGGCTGCGGCGCGCGCACGACGCAAGTCCTTGTGACGCACGTCCACGGTCACCTGGTCATTGGTGTAGGCGTGGATGGTGGTCATCAGGCCCTGCTTGATGCCGACGCTGTCGGACAGCACCTTGGCGACCGGGGCCAGGCAGTTGGTGGTGCACGAGGCGTTGGAGACGACGGTCATGCCTTCGCCCAGCACGCTTTCGTTCACGCCCATGACGATGGTCGCATCGACATCATCGCCGCCCGGGGCGGAGATCAGCACGCGCTTGGCGCCCATGTCGAGCAGCTGCTGCGCCTTGGCCTTGCTGGTGTAGGCGCCGGTGCACTCGAGCAGCACGTCAACGCCGTGGCTGCCCCAGTTGACGCCTTTCGGGTCTTTGGTGGAGTAGAAGGGGATCTTCTTGCCATCGATGATGATCGTATCTTCACCTTCGGTTTCAACCGAGGTTGCGAAGCGGCCATGCGTGGTGTCGTACTTGAGCAGGTGCGCGTTGGTGGCCAGATCGCCCGAGGCGTTGATGGCGACAAGCTCGAGCTCGTTCTGCAGGCCTTGCTCGTAGATGGCGCGCAGGGTGCAGCGACCGATGCGGCCGAAACCGTTGATGGCAACTTTGATCGTCATGGATAGCGTCCTTCGTTCTCTAGTTTGAATCCGGTAAGTGTTTTTTTGCCTCAGCCTACGCGCTCGCGCACGGCGTCGACCACGGCCTCGGCGGTGATGCCGAAGAGCTTGAACAGCTCACCGGCCGGGGCCGATTCGCCAAAGCTGTCGATGCCGATGACCGCGCCTTCGAGGCCGACATACTTGCGCCAGAAGTCAGTCACGCCCGCTTCGACCGCAACGCGCGGGATGCCGGCCGGCAGCACAGAGGCTTTGTAGGCCGCATCCTGACGGTCGAACACGTTGGTGCAGGGCATGGAGACCACGCGCACAAAGCTGCCTGCGTCTGCCAGCGTTTGTTGTGCGGCCATGGCCAGGGCGACTTCTGAGCCCGTGGCGATGATAACCGCATGCGGGGCTTCACCGCGTGACACATTGCCGGCTTCCGACAACACGTAGCCACCGTGGTGAATGGCGGCCGTCTGCTCGGCGCTGCGCGCCTGGAAGGGCAGGTTCTGACGCGAGAAGCACAGGGTCGACGGGCCGTCGGCGCGCTCGATGGCGTGCGCCCAGGCCACGGCCGATTCGGTGGTGTCGCAGGGGCGCCACACGTCCATGTTCGGAATGAGCCGCAGCGTGGCGGTCTGCTCGACCGGCTGGTGAGTGGGGCCGTCTTCGCCGAGGCCGATGGAGTCGTGGGTGAACACGAAGATCTGGCGTAGCTTCATCAGCGCGGCCATGCGCAGGGCGTTGCGCGCGTACTCGCTGAACATCAGGAAGGTGGCGGTGTAGGGAATCAGGCCGCCGTGCAGGCTGGCGCCGTTGGCGATGGCCGCCATGCCGAACTCGCGCACGCCGTAGTACACATAGTTGCCGCCGGTGTCGCGGCTCACGCCCTTGGCGCCCGACCACAGCGTGAGGTTGGAGCCGGCCAGGTCGGCCGAGCCGCCGAGCAGTTCGGGCAGCTTGGGCGCGAAGGCTTCGATGGCGTTCTGGCTGGCCTTGCGGGTGGCGATGGTTTCGCCTTTTTCGGCGATCCTGGCCAGCACGGCATCGACATGGGCTGACCAGTCGGCCGGCAGCGTGCCGCCCATGCGGCGCTCGAACTCGGCAGCCAGCGCGGGGTGGGCGGCGCGGTAGGCGTCGAAACGGGTGTTCCACTCGGCTTCGGCGGCGGCGCCCGCTTCACGGGCATTCCACGCGGCGTAGACGTCGTCGGGCACTTCGAAGGGCGGGTGATTCCAGCCAATATATTCGCGTGCGGCGGCGATTTCTGCGTCGCCCAGCGGTGCGCCGTGTACATCGTGACCGCCTTGCTTGTTGGGGGCACCGGCACCGATCACCGTCTTGCAGCAGATCAGCGTCGGCTGCGTGGTGTTGGCGCGGGCTTGCTCGATGGCGGCCTGAATGGCGGCGCTGTCGTGGCCTTGCACGTCACGGATCACCTGCCAGCCGTAAGCTTCGAAACGCTTCGGGGTGTCGTCGGTGAACCAGCCGTCGACATGGCCGTCGATGGAGATGTTGTTGTCGTCATAGAAGGCGGTCAGTTTGCCCAGGCCCCAGGTGCCGGCCAGCGAACAGGCTTCGTGCGAGATGCCTTCCATCAGGCAGCCGTCACCGAGGAAGACCCAGGTGCGGTGATCGACGATGCTGTGACCAGGCTGGTTGAAGTCGTCTGCCAGCACTTTTTCGGCCAGCGCCATGCCGACGGCGTTGGTGATGCCCTGGCCGAGCGGGCCGGTGGTGGTTTCGATGCCCGGCGCGTAGCCGTATTCGGGGTGGCCGGGCGTCTTGCTGTGCAGCTGACGGAAATTCTTCAGATCGTCGATCGACAGATCGTAGCCGGTCAGGTGCAGCAGGGCGTAGATCAGCATCGAGCCGTGACCGTTGGACAGCACGAAGCGGTCACGGTCGGCCCACTTGGGGTTGGCGGGGTTGTGCTTGAGGTTGTGGCGCCACAGCACTTCGGCGATCTCGGCCATGCCCATGGGGGCGCCGGGGTGGCCGGACTTGGCTTTCTGAACCGCATCCATGGCCAGCGCGCGAATCGCACCGGTGATGGGGTTGAACTGGGGCAGTGTGACGTTGCGCTCAGACGACATCGCTCTCTCGCGGCTCGTGGGCCAGATTGGGGAAAGGCGGAATTATCCTCGAAACGGGGCTTCTTGGGTACCCGCTTGTGCGTCGCAGCAGCCCGGCGGTCGGTGTGGTTTCCGCCTGATTATCAGCATGGAATCATCGCCTTGCTGTGAAAATCAGACCCACTGACGGCGGCGCTCCATGAGCTTCCAGATCAGCGGTGTGAGCACGAGTTGCATGGCAAGGTCGAGCCGACCGCCTGAAACGACGATGGTGTTGGCGCGCGACATGAAGGAGCCGCTGATCATGTTGAGCAGGTAAGGGAAGTCGACGCCGCGCGGATCTTTGAAGCGGATCACCACCATCGACTCTTCGAGCGTGGGGATGTCGCGCGACGAGAACGGGTTGGAGGTGTCGACCACGGGCACGCGCTGGAAGTTGATATGGGTGTGCGAGAACTGCGGGACGATGTAGTGCACGTAGTCGTGCATGCGTCGCAGTATGGTGTCCTGGACCGCATCTTTGGAGTAGCCGCGCAGGCGGGTGTCGCGGTGCAGTTTCTGGATCCATTCCAGGTTGATGGTCGGCACCACGCCGATGAGCAGGTCAACATGGCGGGCGATATTGACCTCTTCGGTCACCATGGCGCCGTGCAGGCCTTCATAGAACAGGCAGTCGGTGCCTACGGGCAGGTCTTCCCACTCGGTGAAGGTGCCCATCGGCAGATTCCAGCGCAGGGACTGGGCTTCGTTGTGCACGTAATGGCGCCGCCGGCCGGTGGCTGAATCGCCATAGGCGCGGAAGATCTGCTCCAGATCGGAGATCAGATTGGCTTCTGGGCCGAAGTGGCTGATGCCGCGCTCGCCACGGGCCTCGGCTTCATCGATCAGGCGCTTCATCTCGTCGCGGGTATGACGATGAAAGCTGTCGCCTTCGATGATCGCGGCGTTTACGTTCTCACGATGAAAAATCGCCTCGAAGGTGTGCTTGACCGTGGTCGTGCCTGCGCCCGACGAGCCGGTGACGGCAATGATCGGATGCTTCATCGACATGAAA
>JBFIJC010000170.1:0-7874 GCA_041600915.1 Nitrogeniibacter sp.
AGGCAAGCCACTGGCGCAAATTCTGGATGATCTCGGCCATGTCGCCGAGGGCGTGCTGACCACGCGTGAAACGGTGGCTTTGGCGCATCGCCATCAAATCGAAATGCCGATTACCGAAGGGGTGAACGCCCTGCTCTCGGGCACGCTCAGTGCGCGCGAAGCGGTGGAACGACTCCTCGCACGCGATCCGCGCAGCGAGTGATCTAGGCGCCGCCTTCGTAGCCCTGCTGTCGCCACGCCTCATAGGCCACGACCGCGACGGCATTGGACAGATTCAGGCTACGGTTGCCCGGACGCATCGGAATGCGCACGCGCTGCTCATCGCTCAGCATGGCAAGCATCTCGTCCGGCAAACCGCGTGTCTCGCAACCAAACAACAAGACATCACCAGCTTGGTAACGCACCTCATTGAAACCCCGACCACCGCGCGTCGTCACGGCATAAATCTGCCCCTCCGGCACGCAGGCACGAAATGCGGCCCAGTTGGCATGCGTCTGAACATGCGCCAGTTGGTGATAGTCGAGACCCGCGCGTGCCAAAGCCTTGTCCGACATCTCGAAACCCAGTGGCTCGATCAGATGCAGACGCGCACCTACGTTGGCACTCAGGCGAATCGCGTTGCCGGTATTGGGCGGAATTTCCGGCTGATAGAGGACGATATGGAACATGGTGCGGCATTGTGCCCGCAGGACCGTCGCGGATCAACGCAAAGGCGTGCGCGCAACCGCCAGATTGCTCACCGCCGCAGCACCGGCTTTTCGCAGACACGCAGCCAAGGCACCCAGCGTCGCGCCCGTGGTCATGACGTCATCGATCAACAACACCCGGGCGCCGTCGACCGGCACCTGACAGGCAAAGGCATCGCGCAGGTTTTTCTTGCGCTCGGACCACTGAAGCCCGACCTGGTCGGCCGTCGCCCGCATCCGCACAACGCCGCGTGCCATCACGGGAATCTGCCACGCGCGGCCCAAAGGCCGAGCAATCTCAAGTGCCTGATTGAAGCCGCGCTCCGCCAGTCGTCCAACGTGCAGCGGCACGGGCACGATCAAATCAACCGCTGGCGGCGGCATGTCGCGGGCGATCGCAGCCGACAGGGCGCGGGCCACACCAAAATCGTGGCCATATTTGAGACGATGCACCAAATGATCAACCGGATAGCTGTAGCAATACAGCGCCGAAGTAGCATCAAAGGCCGGCGGATGCCGCAGACACCGACCACACAGTTCGCCGCCCGTCCCTGGCAATGCACACTTGGGGCACGCAGACAGGCACAATGGCAGGTCGCGGCGACACCCCGCGCACAAGCCATCGGGGTCACGCACGCTGGCACACAGAACACAGCGGCGCGGCCAGAGAGACTGCCTGGCACCATCAAGCGCACGTCGCCATCGGGCGGGCTGGTTTGACAAGGCATCCCTCAATCGTGGAATATCCATAATTTTGAATTACAGCAAAAAATCCTCATCATGACAATGACTTCCCAACACACCGCGCCGCAATCGGCACCCGCCCCTCAATCGACCGACGGCCGCAAGTGGAAAGTCGCCGAGGTTGAGGCACTGCTCAAGCTGCCGTTCAACGACCTGCTCTTCCGCGCCCAACAAGTCCATCGCGAACACTTCGATCCGAACGCCGTCCAGCGCTCGACCTTGCTGTCGATCAAGACCGGCGGTTGCTCCGAAGACTGCGGATACTGCTCCCAGTCAGCCCGCTACGATACCGGTCTTGAGCGCGAACGCCTGCTGGCGCTCGAAGAAGTGCTCGAAAACGCCCGCGCTGCCAAGGCCAAGGGATCGAGCCGCTTCTGCATGGGCGCCGCCTGGCGCGGCCCGAAAGACAAGGACCTGGAGCCGGTGATCGACATGATCCGCGAGGTCAAGGCCCTGGGACTCGAAACCTGCGTCACCCTCGGCATGCTCAAGGACGGCCAGGCCGAGAAGCTCCGTGACGCCGGCCTCGACTACTACAACCACAACATCGACACTGCGCCTGAGTTCTACGGCCAGGTCATCACCACCCACACCTTCCAGGACCGCCTCGACACCCTCGACCGCGTACGCAACGTCGGCATCAATGTGTGCAGTGGCGGCATCGTCGGCATGGGCGAAAATCAACGCAACCGCGCTGCCATGATCGCCCAGCTGGCCAACATGAATCCGCCGCCCGAATCGGTGCCAATCAACAATCTGGTCGCCATCGAAGGCACGCCCATGGCTGAAAGCGAGCAAGTCGACCCGATCGAGTTCGTTCGCACCATTGCCGCCGCGCGCATCACCATGCCGAAGAGCTTCGTTCGTCTGTCGGCTGGTCGTCAGCAAATGAGCGACGAAATGCAGGCCCTGTGCTTTGCAGCGGGCGCCAACTCGATGTTCTACGGCGACCGCCTGCTGACCACCGACAATCCGGAAACTGATCGCGACGAGCAGCTGTTTGCCAAACTCGGACTGAAGGCTATCTGACGTATTCATGACGGGCGATTTTCATCTGGACGCCGGCTGCATCCGGCGGCATTTCGATGCCGCCGCCAGCAGCTACAACAGCGTCGACATGCTGGCGCGCGCCGTCGCGCAACAGATGGACGAGCGTCTGGAGGGCATTCTCCATCAGCCCGAGGTCATTCTCGACCTGGGCTGTGGCGACGGGCGAGATCTGCGCCGCCTGGCTGAACGCTACCCCAAAGCCCTGCGTGTCGGTACTGACATCGCGCCAGCCATGCTTCAGCTGGCCGCACCTGCGGCCGGTCGCCTGAAGCGCCTGCTCGGTCGGGGTGATCGGGTGCAGCTCGCCGCCGCAAACGCCAGCGCCCTGCCCTTCGGCCCCAGCCGATTCGACATGCTGTGGTCGAACCTCATGCTCAACTGGCTGGACGATCCGGCACCGGCACTGGCCGAAATGGCGCGGGTCATGAAAGTGGGCGGCATGCTGATGTTCGCCACGCTCGGCCCCGATACGCTGCGCGAGCTGCGCGAGGCCTTTGGCGATGCCGAGGGCACGCGCGTCCATCGTTTTATCGATATGCACGACATCGGCGATGCGCTGGTCGGCGCCGGCTTCAGCGACCCGGTCATGGACATGGACACCATCACGCTGACCTATGCCGATCTGGACGGCCTGTTCGCCGATCTGCGCCTGTCGGGCAGCACCAACGCCAGCGCGGGGCGTAGCCGTGGTTTGAGTGGCAAAGCCGCTTGGCGCAAGGCGCGGGCACGCTACGAAGAAAAACGTCTCGACGGGCGACTGCCGGCCACGTTCGAAGTCGTCTATGGCCACGCCTGGAAACCGGCGCCGCGCGTCACCACGGACGGCCACGCCATCATCCGATTCCAGAGCCGCCCCGGCGGACCAAAGTGAGCACCGCACCGGTCTGGCTGTTCGATCTGGACGACACGCTGCACCACGCCAGCGCGCAAATTTTTCCGCACATCAACCGCAGCATGACGGACTACATCATGCTGCACCTGGCGGTAGATGAAGCCCAGGCCAACGCCCTGCGCACCGACTACTGGCATCGCTACGGCGCCACCTTGCTGGGCTTGATGCGCCATCACGCAACCGACCCGGCGCACTTCCTGCGCGAGACGCATCGCTTCGAACGACTCCACCACATGGTGGTGTTCGACCGCGCGCTGCGGCACAGCCTCAAGCGCCTGCCGGGACGGAAAATCGTCTTCTCGAACGGCCCATCGGCATACGCCCATGCGGTCCTCGACGTCATGGGCCTGCATCGATCCATCGACAGTGTCTTCGCCATCGAGCAAATGCGCTTGCACCCCAAACCCGGCAGCCGTGCGTTTAGACGCCTCATGGTCGAGCACAAGCTGCAGGCGTCGCGCTGCATTCTGGTTGAAGACAGCCTGGCGAACCTGAGGGCAGCCAAACGCCTCGGCATGCGAACCGTGTGGATCAGTCGTGCGAGCGGGTGTCCGGCTTATGTTGATGCCAAATTTTCGAGCGTGCTGGCGCTGCCCCGCGCCATGGGCCGGCTCGGATTCAGCCCTCGAGCGAGCGGCGCATGAAGCACGCACCGTCGCCGTAAGCGACAAGCACCGATGCATCTGCTGGCGTAATCGGCGCAAATCCGGCCCGGCGCCAATAAGCCACCGCACTGTCCAGCGACACCAGATTAAGCGCTTCGTGACCCGCGGCGACTGACCACTGCTGCACAGCCAAAAACAACGCAGCGCCAAGGCCGCAGCCATGCGCGCGAGGCGCGACGGCCAGGTCATGCAAAAAGCCGCAGCTTGACGCCCCTACCGGTGGCAATGCGGCATGCAAGGGCGGAGGGGCGTCGCCGGGCCAATCGTGCGCAAACACATAGCCCGCCACGCCCTCGGCATCGCACGCCACCCAACAGGCTGCCGGGCTGCGCTGGCGCTTGGCGTCTAGCACCTCGGCCGCCTCCTGATAGGCATCGCCATACGCCAGGCGCTGCACGGTCAGCACGGCCGGCAAGTCATCGGCCAACATCGGCCGCAGGGCAAAGCTCACTTGCCTTCTTTCAACCAGCGCGCGGCGTCCAGCGCGAAATAAGTCAGCACGCCATCAGCGCCAGCGCGCTTGAAGGCCATCAGGGCTTCGAGCGCGCAGGCTTTTTCGTCGAGCCAGCCGTTGGCCGCCGCCGCCTTGAGCATGGCGTATTCACCACTGACCTGATACACGAAGGTCGGCACCTGCAATTCGGTTTTGACGCGGCGAACGATATCCAGATACGGCATGCCGGGCTTGACCATGAACATATCCGCGCCTTCGGCGATATCCAGCGACACTTCGCGGATCGCTTCATCGGAGTTGGCCGGGTCCATCTGATAGGTGTATTTGTTGCCGCCGCCCAGATTGCCGGCCGAGCCGACCGCGTCGCGGAAAGGGCCGTAGTAGCTGGATGCGTACTTGGCCGAGTAGGCCAGAATGCGGGTCAGAATATGTCCGCCGGCATCGAGTTCAGCCCGAATGCGGGCAACACGGCCGTCCATCATGTCGGACGGCGCCACGATGTCAGCGCCGGCATCGGCGTGGCTGCGCGCCTGCTTGGCCAGCGCTTCCAGCGTTTCATCATTCAAAACATAGCCCGAGGCGTCAATCAAGCCGTCCTGACCATGGCTGGTATAGGGATCGAGCGCGACATCGGTAATCACACCAAGGTCGGGGAAGCGCGCCTTGAGTGCGCGTACCACGGTCTGCACCAAGCCGTCGGGATTCCACGCTTCCTCAGCCGCCAGACTCTTTTTCTCGGTTTCAATCACCGGAAACAGCGCCAGCGCCGGGACGCCCAGCGACACCGCTTCTTCGGCCACGCCCAGCAGCGCATCCAGCGAAACCCGCTCAACCCCGGGCATTGACGCCACCGTCTGACGTTGTCCCTGCCCTGGCAGCACGAACACCGGGTAGATCAAGTCATTGACGCTCAACTCATTCTCACGCATCAGGCGGCGGGAAAAAGCGTCACGACGCATGCGGCGCATGCGGGTTGCGGGAAAGGCAGGATTGGAAGTCATCAGATCACTCGAAACAGAAAGAAACATAGAGAAAAAGTGTGCCGGGAACTTTCTTAGGCTGCTTTGATCTAGGAGAACAGATGGCGCAAGCCGTCTCCCGCTTCACCTCCCTGAGCGGGAGCTCTGCTCCTCAAGCAGAGCGTTCAACCCCCGGCTTTCTCCCCTTTGGCCGGGGGTCTATTTTTTTATTCTTCGTCACCGTCGATCTCAACACCCGGAAGCACATCCAGCCATTGGCGCACGACGGCATCGACTTCATCCATACCCGTCTTTTTCAAGCTGGAGAACATCTGCACCGTCACGGCATCGCCCCACTCGGCAAGCCCCTTGCGCGTCGCGGCCAGGGTTTTGGCCTGCTCGTTGCGCGTCAGCTTGTCGCTCTTGGTCAGCAGCACATGCACCGGCCGGCCGCTGGGCGCAAACCAGTCGAGCATCTGGCGATCGAGAGGCGTCAATGGACGCCGGGAATCCATGATCAGCACCAGACCGATCAGATTCGGGCGTTCACGCAGATAGTTTTCAAGCAAGGCCTGCCACTGGCGGCGAATTTTTTCGGGCACTTCGGCATAGCCGTAGCCCGGCAGGTCGACCATCACCGCGCCGCAACGCAGCCGGAAAAAGTTGATCAGCTGAGTTCGGCCCGGCGTCTTCGACACAAAGGCCAGGCGCGTATGCATCGCCAAGGTATTGATAGCACTGGATTTTCCAGCATTGGAGCGACCTGCAAAGGCGATTTCAGCGCCGTTAGGTGGTGGCAGACCCCGAGGTTCGGCGACTGAAATTTCAAATGCGGCGTGACGGAAGAGGGACATTCGGAAGGCACTATGGGGAAAAGGGGCGGGTGTTGCATCGCGCAAACCTAGCAAGCTGTTATAGAATATCAGGATTTGAACGACCGACCACGGCACCCGAGGACATCAAGATCATGCTGAAGCGTTCCCTGCTGCTTTCCCTTTTCCTGACCGCTGGCAGTGTTCAGGCCGAACAAAAAGCCCCCGATCTCGAAAAAGGCAAACTGACCGCCGAAGGCATTTGTGCCGGCTGTCATAACCCCGACGGCAACAGCCCGCTGTCTGCCAACCCGAAACTGGCGGGCCAGATCCCTGAATACCTGGCCAAGCAACTCACCGAATTCAAATCCGTTGACGGCAATCCGCCGGTTCGCGTCAATGCCGTCATGAATGGCATGGCGATGGCGCTGACCGACGAAGACGTCATCAACGTCGCGTATTACTTCGGCAGCCAGACACTGCAGCCGGCCGTTGCGAAAAACGGCGAAACGATCGAGTGGGGCCAGAAACTGTGGCGCGCTGGCGATGCCTCAAAAGGCCTGCCCGCCTGTGCCGCCTGCCATGGCCCTGCTGGCAAAGGTCTGCCGGCACAGTATCCGCGCCTGTCGGGTCAGTTTTCCGAGTACACCGCCTCGCAGCTGAAAGCTTTCCGTGCAGGCGAGCGTGCCAACGACCCCGCCAAGATGATGCAAACGATCGCGCTCAAGATGACTGACAAGGAAATCGAGGCCGTTTCGGACTACATCGCCGGCCTGCGCTGATTCGACAAGACACAGCGAAGTCGATAAAAAGGGGAGTGATTCGTCACTCCCCTTTTTCTATTTGATGGGTTCGCAGCGCCGGCCCCCAAAGAGAGGCACACATGCCACGGCATCTCATTCGCAGCATCGCCATCATCGCCCTCGCCGGCGCCGCCTGGTCTGCCACAGCGCATACCCAGAGCGGCGAGGACCGGGTCAACTTCCGCCAGGGCGCCTACCGCATCATGGGCTGGCATATGGGCCTGCTCGGTGACGTCGCGCGCGGCGAGAAATCCTTTGATGCGGCCGCCGTCAAACGCTGGACAGGCCACTTGCAATGGGCGGAGCGCCTCACCGCGCAGACCTATACGCCAGACACACGCAGCACCGCCAGCAGCCGAATGAAGCCAGAGGCCTGGGAAAACTTCACGGACTTCAAGCGCCTGGGCAAAGCCTTGAAAGTGTCGATCGACACGCTCGCCAAGACAGCATCAGGGAACGATGCAGCGGCCACCCGGGCTGCCATTGGCAAAGTCGGCGAGGCATGCAAGGCATGTCACGACAGCTATCGCGAAGAAATGAAACACTAAACCCCAGCTTCAGCCGAGATGCGTACTTTGGCGCGGTGCCGATAGCACCGCGAGTTCAGCTTCGCTGAAGCCTGCGGTGCGCCGAGCGGGAATATTGAGGGGCGGCTTGGGCCACGGCGCATTGAACTGGTCGATCAGCGCCAGATACGTCGCCTCGGGCGCCAGCCCCCGCGCAGTACAAAAGTACCGAAACCAGTGATCGCCAAGCGCGACATGGCCGATTTCATCGCGCAGGATAATGTCCAGCACGGCCAGCGTGTC
>JBFIJC010000171.1:0-7851 GCA_041600915.1 Nitrogeniibacter sp.
GAGCTGTTCTTCGCAGGACGTGGTCGCGTGAGCGAGTGCGTCAGCGTCATCGGCGGGGCGGTCAAGCACGGCGCACAGCGCCTCCCAGTCAGGCCGCGCCAGCAAGGTGCCCGAGGTCAGCAGCACCCCGTTGCGGCGCCGAAGCTGGGCCAGGCCGACGATCTTGCGTCGCCCGACCACCACCTCCCACGGCGACAGGGCACCAAAGCAGGCCCAGCTGAGTGTTGGGTCGTCCGGTGCGCGACGGGCTTCGTCGGGCGCCAGCGCATGGGCCGGCACATTCATATCGCGCAACAGGCCGGCGATCAGGGCACCAAGCCAGCGGTAACTGGCCACCGTGCCGCCGGCCAGCAGGCGATGATCCGACGGCAGCAAAATCGAGGTGCTGAGCATCCACGGGCCAGTCAGCACCGCCCCGCCGCCAGAGCGCCGCTGCGCAAGTTCAATCCCCGCACGGCCTTGCTGCGCCCGCGCCAGCAGCGCGGCCTGCGAACACCCGAACACCACACCGGGCGTGCGATATGTCCACAAACGCAGTTGCGGCTCGCGCACCGGCCGCTCCAGCAAGGCTTCGTGCCATCGCTGCTCTTCGGCGCAACTGACCACTGCCAGACGAGGATTGATCGCGTGCATCACAGCGCCGCCGTCTCGATCCGCTTCGCCAGATCGCCGAGAAACACGGCTGCGGGGTAACCGTCGACAGCGCGGTGATCGAATACCAGATGCAGGCCCATCATCGGCGCGACAACAATCTCGCCCTTGCGCACAATGGCCCGCTGCACCACGCGGGTGACACCGAGAATCGCCACCTGGGGCGGATTGATGATCGGCGAGAAACGGTCGATGTCTGTCATGCCCAGATTGCTCACCGTGAAAGTGGCACGCTGGTAGCTGCCGGCGCTGAGCGTGCCGGCGCGAGCACCTTCTGCCAGACGACGCAGTTCGTCCGTCAGCGCCGGCAAGGACAGGGTGTCAGCCTCGCGGATCACCGGCACCATCAGCCCGTCGTCGAGGCTCACCGCCACGCCGAGGTTGATGTCGGGCATCAATTCCACCGCCTTGTCGCGCATCAGCGCATTGAGCCGGGGGTGCTCGCGCAGCGTCAGCGCCACCGCCCGCAACAGCAAGACGGTCAGGCTGGGTTTGTGGCCTTCGCCGGCCAGCGCTTCACGCATTGCCGCGAAGCGGCTGACATCTACCTCGACCGAATGCGCCACCCGCGGGATCTGCCAGCCCTGCCCCATGCTGCGCGCGATGGCACCGCGCAGCCCGGTGAGCGGGACCCTACGTTCGGCCGCCTCATCGGCGCCCGGAGTCGTGATTGCCGGGGCACTCATCGCTTAGGCCTCGAGTACGGCGAGCACCGCGCCACGACCGAAGGTATCCTCGGCGGCCACCGCCAGACGGGTGATGGTGCCGGCGGCGGGCGCAAGAATCTCGTGCGTGGTCTTGACCAGTTCGGCCACACCCAGCACCTCGCCGGATTCGACCTGCTGGCCCTCGGCGACCTGCCATTCCTGCAGCAAAGCCTCGGTGCCCTCCTCCACATCCGCCCACACGGCGTCATCCAGAACAATGTCAGTCATATCGTTTCTCGCTTTCAATCAAGGGTCAGTTGCATCAACGCGCGCGCTTCGGCGGCAATCGCATCCACCTGCGGGATAGCGAACTGCTCGAGTGGGCGGCTGAAAGGAATGGGCACATCGGGCACCGCCAGGCGGCGCACCGGGGCCTTGAGCTGCAAGTGGTTGAGCTGCTCGGCAATGATCGCGGCGATCTCGCCGGAGACGCCGAAGGACAGATAGTCCTCGTCGGCGATGAGCACCCGCCCGGTCTTGCCGACCGAACGCAGTACCGTCTCCTTGTCGAGCGGCACCAGGGTGCGCAGGTCGACGATCTCGACGTCAATGCCTTCGGCCGCGAGTTTGTCGGCCGCCAGCACCGATTTCTGCACCATCTGCGACAAGGTCACGATGGTCAGGTCCTTGCCCTCGCGCACCACCTTGGCCTGGCCAAAGGGGATGGTGTAGGACTCGATCGGCACCTCGTTGGTGCTGCCTTCGAAGTAAGACATCCACGACAGCCCCATGATGCCCTTGTGGTACATGAAGACCACCGGGTTGTCGTCGCGGATGGCCTGGATCATCAAGCCCTTGGCGTCGTAGGCGTTCGATGGCACCACCACCTTGAGCCCCGGCACGTGGGCGAACAGCCCGTACAGGCATTGCGAGTGCTGCGCCGCGTCGTTGTAGCCCCCACCGATGCCCGTGGTGATGACGACCGGCAGCTTGACGTTGCCGCCCGACATGTAGGTGTTCTTGGCCAGATGGTTGTAGATCTGGTCGAAGCACACGCCAAAGAAGTCGACAAACATCAACTCGGAAATCGGACGCAGGCCTTCGGCCGCAGCACCAATGGCGGTGCCCATAAAGCCGGTCTCAGAGATCGGCGTATCCATGATCCGATCTGGGCCAAACTGGTCAAGCAGGCCGGTGGTAGCGCTGAAAATGCCGCCGTACTTGCCAATGTCTTCGCCCATCACGAAGACCCGCTCGTCACGTGCCATCTCTTGGCCAATGCCCTCCGAGATGGCCTCGGCCATACTCAGCTTGCGCACTTTGCTTGCAGTGCTCATGGTGTTCTCTCCTGAAATCTTGGGGTCGGGGGCTCAGTCGGCAAAGACATGCAGCAGCGCATCTTCGGGCGCCGGGTACGGGCTGTTACGACCGTGTTCGTAAGCCGCCTGCACGCGTTCGCTGACCGTGCTGCGCAGTGCCGCATCCTTGGCGTCGTCGAGCTCACCGCGGGCACGCAACTGCGCACCAAGGACGTCAATCGGATCGTTTGCGCGTAGCTGCTGGGCTTCGTTTTTGGGCCGGTAGGTTTCCGGATCGCCCTGGAAGTGGCCGAGATAGCGGTCGGTCTTGACCTCGATCAGTGTCGGGCCTTCACCACGTCGCGCCCGCGCCACCGCCTCACCGGCGGCCGCGAACACCGCCACCGCATCGTTTTTATCGACCAGCACACCGGGCATGCCGTAACCGGCCGCGCGGTCGGCGTTGGAAGCAATCGCCGTCGAGGCCGATTTCTCCACCGAAATGCCGTACTTGTTGTCTTCGCAGACAAAGATCACTGGCAGCTTCCACAGCGACGCCAGGTTTAGCGCCTCGTGAAACGAGCCCTGGTTGGCCGCGCCTTCACCAAAGAAGGACACCGCCACCCAGTCCTTGCCGAGCTTCTTGGCCGCCAGCGCCGCGCCGCAGGCTTGCGGTGCACCGGCACCGACGATGCCGCTGCACGAGAACTTCACCGCCGGATCGAACAAGTGCATATGACCGCCCTTGCCCTTACCCAGTCCGTTGGCCTTGCCAAACATTTCAGACGTCATCGCCAGCAGATCAACATCCTTGGCAATGGCGAAGTGGTGCGGACGGTGCGCGCCCACCACGGTGTCTTCGCGTCGCAGGTGAGCACACACGCCCACCGCCACCGGTTCCTGACCCGCAGCCAGGTGCATCTCACCCGGCACGGGACCGGCACCGATATCAAAGGCCAGGCCTTTCTGGATCTTGGGCGGGAGCTTGCCCTCGAGATAGACCTTGGCCATGGTCTCCTCGTACTCCCGGATCTCGACCATCTTTTCGTACATCCACAGCAGCTGTTCGGACGTGGGGTCCATGACAGTTCGCCTCCTTTGTTCTTGCTATGTGTCGGCAGGACCGCAGTCCTGTATCCGGCCCCTCACGGCACCGGCTCGCCAACCCTGTTCGCAAGAGCGGTGCCAGAAGCAATCAGCACCGCGATAAAACACAAGAAGAGCTTGTTTTTATTGTGTTTATTGGATCTCAAAGAACGCCCGAACAGGCGTTCCGACGCGCGCCGCGTCGCACCCGGTGCGACATCTGTCGCAGCGAATTAAACGCTTGTATGGCTGCTGCTACGCCACAGTAGGGGCGACCTCGCCCATCGATTTTCCTGTCGCCGATCCGGCGTCCTTCCAGCCACCTATCCGGGCTCCGCTGCGGCATGGACACAGCTGCAACAGATGTCGCTTGCGTCGCAGAAAGACAGCACCAAGTGTCGCCCCGCCACGCCTACCCGATCATGCTATCCATTGATTTTTAAAGCGTTTTACCCATGGCATAGAAGTTGCCAAGGCTCGTCCTGCCGGCCGCTCCGTTCCTCTCGCAAGGCTTGATGCACTTCAACCGGTGCGACAGGGGCAGAACAAACAGGCATGTCGTGCCCGCCTTCAAAAGGCGAAGACGTTCATCCATCAAGAAATGCAGGGGAGTCACATGAAAAAAACGAAATCAACATCGGTCGCCCGCAGCCCCGGTGCAAGCGCTGCCGCCGCACTTACAGCGCTGGTGCTATCGACCGGCGCGGGTATCGCCCACGCAGACGCACTCATCGGCGAGGTTGCCGGAACAAAAATCTCGATCTTCGGGATTCTCGATGCCGGCTTTCTGTATCAGAGCAAGTCAGGCACCAACGGCAAGTCCAAGACCTCAATGGAAACCAGCGGCTTGCGTCAGACGGTCATCGGTTTCAAGGGAGAGCGCGATCTCGATGAGGGCCTCAAGGCTTTCTTCAATCTTGAAGCTCACTTCGACACCAACAACGGCATGTTCCACGGCTCCGGCGATGCCGACGGCACGGGCTCACCGCTGTTCCGCCGACAGGCCAATATCGGTTTGAGCGGCGACTGGGGAAGCGTGACGCTCGGCCGACAGTACGGCCCGGCCCTGCTGGCGCACATCGGCACTGAACCACGCGCCTTCAAGGAACAGTTCTCCAACCTCTACGCCTGGGCCTATAACCAATACGCCGCCACGGCCGGCGCGGTTGGCTCCGAGCGCAACACCAATAACGACGTTGGCATTTTCTTCAACAACGCCGTGCAATATCGCCACACCCTCGGGCCGGTGAACTTCGGTGTGCTGTGGTCGCTCGGCGGTAAATCCGGCAGCACCACCAACAACAGTGCCTGGGCACTCGGCGCGACCTACACCGGTCCGGTCACGCTGTCGGCGTCCTACCAGGTCATCAAGGACGAAGACACCGGCAACAACAACGTCAAGCACGGCGGCGTCGGAATCGCGATGCCTTATGGGCCATTCACTTTCAAGGCCAACTACCTCAACGCCAAGAACGAAACGCGCTCCGGCGCCGATGTCTCCGACGTCAACGCCTACGGCCTCGGTGTGGACTGGAAGTGGCACCCGAAGAACACGGCCACGCTCGCCTATTACAACAACAAGGACGACCGCAATCCGAACGACAAGACCACCAATTTCGTGATCAGCAACGACTACGCCGTTCGCCCGGACACCACGGTCTATGTGCAGATGGCGCACATCGATGCCGGATCGGCAGCCACCATCAAGACCAGCATCGTCGCTGCCGGCATCCCGGCTGTTGGCGAGTCAGCCACGCTGCTCAACGTCGGTCTCAACTTCGCGTTCTGACGCGCCGGCCGTATTCCCCGGCGTCCGTCGTGGCGGCGCAATAACCCGCCACATTGAGACCGAACCCTCGACACCAACAGAGCCCCCCCACAACAGGCCACCACCGGCCATTCCGAACAAGAACGAATGGAGACACCATGAACCTGATCAAACCTATCCGCCTGGCGCCACTTGCGCTCGCCCTGTCATGCGTCGGCGCAATTGCTGCTGGCGACGCAAAACCCGGTTTTGACGATCCGGCCAACTGGCCGCAATACCACCGCAGCTCGAACGCCTGGCGCTTCAGCCCGCTGACCGAGATCAACAAGGACAACGTCAAGAAGCTGAAGGTGGCGTGGATCCATCAACCGGGCAACATCACCCACGGCTTGCAGGCCACGCCTATCGTTCTCGACGGCGTGCTGTACTACATCTCGGCCAACAACAACGTGTGGGCCGTCGATGCGGCAACCGGCAAAACCCTGTGGCATTTCGAGCCCAAGCTCGATCCAATCTCCAAGCAAGTGTTCTACGCCGCCGCCAGCCGCGGCGTAACGGTCGGACGCGGAAAGGTCTTCGTTGGCACGCTGGACGGGCGCTTCATGGCGCTGGATCAGAAGACCGGCAAAGAGCTGTGGTCAACTCAACTCAGTGATCTCAAGACCCAGCACGGCGCGCTGTTCTCGGCACCGCCGCAACTGGCAGGCGACGTCCTGTTTGGCGGCACCACCGGCGGCGATCAGCCGATCTCTGGCAAGATCTACGCCGTCAATGCCGACACCGGCAAACCCGTATGGACCTTCGAAATCATCAAGGATGACCAAGAGAGCTGGCCGGGCGACTCGGGCAAACGGGGCGGCGGCTCAGCCTGGATGCCGGGCACCTACGACGCGCAATCCGACACCATCTTCATCGGCACCTCAAACGCCGCACCAGACTTCTATGGCGTCGATCGTGTGGGGGATAACAAGTACACCGCCACGCTGCTGGCAATTGACCCGAAGACCGGCAAGCTCAAGTGGCACCGGCAGGAAATCCCGCACGATGTGTGGGATTTCGACTCGGCCTACGAGGCCTTGGTAGTCAAGAAAGATGGCAAGGACGTGATCGTCCATCTGAACAAGAGCGGCTTCGTGTTCGTGATGGACAAGGCCGACGGCAAGCTCGAAAACGTCTGGCAGTTCGCCGAGAACATGAACTGGGCCAAAGGCATTGACCCGAAAACTGGCGCCCTGATTGAACCCCGTCGGCCGCAGCCCGGCAAGCGCGAGCTGCTGTGCCCCAACCTGCTCGGCGCTCGCAGCTGGAACCACGGGGCCTACAACCCCGGCACTGGCCTGTGGTACTCGCATGCCATGGAGGTGTGTAACGAAGTGGTCGCCGGCCCGGATGATCCGGCCAGTCTGAAAGCCATCTCCGCGCTGTCGCTCGGCATTGACGAAATCAAGCTGGTGCCGCCGCCCAACAGCAAGGACCCGTACGGCCGTCTGGATGCGCGCGACCCGCTCACCGGCAAGCTCAAATGGAGCATCCGCTACGATCTTCCGCCGCTCAGCAGCGTGCTGACCACGGCCGGCGGACTGGTGTTCACCGGCGACATGGAAGGCCACCTTTTTGCCTACGACGCCGACAACGGCAATCAACTGTGGCAATTCAACGCCGGCTCCGGGGCGCGCGGCGGGCCGGTGAGCTACGCCGTGAATGGCAAGCAATACATTGTCATCCCGACCGGACTGGGCTCCCACGCACCGGGCTTCCTGGCCGGCGCCTTCCCGCAGATCAAGGATCTGCCGGGCGGCGCAGCGCTGATCGGCTTCACGCTCGAATAAGCCAGGTCCGGCCTCACGGGCGCTTCGGGCGCTCGTGAGGCCGCGTGCGGTGCCACCTGCCGCACGCCCCATTTCCTGAACACACCATGGAGTTTCCGATGACACCCAACGGCCTATTCCTCGCCATCGCTCACCTGCCCCGGCGCACGGCCAGGCAGCTGATCCTTCCCCTGCTCCTCAACCTGGGCGCCAGCGCCACATGTTTGGCCGTCGCCCCACCGGCCGACACCGAGCGCACGCAACTCGTTGCCGGCAAAAGTCGCTTCGACAAACTGTGCGTAAGCTGTCACGGCGCAGAAGGTGCAGGCAAGGACACCTACGGCCCGGCATTGCAAAATCGCCCGCAGCTCACCGAGTCCCAAATTCGCGAGCGCATCATCAAAGGCAAGCACGGCGACCACGCCATGCCACCGTGGGGCACTGTGCTCAATCGCACCGCCATTGAGCAGCTCGTCGCCTACGTCAACGTACTGCGCCAACCGGCAGCCAAACAGGCCGCCAGCACGCTCTCCCCGTTCGACCTCAACGATCCGGCACGCATCGAAACCGGGCGCAAGCGCTTCGCGAAAACC
>JBFIJC010000172.1:0-7848 GCA_041600915.1 Nitrogeniibacter sp.
CCTGGTATCGTGCGCCCTCGAAGGATTCGACCGAGGCCGAAGATGGTGATGTTTAGGCGAGACTGAGCGGCATGTGCCGGCTGCCGGGATCCGCGCGGCAGCGAGGGTCGCGGCGCCTTGGAATTCGGTTATAATTACAGGGCTTTCGCCGCATGTGACTTCGTGTGCGCTGCGAATGTGTGTCGCAGGTGTCGGTGTTGTGTTGCCGATACAACGGCATGTGCCGGACGAGGGAGATCGGCAGATGTCGTGGGGTGTGGGCCCCGAATTGACCCGTTCAACCTAATGTCCGTGATCTCCGTGTGGAGATGCGGCTTCTATCGAAGGGCAACCATGAAGATTCATGAGTATCAGGCAAAAGAGCTGCTGAGAAAGTATGGCGTCGTCACCCCGCGTGGCATTCCGTGCTTCTCGGTGGACGATGCGGTCAAAGCGGCCGAAGAGCTGGGCGGCAAGATCTGGGTGGTCAAGGCACAGATTCACGCCGGTGGCCGTGGCAAGGGCGGTGGTGTGAAGCTCGCCAAGTCGATCGACGAGGTGAAAGTTGTTGCCGGCGAGATCCTGGGCATGCAGCTGATCACGCACCAGACCGGCGCCGAGGGCCAGAAGGTCCGTCGTCTGCTGATCGAGGAAGGTGCTGACATCCAGAAGGAGTACTACGTTGCGGCGCTGACCGACCGTGCAACTCAGTCGGTTGCCATGATGGCCTCCTCCGAGGGCGGCATGGACATCGAGGAAGTGGCCGCCAAGACGCCGGAGAAGATCATCAAGGTCTTCGTCGATCCGCTCGTCGGCCTGACCGATGCGCAAGCGACCGAACTGGCAACCGGTATTGGTGTTCCGGCCGGCTCCGTCGACAAGGCTGTCGACGCGCTCAAGAAGCTCTACACCTGCTACATGGAAACCGATGCCTCGCTGGCGGAAATCAACCCGCTGATTCTGGAAGGCAACGGCAACATCAAGGCGCTGGACGCCAAATTCAATTTCGACTCCAACGCGCTGTATCGTCACCCGGAGATCGTTGAGTACCGCGATCTGGACGAAGAAGACGCAGACGAAGTCGAGGCCTCCAAGTACGACCTGGCCTATATCAGCCTGGACGGCAACATCGGCTGCCTGGTTAACGGCGCCGGTCTGGCCATGGCGACCATGGATACGATCAAGCTGTTCGGCGCTTCGCCGGCCAACTTCCTGGACGTTGGCGGTGGTGCAACGACCGAGAAGGTGACCGAAGCCTTCAAGATCATGCTTCAGAACCCCAAGGTGAAGGGCATTCTGGTGAACATCTTTGGCGGCATCATGCGTTGCGACACCATCGCCACCGGCGTGGTCGCAGCAGCCAAGGAAGTCAATCTCTCCGTACCGCTGGTGGTGCGCATGAAGGGTACCAACGAAGACATCGGCAAGAAGATTCTCGCCGAGTCCGGGTTGCCCATCATTTCCGCCGACAGCATGGCCGAAGCCGCGACGAAAGTCGTTGAAGCGGTCAAGTAAGGAGAGTTTCGAATGTCTATTCTGATCAACAAAGATACCAAGGTCATCACCCAGGGCATCACGGGCAAGACCGGTCAGTTCCACACCGAGAAGTGCATCGAGTACGCGAACGGCAAGAACTGCTTTGTCGCTGGCGTGAACCCGAAGAAAGCGGGCGAGTCCATCTTTGGGGTGCCTATCTACGCGTCCGTCAAGGAAGCCGCAGCTGAAACCGGCTCGACCGTTTCGGTCATCTATGTGCCGCCCGCCGGCGCTGCTGCCGCGATCTGGGAAGCCTGCGAAGCCGATATCGATCTGGCGATCTGCATCACCGAGGGCATTCCGGTTCGCGACATGCTCGAAGTGCGCAACAAGATGAAGCAGAAAGTTGCTGCCGGCGGCAAGGAAACGCTGCTGCTCGGCCCCAACTGCCCTGGTCTGATCACGCCGGATGAAATCAAGATCGGCATCATGCCGGGTCACATCCACCGTAAAGGTCGTATCGGCGTGGTTTCGCGCTCCGGTACGCTGACTTACGAAGCTGTGGGCCAGCTGACCGAAATCGGTCTGGGCCAGTCTTCCGCGGTCGGCATTGGTGGCGACCCCATCAATGGTCTCAAGCACATTGACGTGATGCGCATGTTCAATGATGACCCGGATACCGATGCGGTCATCATGATTGGCGAGATCGGCGGTCCGGATGAAGCCGAAGCCGCTCGCTGGTGCCGGGACAACATGAAGAAGCCGGTGGTTGGCTTCATCGCTGGCGTGACCGCGCCCGCAGGCAAGCGCATGGGCCACGCTGGTGCGTTGATTTCGGGCGGTGAGGACACTGCTGACGCCAAGCTTGCCATCATGGAAGAGTGCGGCTTTACCGTGACGCGCAACCCGTCGGAAATGGCCAAGCTGCTCAAGGCTCTGCTTTAAGCTTCGCTGTGTTCGATAGAAACGCCGGCTTCTGCCGGCGTTTTTTTTGGGCCGGATATTGTACTTTCGTTATATTTTCCGACGCCTGCTGATGGATTGTTGTGTGAAAATGTGTCACCCCGCTCAGGTGGGAAGAGTGAAGTCTCGCGGTTTGATGCCGTAGACCTCGTGGTCGAAGTCGTTTTGCGATAGCTGAAACGGATTGGCAGCCGGCTGTGACAAGTCCAGCGTGCTGGTGAGAGTGGCGGGTTGATGGAATCACAGGATCGGGAGAAGTCTGCTTTGCAAATGGCGTCGCGCACCGATACAGGAAAAATGCGTCAGCGCAATGAGGATGCGTGTCTGTTCGATGACGCGTCCCGTTGGGCTGTGCTGGCTGACGGCATGGGCGGCTATCAGGGCGGCGACGTGGCGTCCCGTCTGGTCGTTGATAGTCTGGCCGCCAGCTTGCGGGGCAGCGAAGCGACCTCGGTTTCGCAGATGCTGGCTGAACTGCGACATGCAACGATGCGCGCCAATACCG
Organism: Nitrogeniibacter sp.; assembly: GCA_041600915.1. Taxonomy (GTDB): domain Bacteria; phylum Pseudomonadota; class Gammaproteobacteria; order Burkholderiales; family Rhodocyclaceae; genus Nitrogeniibacter. The sequence continues at coordinate 2,924 of JBFIJC010000172.1, forward strand.
ATGTGATCGCTGCCGCGCGAAAGGATCGGGAGCTGCACGGCATGGGCTCGACGGTCGTCGCATCGCGATTTCATGACAACACCTTGCTGGTGTCCCATGTTGGCGATTCGCGCATGTATCGCTACCGGCCGGACGAGCTGGTGCAGCTGACCCGCGACCACTCTTTGTTGCAGGAGCAGGTCGATGGCGGCATGATGAGCGCAGACGAGGCGCGGGTCGCACCCGGGCGCAGCCTGCTGACGCGAGCACTGGGTGTGGAGCCAGCCGTGGTGCCGGATGTGGCACTGCATGAGGCGCGTGTGGGTGATGTCTATCTGATGTGCTCGGATGGCTTGACCGATATGCTCGATGACGAAGACATTGCGCTGGTATGCGAAACCTTGTCCGCTAATCTGACGCTGGCGGCAGATCATCTGATCCAGCTTGCCAACGACCGGGGTGGTCGTGACAACATCACCGTAGTTTTGATCAAGGTTCTGCAGCCCTTCCCGGCGCGCAGGACGTAGCAGAGCAACAACAGGGACAGGACGATACGATGCCGAAGTTGATCCTCAGCATGGATGGGTTGGTGCTCAAGGAAATTCCGCTGAACAAGGAGCGGACCACCATCGGGCGCAAGCCGCACAACGACATTCAGATCGACAATCTGGCGATCAGTGGCGAGCACGCGGTGATCACCGCGATTCTCGACGACGCGTTTCTTGAAGACCGAAACAGTACAAACGGCACCTATGTGAATGGCCAGCCGGTCAAAAAGTGCGCGCTGCAGAACAACGATGTGGTCGAGCTCGGAAAATACCGCATCAAGTTTGTTGTCGACGCGGTTGCCGCTTCCGGTCCGCTGACCGATTTTGTCGACACTGCTGCGCTTAAACCCGTCATGGCAGATCCCGAGGTCGATGTGTCGGAGTCTGATGTGGCCGTGACCGATACGGTTGTCGGCGGAGACGACGCCATTGCGGCGATCGACGCTGAAGCGACACAGATTCTCGACCGCGCCGGTGCGGGTGCCGCCGACAAGGCGCCGTCGCCGGCCAAGGCGGCGGCCTCACCGTCCAGCGACAGTGCGGGCGGGATGATCCAGGTGTTGTCGGGACCAAACGTCGGCCGCGAGCTTGAGCTGACAAAATCATTGACGACTCTGGGCAAGCCCGGCGTGCAGGTGGCGGTCATCACGCGGCGGCCGCATGGCTATTTCATTACCCACGTGGAAGGCTCGACCTTTCCGGTCGTCAATGGCAGCCCGCTGGGCGCGCAGGCACACCACCTGAGTGATCACGACATCATCGAAATTGCCGGCGTCAAAATGGAATTCTTTTTGCGCAGCAACGCTTGAGTCGCGCATGCGCCGGCGAGGACCTTGCCTGGGTGTGACGTAGTTCTCGGTTGCCGCGTCGCGGCAATGCTAGCCTCGACAATTACGGGGTATTCCCGATGGGCGGCAAATGCGCCGGGCGCGGGCTTCAGCAATGAAATTCAAGGTATTGGGGTGTAGCGGCGGCATTGGCGGCCAGCAAACGCGTACATCCGCGTTTCTGGTCGACGACGACGTATTGATCGATGGCGGCACCGGCGTTGGCGCACTGGCGTACGACGCCTTGCTGCGTATCGACCATATCTTCGTGACCCACGCCCACCTCGACCACATCGCCTTTATCCCCTTGTTGGTCGATACCGTTGGCAACGACCGCCGATCGCCGATCACCGTTTACGGCACGGTCGAGACCATCCGCATTTTGCGCTCCCACATTTTCAACTGGCTGGTCTGGCCCGACTTCAGTGCCATTCCAGACCGTCATCGACCGTTCATGCGGTTTCAGGTTCTTAAGGTGGGCGAGACGATATCGCTCGACGGCCGCAAGATCACCGCGCTGCCGGCCCTGCATACCGTGCCTGCGGCGGCGTATTGCCTCGATAGTGGCGACGGACAGCTCATTTATACCGGCGACACGACATACTGCCCGGCGTTGATCGCGGCGATCAATCGACAGCCCGCGCTCCGGCATTTGGTGATTGAAACCGCCTTTTCCGATGCGCAGCATGGTTTGGCCATGGCGTCGCGGCATTTGTGTCCCAGCATACTGGCCAGATTCCTCGATGCGCTGAGCTGCCGCCCAGAGGTGCACATCAGCCATCTCAAGCCGGGCGAGGCGGAGCGGACGATGGCCCAGATCGGCGTTTCGGGCGGCGCATTCCGGCCGAGCATGCTGAGCAACGATCAGGTGCTGACTTTCTGATCGCTGCCGCATTTGCCCGATGCCGCTAGAATGGTGGAAAAGAGCGCTTTTGCGCTCACCGGACCGATGACATTGAGCAGGGATCAAACGCCATGAAAGCTGCTGGCAAAAGCCCGTCGAGCGGCGACGTGACCAGCCGCCTCGCCTTCTTCAAAGGCCTGCAGGCCGCGACCAATCGCATTCACGCCACCCAGAACATCGACGAGATCATCTTTGAGTTGTCGGCAGACCTGTGCGATCTGTTCGGTGCCGAGCGACTGACGATCTACACGCTCGACGAGGCGCGCACCGCCATTGTCTCCAAGGTGAAGACCGGTCTTCATTCGGTTAACAGCATCCGTTTGCCGATTTCCGAAAACAGTGTCGCGGGCTACGTGGCGCACACCAAGAAGATGCTGAACCTGCCCGATGTCTACGACGCTCAGGCGCTCAAAGCTATCTCGCCGCGTCTGGAGTTTCGGAACGAGGTCGACGAGGTCACCGGTTATCGCAGCAAGCAAATGCTGGTGGCCCCGATCCTGACCGGAGAAAATGGCGAGCTCATCGGCGTGCTACAACTCATCAATGCCGTCGACGGAAAGCCGTTTTCAGCGGTCGCCGAAGAGGGGCTGCTGGGGCTGGCGCAGACCCTTGGCGTGGCCTTCGCTCAGCGCGCGCGTACGCAGGGAAAGCCAAGGAGCCGTTACGATTCTTTGGTGGCCGATGGGCATCTGTCGGCCCCGGAGCTCGAAGCCGCCGGGCGCAAGGCGCGTGAGCGTAAAGTGAATACCGAAGATGTTCTGCTCGATGATATGGGCGTGGCATTGGCAGATGTCGGCGACGCCATTGCACGCTGCTTCAATGTGCCATATGAGCCCTTCCGGGGCGATCGCATCAAGCCGGTCGACCTGCTGCGGAACATCAAGCGCGACTTCGTCGAACAAAGTCACTGGCTACCGCTCGAAGAAACCGAGGAAGGCATCGTCGTCATGGCGATCGACCCCGAGCAGACCCGAGCCTCGCGCGTGGCGCACAACGTCTTTCCGAACAAGAAAATTGCTTTCCGGGCGACGACGCACCGAGATTTCAAGCGTACGGTCGATCAGTTTTTCGAGGCCAGTCTCGATCTGGGTTCTGTCGACGATCTGCTGCTCGATCTTGGTGAAGAGGACCTGGATGCCTCGGTGGCCGAAGACATCTCTGCCGCGGCCGACAACGAGCTGGTCAAGCTGGTCAATAAAGTCATCATCGACGCCTACAAACAGGGCGCGTCCGACATCCATATTGAACCGCGCCCCGGCAAGGTCAAGACGCTGATTCGCTTCCGCAAGGACGGCACGCTGGTGCCCTATATCGAAGTGCCGGCCAGCTTCCGCAATCCGCTGGTGACGCGCATCAAGATCATGTGCGACCTCGACATCTCCGAGCGCCGCAAACCGCAGGACGGCAAGATCAAGTTTCGCAAATACGCCGCGCTCGATATCGAGCTGCGCGTCGCCACCATCCCCACCGCAGGGGGTATGGAAGACGTGGTGATGCGCATCCTCGCCAACAGCGAACCCATTCCGCTCGACAAGCTCGGCCTGTCGTCACACAACCTGGAGCGGCTCAAAGGCGCCATTGCACAGCCCTACGGCATCTTCTTTGTATGCGGCCCCACCGGCTCCGGCAAGACCACCACGCTGCACTCCATCCTCGGCCACATCAACACGCCCGAAACCAAGATCTGGACCGCCGAAGACCCGGTCGAGATCACCCAGAAAGGCCTGCGCCAGGTGCAGGTCAACCGCAAGGCCGGGCTCGACTTCGCCACCATGATGCGTGCCTTCCTGCGTGCCGACCCGGACGTGATCATGGTCGGCGAGATGCGCGACCGTGAAACGGTGTCGGTCGGCCTCGAAGCCTCGCTTACCGGCCACCTCGTGTTCTCCACGCTGCACACCAATAGCGCCCCGGAGTCCATCGTTCGCCTGCTCGACATGGGCATGGATCCTTTCAACTTCGCCGACGCGCTGCTCGGCGTGCTCGCCCAGCGCCTCGCCAAACGGCTGTGCCCCAAGTGCAAGAGTGGTTACCACCCAGATAGTGACGAGCTCTCCAGCCTGCTCGACGAATACTGCGCCGACCTCCGAGGCACGCCGGCCTTCGTTGCCGATGCCGAAGCCGCCCGCAAGGCCGTTGCCCGTCGCTGGCAGCAAGACTTCGCCGACAAGAACGGGCAATTCAAGCTTTACAAGGCCGTCGGATGCGACGACTGTACCAATGGCTACCGCGGCCGTGTCGGCTTGCACGAACTGATGCTGGGCTCCGACGGCGCCAAAAAACTTATCCAGGAGCATGCCCGGGTTGCGGCCCTGCTGGTGCTCGCCCTCGACGAAGGCATGCGCACCCTGCGGCAGGACGGCATCGAGAAAGTGCTGGACGGCACTACCGACATCAAACAGGTCCGCAAGGTCTGCGTACGCTGACGTATGACGTCAACATGGGTGACGAAAATCGTCACCTTCCGCTGAGTCAGCCGTGATGATTATCACGATGAAATTTCTCCGAAAAGTTTTAATCCATTGAAAACATTGATGAATTAGGTTTTTCAAAAAAACTGGCACGCACAGTGCGTATATGTTCCCGAGCGGATCCAATCCGTGACTGACAGAATCTCTCTCTGAGGAGCATGACCATGAACAAGACCATCAAGCGTGCCCAGCAAGG
>JBFIJC010000173.1:0-7747 GCA_041600915.1 Nitrogeniibacter sp.
CGCAAGCTGCGCTGCAGCAGCGGGTTCAAGGCGGCTGCTGTCCTTGCCGTTAAAGCAGCTTGGTGTCGATGGCGCGCGGTGTGCCGGAGAGCAAGAATGCTTTATCTGATCGTACTGGGTTGCGGGGCGCTGCTGGCATTGACCTGGGCGCTGTGGCGCGTATGGGCGCTGCGGCGGTCGCTGGCGGCCGCCGTCGAACGTCAGGAAACGATGAGCCGTTTCGCGTCGGACTGGACCTGGACGCAGGACGCGGCGTTTCGGTTTACAGGTTTTGAAGGCGCGACACTGGCGCGCCATCACTTGGTGCTCGATGCGCTGTACGGCAAGCGTCGCTGGGAGCTTCCTGGTCTGGAGGTGTCTGAGGCGGATATGGCGGCGCACCGTGCGGCCTGTGAGCGGCATGAGCCTTTTTACGAGTTTGAGTATGGGGTCGATGTGCCCGGCATGGGCCAGCGCTGGCTGGTGGTGAGTGGTTATCCCCAGTTTGATGCGTCGGGGGTGTTTGTCGGTTATCGCGGCTTGTCGCGCGACGACACCCAGCGCCATGTCGCCGAATTGGCCCTCAGGGCCAGCGAACAGCGCCTGGCGGCGATTCTGGCGGGCAGCCCGGTGCCGGTATTCGCGATCGACGAGGCCGGTGTGGTGGTGGCCTGGAACCGCGGCTGTGAATTGGTGATGGGGGTGGGGGCCGAGGCGATGATCGGGCGCGCGACGCCGGGGGTGCCGTTCTACGGCGAAGATCGGCCGGTGCTGGCGCATTTTGTTGCCGGCCTGAAAGACATGGCGGAGCTGACGGCGTATTACGGCGATGCGGTGTATGCCGTTGAGACAGTGCCCGGCGCGCTCGCGGCTGAGGGATTTTTCCCGGCCCTGGGTGGGCAGGACCGCTGGCTGACCTTTCTCGCCGCGCCCATGCGCGATGCGTCGGGCCGGGTGATTGGTGCAATCGAAACGCTGCAGGATGTGACGGCACGCAAGCAGGCCGAGATTCTCCTGCATGAGCGCAACCAGGTCTTTCGGACGCTGATCGACAACATCCCGGCCGGCGTCGCCCTGGTCGACAAAGATCTGCAACTGATTACCTGGAACGCCGAATGGCTGCGTCTGGTCGGTTTGCCGGCAGCCTTGCTTGAGGGTGGCGATCGCGGGATTGAGCGCATTTTTCGGTATCTCGCGGAGCGCGGTGATTATGGCCCGGGCGATGTCGATGGCAAGGTCGAGCGGCGCATGGTCAAGGCGCGCTGCTTTGAACGGCATCTTGAGGAGTGGATTCGGCGCGATGGGACGGTGCTCGAGTTGCGCAGCTCGCCCCTGGCGGTTGGCGGTTTTGTGGCCATCTTTACCGACGTGACCGCCCGCCGGCGCGATCAGCAAATGCTCGAAGCCAAGCATCGCGAGCTCGAAGAGGCACAGCGTATCGCCCATGTTGGTAGCTGGCGCTGGGAGCTCGGGGCGTCTGAAGTGGACGTGTCGGATGAAATGGCCCGTTTCATGGGCGGGTGTGACCGTGGCGAGCGCAACAGCTTGCGCGGTTGTTTGCGGTGTTTGCGTGGCGATGAGCGCGCGCGCCTGCATCAGCCCTTGATGGCGCTGATGTGCGAGGGCCAGGCGCTTGATGTGGTGTGCTCGGTCGAGAGCGCCGAGGGGCGGGTTCGGGATGTGCATTTGCTGGCGCGTGCCGAGCGCGACGACGGCGGCCGGATTACCCGTCTGGTGGGCACGGTGCAGGACGTCACGGCCCGGCGCGAGGCCGAGCGGGCCTTGTCGGAAAGCGAGCAGAAATTTCACGCGATCTTCAACCAGACCTTTCAGTTCATCGGCTTGTTGTCGCCGGATGGCATTTTGCTCGAGGCCAACCAGACCTCGCTCGACTTTGCCGGCGTGCCCGCCAGCGAGGTCATTGGCCGGCCCTTTGCCGACGGGCCGTGGTGGCAAGGCGCGCCCGAGAGCCGTCAGCGCCTGTTGGCCGCAATCAAGCGGGCGGCGGCCGGGGAGTTCGTGCGCTTTGAGACCGAGCATCCGGCGGCCGACGGGACGAAGCACTATGTCGACTTCTCGCTCAAGCCAGTTTTCGATGCCTTGGGCCGGGTCAGCTTGCTGATCCCAGAAGGGCGGGACATCACCAGCTTCAAATTGACCCAGGCGGAACTGCAGGCCGGGCGCGAGATGTTTGCCACCGTTTTCGACAAGAGCCCGGTGGCGCTGGCGCTGGTGTCACTGACGCAGCACAAGATTCTCCAGGTGAACGCGGCCTGGGAACGCGTGCTGGCAATCCCCGCGACACGGGCCATCGGCCACGACACGATCATTCTGGACTTGTGGGAAGACCCGTCGGAGCGACTGCGTTTTCTCGATCTGATCGCTCAGCGAAGCCGGGTGGATGGATTCGAGGCGCGCCTGCGCCGGGGGGATGCTTCGATCGGGACCTTCGAGATCTCCAGCCGCGTGGTCTATCTCGATGATGAACGGGTGCTGCTCAGCTCGCTGGTCGACGTGACCGAACAGCATCGCGCGCAGGCGGAGGTCCGGGCGCTCAACGCGACACTCGAAGAGCGCGTCACGCAGCGCACCGAGGAGTTGCTGCACGCCAAGGAGCGGCTCGAACAAGCCATGGGGCAGCTCGTGCAGTCTGAAAAACTGGCCTCGCTGGGTGCGGTGGTGGCCGGCGTGGCGCATGAGCTGAATACGCCGCTGGGCAATGCCTTGACGGTGGCCTCGGCCTTGCACGCCGAGGTGCGCCAGTGTCAGCGAGACTCGGTCGAGGGGGGGCTGACCCGAAGCCGTTTTGAAGAGTTCATGCGTACCAGCCAGACTGCCGCCGAATTGCTCGAACGCAACATCGGCCGGGCGGCGCGACAGATCAACACCTTCAAGCAGGTCGCGGTGGATCACACCAGCGAGCGACGCCGCGAATTCGATTTGTGCGACATCGTTGATGAGGCGCTGCTGACCTTTGCGCCGCGGCTGGCCAAATCACCCCACCGCCTGAGTGTGGAGATTGCCGAGAGCATCCGGATGGAGAGCTATCCCGGGCCGCTTGAGCAGGTGTTGGCCAACCTGGTGACCAATGCGCTGATCCACGCCTTTGACGACGCGGTTGGCGGGCAGATGAGTCTGAGCGCGACGCAGGCGGAGGCAGACCAGGTCGTGTTGCGCTTCGAAGACAACGGCCGGGGCATGAGCGCCGAGGTTGCCGCACATATTTTCGACCCCTTCTACACCACCCGGCTGGGCCAGGGCGGCAGTGGTCTGGGCTTGTACATTGCCTACAACTTCATCACCGGCATTCTCGGCGGTCAGGTGAGCCTGACCACCGCGCCTGGCCAGGGCGCGTGCTTTACCGTGTGCTTGCCGCGTGTTGCCCCCGAGCGCGCGGTGGGGGCCGTGCTGCCGGAAAACATGCTTGACGCGGGCGCCGACTGATCAGTCCGGCGCGTCGAGCGCCTCCAGCGCCTCGTGTACCTCCAGCCAGCGCAGCTCGGCGCCTTCGATGTCGTCGGTGAGCCGCGCCTGCCGCTTGAGCAGATCCTGCAATAGCGCGGTGTCCTGCCCGGCATACAGGCCGGGGTCGGCGAGCCGGGTGTCGAGCAGGGACTTTTCGTTCTGCCAGTTCGCCAGCTTGCGTTCGAGCTGCTCGGCTTCCTTGAGCAGCGGCCGCCGTGTGGCCAGCCGGGCTTTGCGCTCTTCGGCCGATTGGTTTCGTTCGGCCTTGCGGGCGGCTTTGTCGGCGGCCTGATCGGGGCAGGCCAGCGCGGCCTGTTCGGCGGCGCGCTGCGTGGCAAGCCAGTCGCGGTAGTCGTCCAGATCGCCATCGAAGGCCTGGAGCCGGCCGCCATGGACCAGCACGAAGCGGTCGCAGGTGGCGGCCAGCAGCGCGCGGTCGTGCGAGACCAGCACCATGCCGCCGTCGAAGTCCTGCAGGGCCAGGGTCAGCGCATGGCGCATTTCGAGGTCGAGGTGGTTGGTCGGCTCGTCGAGCAGCAGCAGATTGGGCTGGCGCCAGATCAGCAAGGCCAGGGCGAGGCGTGACTTCTCGCCGCCCGAAAACGGGCCGCAGGGGCTGGTGACACAGGCGCCGCTGCCGACGCCGTCTTTTTCGCCGCGGAAGTCGAAGCCGCCCAGATAGTTGCGCAGGTCCTGCTCGCGGGCGGTGGGGTCGAGGCGGGTCATGTGCTGCAGGGGCGACTCGTCCAGACGCAGGGTGTCGAGCTGGTGCTGGGCGAAATAGCCGATCGCCAGACCCTTGCCGTCGGTGCGCTGCCCCGTTTGCAGCGTGAGCTGGCCGGCGAGCAGCTTGATGAGCGTGGATTTGCCGGCGCCGTTGCGTCCGAGCAGACCAATGCGCTCGCCGGGGCGCAGGGTGAGCGTGAGCGCCGACAGCACCGGCGCGCCGCCGTAGCCGACCGCGCCCTCATCCACGTCGAGCAGCGGATCGGGGGCCGGCGGCGCGGGGCGGAAGCCGAAGTGAAAGGGCGTGTCGACATGCGCGGCCGAGATCAGCGCCATGCGCTCCAGCGCCTTGATGCGGCTCTGCGCCTGGCGCGCCTTGGTGGCCTTGGCGCGGAAGCGGTCGACAAACTTGTGCAGGTGGGCGCGCTCGCGCTGCTGCTTGTCGAACAGCGCCTGCTGCTGTGCGAGGCGCTCGCCACGCTGGCGCTCGAACTCGGAATAGCCGCCGCTGTAGAGCGTGAGGCGCTGCTGTTCGATATGCGCGATATGGCCGACCACGGCATCGAGGAAGACGCGGTCGTGCGAGATGAGCAGCAGCGTGCCGCGGTAGTCGCGCAGCCATTGTTCGAGCCAGATGACGGCGTCGAGGTCGAGGTGGTTGGTGGGCTCGTCGAGCAGCAGCAGGTCGGAGCGGCACATCAGCGCCTGCGCCAGGTTGAGCCGCACCCGCCAGCCGCCGGAGAAGTCGGACACCGGGCGGGTGAGGTCGGTACGTGCAAAGCCCAGACCGTCGAGCAAGGTGGCGGCGCGCGCGCCGGCGCTGTAGCCCTCGATCTCCTGCAGCCGGCCGTGCAGCAGGCCGATGCGCTCGCCGGCGTGCTCGGCTTCGGCGGCCGCCAGCTCGGCCTCGACGCGGCGCAGCTCGACATCGCCGTCCAGGGTGTAGTCGAGCGCGCTGCGCGACAGCGCCGGGGTTTCCTGCGCGACATGCGCGACCACCCACTGCGGCGGCAGTTCGCAGTCACCCTGGTCGGGGTGAAGCTGGCCGCGCAGCAAGGCGAACAGGCTGGATTTGCCACAGCCGTTGGCGCCGGTGAGGCCGACCTTCCAGCCCGGATGCAGCTGGACAGTGGCGTCTTCGATGAGGACTTTGGCGCCCCGGTTGAGGCGCAGCTTGCGGAACTGGATCACGTGGGCAAACGCAGCGAAAAACCGGTATTGTACGGGCTCGTTTGCTACCTGCTCACCCACACGCCATGATCCGCCCGCCCCGCTTGTCCCTGATGCTGTTTGTTTGCCTGATGTCCGCTGCCGGCGCGGGGTTTGCGCAGGCCGTTGAGGGCGTCGACAGCAGCGAGACTTTGCGCGATCAGGCCAAGCAGATGCGCAAGGCGGCCGAGGCGGATTTCAGCCGGCGCGAGGCGGGGTGTTATGAGCGCTTCCTCGTCAATTCCTGTCTCGACGACGCCCGTGAAGACCGGACGACGCTGATGCAGGAGGTGCGCAAACTCGAGGCGCGCGCCAACCGCATCGACCGGGGCGAGCGCATCAAGGCGATGGAGGCACGGCTCAGAGACGCCGAAGCCCGCCGCGCCAATCCGGTGTCGGTGCCGCTGTTGCCCCTGCCCGGTAATCAGTGAGCGCTGACGGCGGCTGAGTCGGGCGCCGCGCCGATCTGCCCGGCGGGTCGGTTGAAGCTGACCGATGGCACCCACGGGGCGGTACGCATCAGCGGTGAGGCATCGCGCAGCACCAGCGCCGGGTTGCTGAAGGGCGCCAGGCGCTCGAGAAAATCCACCATTTCCATCAGCGGCGAATTGCGGAAGAAGCTCGCCTCGGGCGTCTCCATCCAGATGCGGTCGGCGAAAATGTAGAGTTCGTGCGGCTGATCGCCGATGCCGTCCTGATCCAGATCGAAGCCCTGGTAGGTGTCCCAGTAGTTGCCCGCCCAATGCTCGGCGTCGAGATTGCCGGCGTTGGTGGCGGTGACCTGCCACAGGTTGTGTTCGAAACGGTTGTTGATGAGGATGCGCCCGCCCCGCTCGCCATAGAAGTTGATGCCGGTGATGTTGTGCGCGACGCGGTTGTTCACCAGCACCAGGCGGCTGATCGGGTCAGAGGACGAGTCGGCCATCAGCCCCACCGCGCAGTGGATCAGCTCATTGCCTTCGACCAGCACCGCCGTGCTTTCCTTGATGGCGATGCCCGCGCCCGACACATGCATGGCGTGCATGACCCGGTTGTTGCGCAGGATGAAACCGTTTGAGTTGATGACTACGATGCCGGTGGCGTTGTCGGTGGCCAGGTTGGCTTCGACCAGTGTGCGCGGCGAGAACAGGAAGTTCATCGCCCGCCGGCTGTCGCGGATGGTGTTGCCGATGATGCGGTTGCGCGGCGAATTGGTGATGGTGAGGTCGCGCATGTGCTCGAACACATTGTCTTCGATGAGATTGTCCATCGCGTACCACAGGCGCAGGCCGTCGCCGCGGTCGGCGGTGTCTTCGCCACGCGAGCGCACCCGGTTGCCGCGCACCAGGTTGCGGTTGGCCTTTTGCAGCACGATGCCGAAGAGCACATCGTCGAGCACGTTGTCTTCGATCCGGTTGTCGTGGCCTTCGACGTAGATGCCCGAGTGGATCTGGTCGTGCGAGTCGCCGCTGCCGCGCACGATCAGGCCGCGCAGCACCGAGCCGCTGGCCTTGAGCGTGATCACCGAGCTGTCGTGGTCGCCCTGGATGATCGCTTTGCCACCGCCTTCGAGAATGATCCGGCCGCTGATTTCGACCGGCCCTTCGTAGGTGCCCGGTGCCAGACGCAGGATGCCGGTGCTCGCCAGCGCGGCATCGATCAGCGGCTGCAGCGGCGCCGCCGAGGCGGTGGCGAAGGGCAGCACACTGAGCAGAACGGCGAAGAAAGTGAGGCGCAGGGAGCGGGGCATGGGCACGGCGCGATGATGAACCGGCGATGCTAAGGGCGCAATCCTTGATCGGCTGCGACAAAGATCAAGAAAGTGCGTGGTTGGTGGTGTGCCCGAAGCGGTGACAACGGGCTGGACAGACCGCTTCCCGGCCGTCGCGAGTCGAGTTCATGTCATTGAATTTCTGATAGAATTCGCCGCGATTGTGCGTCGGCCCTGCTGCCGGCGCTTTGCTTTTTACGGATTCAGGATTCGCGCTGTGCTCATCGCCAACAACATCACCATGCAGTTCGGGGCCAAGCCCCTGTTCGACAACGTCTCGGTCAAGTTCGGAGACGGCAACCGCTACGGTCTGATCGGTGCCAACGGCGCCGGCAAGTCCACCTTCATGAAAATCCTGTGTGGCGAGCTGGAGCAATCGGCCGGCAACGTGACCAAGGAAGCGAACGAGCGCATGGCCTACCTGCGCCAGGACCAGTTCGGCTATGAAGAGACGCGGGTACTCGATGTGGTGATGATGGGCCACACCGAGATGTGGGCCTGCATGAGCGAGAAGGACGCGATCTACGCCAACCCCGAGGCGACCGAAGACGACTACATGCGCGCCGCCGAACTCGAAGGCGTGTTTGCCGAGTACGACGGCTATACCGCCGAAGCGCG
>JBFIJC010000174.1:0-7734 GCA_041600915.1 Nitrogeniibacter sp.
CATGCAGATCGTCCTCATCAGCGGCTTGTCCGGATCGGGCAAGAGCGTTGCCATCAATGTGCTCGAAGATGCCGGCTACTACGTGGTCGACAATCTGCCCGCCACGCTGCTGCCGCAGCTGGTGAGCAATCTGCGCGGTGCGGGTTACCGGCGGGTGGCGGTGGCGGTGGATGTGCGCTCGGGGATGTCGATTGCCGCCTTGCCCGGCGAGGTCGAGCGCCTGCGCGGGATGATTTCCGACGTGCGCTTCATCTTTCTCGACGCGCGCGACGACACCTTGATTGCGCGTTTCTCCGAAACCCGGCGGCGTCACCCGCTGGCCGAAGAGAACGTCACCCTGGCCGAGGCCATTGCCCGCGAACGCGAGGCGCTCGACCCGATCGCGCGCCTGGGGTATCGCATGGACACCAGCGACACCCAGGCCAATACTTTGCGTGCCTGGGTCAAGGACTACCTGAAGCTCGAGGCCACGGCTGGGCTGACCTTGCTGTTTCAGTCCTTCGGCTTCAAGTACGGCATTCCGGTCGATGCCGATCTGGTGTTCGACGTGCGCTGCCTGCCCAATCCGCACTACGACCCCAAGCTGCGCCCGCTCACCGGCAAGGATCAGCCGGTGATCGACTTCCTCGAGCGCATCCCCGAAGTCGGTCGCATGGCCGAAGACATTCGCACTTTTGTAGCCAACTGGCTGCCGGCCTATATCCGCGACAACCGCAGCTATCTCACGGTGGCCATCGGCTGTACCGGCGGGCAGCATCGCTCGGTGTATTTCGCCGAATGGCTGGCGGCCGCCTTTGGCGATAACGTGCGCGTGATGGTTCGGCACCGTGCTTCGGCACGACGTTCGCGGGACGGTCAGAGCCATTCATGAAGCTCGCCTGGCATGAATGGCGTGCCGGCTTTCGTCCCGGAGATTTTTTGGTGATCGGCGCTGCGCTGGCCGCCTGCGTGTTTTTTGCGCTGACTTTCTGGCAAGGCGGCGTGGCGCGCTGGGCCGAGGTCCGCGCCGGCGGCAAAGTGGTGGCCCGGCTGAGCCTCGATCGCGCCGCCTCGGTCGACGTCGACGGCCCGCTCGGCCAGACCCGCGTGCAGGTCGAACCGGGTCGGGCGCGCGTGTTCAGCGACCCCGGCCCCCGCCAGTATTGTGTGTTGCAAGGCTGGCTGACCCGCGCGGGTGCGGTCGCCATCTGCGCGCCCAACGAAGTCAGCCTGCGCCTGCTTGGCGACAGCAGCGCCTATGACACGCTCAACTACTGAGCTCCCCGTTACCAACGCCGATGTGCGCATCGCCCGCTATGCGGCGGCGGCGATCGCGCTGTCGATTGCCGAGGCGGCCATCCCCTTGCCACTGCCGGGCGTCAAGCCGGGTCTGGGCAATATCATCACCTTGGTGGTGCTGGCGCGCTGGGGTTGGCGCGAGGCGGCCTGGGTGGCGCTGCTGCGGGTGTTTGCCGCGTCTTTGGTGCTGGGGCAGTTTCTGGCGCCGGGCTTCTTTCTGAGCCTGAGCGGCGCGCTGATCAGCCTCGTCGTGCTGGCGCTGGCGCAGCATTTGCCCTCGCGCTGGTTTGGCCCGGTCAGCCATAGCGTGCTGGCGGCCTTCGGCCATTTCGCCGGCCAGATCCTGATCGCGCGTCTGTGGCTGGTGCCGCATGACGGCATTTTCTATCTGGTGCCGGTGTTCGCGCTGGCTGCGGTGGTGTTTGGCACCGTCAACGGCCTGGTGGCCGATTATTTGCTGCGTCACGCGCCGCCGCGCAACACCAGCGCCGACTGAGCCCGGATCGCTCAAACGCTGCGCCCGTATTGGCGCTAAGATGGCGGGGTATTCACGCTATCCCGTCCGGATCGGTCATGCGCTTGCTCAAATTCCTCGCCATTTTTACCGTGAGCCTGCTTTTGCTGGCCGCCGGCGCGATCTGGTATCTGACCGAAACCTTCGATAGCGAGCGCGTAAAAGGCGAGCTGATTCAGGCCGTGGCCGATCGCCACGACCGCGCCTTGCGTATCGACGGCCCGCTCACCCTCTCATTCTGGCCCCGGCTGGCGCTCGATGCGGCGCAGGTCAGCCTGTCGGCGCGCGGCGCACCCGAACACCTCGCAGCGCACATGAAGCGGGTGCGCGTCCATGTCGGCCTGCTGCCTTTGCTGTCGCGGCAGGTGGATGTCCAGGAGATGCGCTTCGAGGGCCTGCAGCTGCACCTGACGCGGGACGTGCTCAAAACCCTGGCGTCCTTCGACGAGCTGCGCGACGCGACCTCGATCAAGCCGCGCAAAGTGGCATTCAATGTGCGGCGGGTGACCGTCACCGCAGGCGCGCTCGAGGTGGTCGACCCGATCAATGGGGTGACGTTGCAGCTGTCGGACATGACGGCCTTCATCGGCCCCGTGGGTAAAGGCGTGCGGGGCGGTCTCGGGGTTGAGGGCGACGCCAGAGCGGTGGGCGCACTGCACGCGGCCGGGCGTTTTCGGATGACGGCAGGTTTCGATATTGATGGCGCCGGGGTGGTCAGTCTCAACATTGCCGGGCTGGATTTCTCCGGCGAGGCGCTGGGCTACCAGCAAGCGGGCCTGGGGATCAGCCTGGGCAGCGTGGTGGCAGATGCCGAAGGCCGCTGGCAGGGGCAGGAGCTGGTTTTGCGAATGACCGGCAAGGGCCGTAGCGGCACCAGCGAGATCGCCGCTGACGTGGCCCAGTGGCAATGGCAGGACGGCCTGCATCTGGCGCAGGCGACCGCGAGCTTCAAACGCGATGGCGAGCGCGGCGGTGCGCTCGCCGGCCGGGTGAGCAATCTGCGGCCTGTTGCCGAGGGCTGGATGGCTGACAACCTGTCGCTGGAAGGCAATCTGCGCCGCGATGGCCGCAGTCATGCGGTGGCTTTGCAGGCGGTGCCCGCCTGGCGCAGCGAGCACGCACAACTGATGCTTAACGGGCTGGACGCACAGATTGGCTGGCCCGGCGCGGCGCAGGAGCCCGCGCGCAAACTTCACATCACGGGGCAGCTCGGGTGGCAGGTGCTGGCCGGCGCGCTCGATGCAGAGCTTGCCTTCAACGACGGCATGCATCGGCTTGCAGGCGCGGTCAGCGTCAGTCCCGAGCGCACACCCGCGCTGCAGTTTGATCTGCATACGCCCGTGGTGTCGGCGGCAGCCTACCGTTCAGAGCTGGCCGCGCTGTGGTCCGCCGCGACCTTGCCGGCGTTTTCGGGCCGGATTCGTGCAGACCGTCTGGAGGCCGGCGGCTGGCGTTTCGAGTCGCTGGTGCTGCCGTTGGCGAGCGACGGGCCCGATCTGCGCCTGGGGCCATTTGAAGGGGCGTTGTTCAATGGCCGGGTGTCCGGCCAGCTCGCCCGCGATGCCGCAGGCGCCGGCACGCTCAGCGTCAAGGCCACTGGCGTGGCGATCGAGCAATGGCCGATGGCGGCAGAAGCCACCCCGATGCTTGGCGGCGGGCTGGATGCGGATATCCGGCTGGCCTTCGATGCCCGCGCGGCCGACCCGCTGATCAGTGCGCAGGGGCCGATGCGTTTTACCCTCAATGGCGGTGCATGGCGTGGAACGGCACTGATCGATGCCTTGCGTGCGCAAAATGCGGCCTTGGCCGCGGTGCTGCCTGGGGATGCCACGCCCGATAATTTGCTGATTCGCTCCGCCAGCGCCGATGCGCAGCTGGCCGGTGGTGTGGCCCATGTTGAGGCCTTGTCGGTTCGTGGTGCGTGGCTTCAGCTTGATGGCCAGGGCGATGTGGGCTTGAGCGATGGTGCGCTCGATCTGGTGCTCACCGCCGCGCTGGCCGAGGCGCCCAAAGGCGTGAGCCGTAAGCACTATCGCAAACTGAAGGACCTGACGCAGCCGCTCAGCCTGGGCGGCAGCTTCGCCGCCCCGCTCTGGCGAGTCGAGGCGGCGCCGGGCGCCGCCCACTGAGGCTTATACGCCGTTGGCCTTGAGCCAGGCCTGCAGCCGCGCCCAGCCGTCTTGCGCCGGGCCTTCGCGATAGCTGGGCCGGTAGTCGGCATGAAAAGCGTGGCCGGCGTCCGGGTAGACCACCACTTCTGCCTTCTTGCCTGCCGCTTTGAGCGCGGCGCCCATGGCCTCGGCATCGGCGGCCGGAATGCCCTGATCCTGCGCGCCATACAGACCGAGTACCGGCGCCTTGATCTCGCCGGCGATATCGATCGGGTGACGCGGGTTGAGCGCGGAGGCCTCGCCGCGGATCCGGCCATACCAGGCAATGCCGGCCTTGAGCTTGGGGTTGTGCGCGGCGTACAGCCAGACGATGCGACCGCCCCAGCAGAAACCGGTGATGCCCAGCCGGGCGGTGTCACCGCCGTGGCCGGCGGCCCAGGCGACCGTCATGTCGAGGTCTGACATGACCTGCTCGTCGGGCACCTTCGAGACAATCTCTTTGAGCAGCGTAGGGATGTTGTCGTATTTGCCCGGATCGCCCTGACGGAAATACAGCTCTGGTGCGATCGCCAGATAGCCCAGTCGGGCGAGGCGGCGGCAGACGTCGCGGATGTGCTCATGGACGCCAAAGATCTCCTGCACGACCAGCACCACCGGGTGCGGGCCGCCTTGCGCCGGTGCAGCGTAGTAGAGCGGCAGGGCGCCGGTGCCGGTGTCGAGCATGTCGGTGCCGGTGCGCAGGCCGGTGTCGTCGGTCTGGATCATGGTTTGAGCACTCACGGGGTGGGTGGCCAGGGCAAAGCCGGCGGCAGTGGCGGTGAGCAGAAAGCCGCGGCGATCAAGTCGATTGGCGGGGAGCAGGCTGTTGAAATCGGGATCGGTTTGCATCGAACGTCTCCTTGGGGGCGGGGTGGCAACCGGGTACTGCCGGCGAAATCATGACATGTGACCGTTACCGCGCCGGCGCGTTCAGCCCGGCAGACAGGCCCAGCCATCCATCAGCATCCGCGCGCTGCGCCGCAAAACGGCGGCCTCCAGCACCCATTGGCCCTTGTTGGTGTGGGTGGTGGCGCCGACCTCGCTGCGGCCGGAGGGGTGGCCGATGCGCAGCGGTCCGGCCGGGGTGCTTTGTAGCTGGCGCGACACCAGCGAGCCGGGCATGCCGGCGGCGGCTGCCACGGCGATGGCGGCGGTGCCGGGGATGGCGTGATGGAAGCTGCCCATCGACAGCACACGGGTGAGCAGGTCGAGATCGCTGGCAGCGAAGTGTTTGCCGTCCACCGACTGACACGGGGCCGGCGGGGCGACGATGGCGAGTTTGGGCGTGTGCTGCCGGCGCGCTGCGGCCTCGGCCGAGTCGGCCAGCCCCATGGCCAGCGCACCGGCGATGCGCAGTTGCTCGCAGCGCTCGCGCAGGGCGGCGTCGGCGTTCAGCGTGGCCTGGGAGGCGGTGCAGTCGGCACCGAGCGCGTGTGCCGACACAAACACCATCGGATTGCCGGCGCTCACCAGCGATGCATCGATGCGGCTGCCATCGGCGAGGCTGAGCGTGTCGACCACGTTGCCGCTTGGCAGAATACCGCCGCCCTCGGCGCCGCCGGGGTCGAGAAAGGTGAGGGTGATCGGCGCCGACGGGAAGGCGACGCCATCGAGCATGAACTTGCCGCCCTCCACCGGCTGGCCGTCCAGCACCGGCACGCGGGCGTGAATGCGCTTGCCAACATTGGCCTGCCACAGACGCACATTGGCTTCGCCGTTGTGCTGCGGCGTGACCAGCTTGCGCCAGATGGCGAAGGGGCCGACGGCAGCAGTGAGGTTGCCGCAGTTGCCCGACCAGTCAATGGCCTCGTCGTCGATCAGCACCTGACCAAACAGGTAGCTCACATCGCATTCCGGCTCGCTCGCGGGCGACACGATGACCACCTTGCTGGTGCTGGAAGTGGCGCCGCCCAGGCCGTCAATCTGTTTGCCGTAGGGGTCGGGGCTGCCGAGCAGGCGCAGGAGCAGGGCGTCGCGCTCGGCCGCGTCGGCGGGCAGGTCGCTGGCGAGGAAGAACACGCCTTTGCTGGTGCCGCCACGCATCCACGCGGCGGGAATTCGGGTCTGGGGCATTGATACGCGCTTGTTGGTCAGGGGCTGCCGTGCCGTAGGAGGCGGCTGGCGCTGAGTGTTCTTTATAGCGCTCTTGCTTGCGCCTGTCATTGTCCCGGCTTAGTCTGGCGGATCGCGCGGCGCACGGTTTTTGTTATGGTGTTGGCGCATTCCCGGATAATCGGCTGCTTGGCTGGATCATCGAACCACAGGACAGACTCATGAGTTCTCTCAATCTCATCGGCGGCGAAAAAGGCGGCGTTGGCAAATCTGTGACGGCACGGGTGCTGGCGCAGTATTTCATCGACAAGGGACGGCCGTTTACCGGCTTTGACACCGACCGCTCGCACACCTCCTTCACCCGCTTTTACGCCGACTACGCTTCGCCGGTGATCGTCGATACCTACGAAGGCCTGGACCTGATCGCCACGGTCTTTGATGAGCCCGCGCCGGACGAGGGCGAGGCGCCGAGCGTAATCGTCGATCTGGCCGCACAAACGGCTGCGCCGCTGGCGCGCTGGATCAAGGACTCGGACCTGTTGCCGCTGCTTTCCGAGATGGGCGTGACTGTCAATTACTGGCATCTGGCCGATTCCGGCGCCGATTCGGTCAGCCTGCTCAATCGCCTGATCAACACCTATGGCGCCGAGCTGAATTATTTTGTGGTGAAGAATCTCGGCCGCGGCTCGGACTTCACGCAGCTTGACAGCTCATCCGCCCTGCAAGGCGCGCGGGCGCTGGGCGCGCGGGTGATTTCGCTGCCGGAGCTGCACGAAGCGAGCATGCGCAAGATCGATCGCCAGAGCGCCAGCTTCTGGGCGGCCAGCAATACGCGCAGCGGCCCGGATGCCCTCGGCATGCTGGAGCGCCAGCGGGTGAAAACCTGGTTGCGCGCGATCTATTCGAGCTTTGACGAGCTGCCGCTGTAAGGCGACCGGATCCTGTGGAAGAGGGGTGGCGCGATCGCCACCCACGCCGGAATCAGCGGCCACAGGCGGCCGGCGGTGAGATCGTAGTTGGCCAGCAGTGCCGCCCACGACTGGCCGGCCACAAAGTGCCCGAACAGAAATTCGAAGGCCAGTGTCATCAGCAGCCACAGGCCGCCGATGCCGGCAGCCTGAGCCGTCGACGCCGGGCGCAAGCGAGGCATCACCCACCAGATATAGGCGCCGAACAGGCCGATCGCGCTCAGCGTCGACGCCTGATGCGCGGCCACTTCGCCCAGCGGCGCCAGCAGCCAGGCTTCGCGCGCGCCGCCATTGGCGATGGCGATGAACACCATGGGCAACCAGGCCACCGCCCAGCCGGCGAAACCGGCAGCGCGTGTCGTTGAGGCAGGTGCGAGGCCGGGCATGGGCCGGTGTTTATTTCTCGGCGAGCGCCTGGCTGAGCAGCTCGGTCATCAGGCCGTTCAGCCCGCCTTCATGCGCGGCGCCGCGTTCCTGCAGTTGCTTGACCAGCGCGATCGGTAGCTTGCAAGCGAAGGGGACGACGCCAAGGGCGCGTTCTTGCTGGCGCTGTTCGCGCTTGTCGGCGCCCTGGGTGGCGGCGCCGAACTGAGCCGGGTTGGCGGCTGCGTTGAGCTTGTTGTTGATCTTGAGCCCGCGGCTTTTCGCGAGGTCTGAGGGTTTCATCGTCATGGGTGTTCCTTGTGGCCCGAAGCCGGCACGGACGCCGGCGCGGCATTATCGCGCAATGGCGCCGATATGGTGAGACGCGCGCCGAATGGCCGCGTTCCGG
>JBFIJC010000175.1:0-7732 GCA_041600915.1 Nitrogeniibacter sp.
GCGCTCGGCATCACGCTCGCCGTCAGTCTGCTGGCAGCCCCGGCGCTGGCCGTGCCCGCCGTGATCTACGCTTTCCTGATGAACATCACCGCCTTTGCGGTCATCGCCGTGCGCCGCATGCGCCAGCAGGCCGTCACCAGCTGAAGCGGCGCTCAAGCCACGCCGAGCAAGACCACACCCATCACCATCAAGGCCGCGCCGGCCAACCGCGGCCGGCTTACCGCCTCGCGCAACACCCGGGCGCCGATCAGCACACCTATCAGCATCGATACTTCGCGCACCGGCGCCACATAGCTCAAGGGCGCCATCGTCATCGCCTGCAACACCAACAAATACGCCGCGGGCGAGAGCACACCGATCAGCACAATGTGCCGCAGATTCCGCTGGCACTCCGCGCGAAACACCGCACGCCGATGCACGACCTGCGGCAACAAAAACACCGTACGCGCGATCAGCCCCAGGCTGTAATACAAGACCACCGGCACGCCAATCGCCTTCACAGCCCAGGCATCGATCAAGGTGTAGGCGGCGATGCACATGCCGGTCAGCAGCCCCCAGCGGATGCCCGGCAACAAGCCCGGCGAGGCCACCACCGAGCGCACCACACCGCCAATCAGAAACAGGCCGGCCAGCACCGCGCCAATGCCGAGCCAGCCGATGAGCGAGGGATTTTCGCCAAACCACAGCAAGGCGCCGAGCACCGCAAACATCGGGCCGCTGCCGCGCGCGACCGGGTACACCACCGAGAACTCACCGACCTGATAGCCGCGCAGCAACACCAGGTTGTAGGCGATATGGATCACCGCGCTCGCGGCGATCGCCATCCACGCCACCGCACTGAGGCCATGCGGCAAATCCAGCCAAAGCCATACGGCGATCGGCGCGGTGAGGAGCACGCCGACCATATTGAAGGCCCAGACGAACACCACGCCTCCGCCCGCCTGTTTGGCAGACAGATTCCACACGGCATGCAACACCGCGCCGGCAATAACCAGCAACAGGGCTTCCAGGCTCACGGCAGCAGCGCCTCCGTGCGTGCAAACAGGTCCGCCCCATCATGCCGTCTGGCCGCCCGACACACCAGCCAAACAGATAGAATCCGGCCTTTGCCTAGCCGCACGCCTGATCATGCCCCGCACCGACGTCGTCATCCTCACCGAAGATCGCTACACCACGCTCGACACCCGCGACTGGTATCAGAACCAGATCGCCACCGAAGACGGCCTGGTTGCCGACGCCCTGCGCGCGCGCGGGCTGCAGGTTGAGCGCCGCGCCTGGAGCGACCCCGACATGCACTGGCACGACACCCGCTGCGCGCTGTTTCGCAGCACCTGGGACTACTTCGACCGTTTCGACGAATTCAGCCGCTGGTTCGACCAGGCCGCCACGCAAACGCGCTTTTTCAACGATGCGGCGACCC
Organism: Nitrogeniibacter sp.; assembly: GCA_041600915.1. Classification (GTDB taxonomy): domain Bacteria; phylum Pseudomonadota; class Gammaproteobacteria; order Burkholderiales; family Rhodocyclaceae; genus Nitrogeniibacter. The sequence continues at coordinate 1,421 of JBFIJC010000175.1, forward strand.
TGCGCTGGAATATGGACAAGCGCTATCTGGCCGAGCTGAGCGCGGCCGGCGTGACCATCGTGCCGACCGTGTATGTCGATCGCGGTCAGACGGCGACGCTTGAGGCCATCCTCACCGCACAGGGCTGGCCGGAGGCGGTGTTCAAACCCGTGGTCTCCGGCGCCGCCCGGCTCACCTACCGGATCGACACCACCACCGCGCCCGCCCACGAAGCGGTCTTTGCCGACTGCGTCGCCGCCGAGGCGATGATGGTGCAAGCCTTCGAGCCGGCCATTGTCAGCGCCGGCGAGCTGTCGCTGATCGTCATCGACGGCGTCACCACCCACGCCATCCGCAAGACCGCCAAGGCCGGCGATTTTCGCGTGCAGGACGACCACGGCGGCACGGTGCACGCGCACACACCCGCCGACGACGAGCGCGCTTTTGCCGAGGCCGCCGTGCGCGCCTGCGCGACGCTGCCGCTCTACGCGCGGGTCGATTTCGTGCGCCGCGCTCCGGGCGATTTCCGCCTCATGGAGCTGGAGCTGCTCGAACCGGAGCTGTTCTTTCGCTTCCACCCGCCGGCCGCCGACGCGCTGGCCGAGGCTGTGATCAAGCGTCTGGCCGACGCCACCGGCGCCTGAGCGCCAGAACCGATTTTTGCCAGAGCGCCGAATTGCGAAGCCTTTTACCGCGAATTCGGCGATCCCCGCGCGTTTTTCCCTTTCGGTCGGCCGCACATTGAACCAATTGTGCGATCCTGCGATCATGCGGCCCACGCGCCGCCGGCCACAAGCTTGACGCGGCACACTCAAACAAGACGGCAGGAGACACCCATGATCCGACGCATTTGCCTGATGGCCGCACTGGCCATCCTCAGCCAGAACGCCCTCGCCAAAGACTGGACCAAGATTCGCTTCGCCACCGAAGGCGCCTACCCCCCGTTCAACATGACCGCACCTGACGGCTCGGTGCAGGGCTTCGACGTGGACATCGCCAATGCATTGTGCGAGCAGATGCAGGCCGAGTGCAGCTGGGTCAAGCAAGAGTGGGACGGCATGATTCCGGCGCTGATGGGCCGCAAGTTCGACGCCATCGCCGCCTCGATGTCGATCACCGAAGACCGCAAGAAAAAGGTCGATTTCTCCGACAAGTACTACGCCACCCCGCTGGGCCTGGTGGCCGCCAAGGGCTCGACGCTGAAGGCGGATCTGGCCGTACTCAAAGGCAAGCGCATCGGTGTGCAGCGCGGTACCGTGGCCGACAACTTCGCCACCCGCTTCTGGGCCAGCGAAGGCGTTGAAGTGGTGCGCTATGGCAAGCAGGAAGAGGTGTATCTCGATCTGGCCGCCGGCCGACTCGACGCCACCTGGGTGGACGCGCTCGAAGCCGAGGGCGGTTTCCTGAACAAGCCCGCCGGCGAGGGCCACGCCTTTGCCGGGCCGACCATTTTCGGTCGCACGGCGGACGAGAAAGCGGTCATTGGCGAAGGCGTCGGCGTGGCCATTCGCAAGAAAGACACCGAGCTCAAGGCCAAGATCAACAAGGCGCTGGCCGAGATCCGCGCCAACGGCACCTACGACAGCATCCGCAAAAAGTACTTCGCCCAGGACATCTACGGCGAATGATGCGCACGCAGTCCGCCCCGCGGCTGACCGACCGCCCCGCACCCGCGGGGCGGGCTCGTTAACGCCATGCTCCACGGCTACGCCCCTTCGCTGCTCGACGGCGCCTGGCTGACCTTCCAGGTCGCCGTGTTGTCGCTCGTGCTGGCGCTGGTACTCGGTCTGGCGGGCGCTTCGGCCAAGCTCTCGAAGCTGCGCGTGCTGCGTGCGCCGGCCGTGCTCTACACCACCATCGTGCGCGGCATCCCCGACCTGGTGATGATGTTGCTGGTGTTCTACGGCGGGCAGATGCTCATCAACATGGCCACCGACGCGCTGGAGTGGGACTACATCGACGTCAATCCCTTCGTTGCCGGCGTGGCGACGCTGGGCTTCATCTTCGGCGCCTACTTCACCGAAACCTTCCGCGGTGCTTTCCTCGCCGTGCCCGCCGGCCAGCTCGAAGCCGGCGCCGCCTATGGCATGAGCCGCAGGCAGATCTTCAGCCGCATCCTCTTCCCGCAGATGCTGCGCCACGCCCTGCCGGGCCTGGGCAACAACTGGCAGGTGATGCAAAAGAGTACGGCGCTGGTGTCCATCATCGGCTTGTCGGACATCACCTGGCTGGCCGACCAGGCCGGTCGCAGCACGCATCAGCCCTTTCTGTTCTACGCCGTGGTCTGTGCCTTCTATCTGGCCATGACGGCGCTCTCGTCGGTGGTCTTCAATCACCTCGAACGCCGCTACTCGGTCGGTGTGCGCCGGAGCGCGGCATGATCGAGTGGAGCGTCATCACCGACAGCCTGCCGCAATACGCCAGCGGCCTGTGGCTCACCGCCCAGCTCACCGTGCTGTCGCTGGCCGCCGGCTTGATGGTCGCCATTCCGCTGGCGGTGGTGCGTATTTCGCCCCGGCGCGCGGTGTCCGGGCCGGTCTGGGTCTTTACCTATTTCTTCCGCGGCACACCGATGCTGGTGCAGCTGCTGCTGATCTACTACGGCCTCGGCCAGTTCGAGTGGGTTCAGGCGCAGTGGCAGGCCGAAAACGCCTTCTGGCTGATCTTCCGCGAGCCCTATGGCTGCGCGCTGGTCACCTTCTCGCTCAACACCTGCGCCTACACCACCGAGATCCTCGCCGGTGCGCTGCGCACCACGCCGCACGGCGAAATCGAAGCCGCGCAGGCCTGCGGCATGAGCCGCTTCACCATGCTGCGCCGCATCCTCATTCCCGGCGCGCTGCGCCGCGCGCTGCCGGCCTACAGCAACGAGGCCATCTTCATGTTGCACGGCACGGCCATCGCCTCGACCGTCACGCTGATGGATCTGACCGGCGCCGCGCGCAATGCCTACTCGCAACACTTCGCCCCGTTCGAAGCCTTCATCTTTGCCGGCCTGCTCTACCTGACGCTGACTTTCGCCCTGGTCGGCCTGTTCCGCCTGGCCGAGCGTCGCTGGCTGGCACACCTGCAGCCACGCAAGGCGATCAAAGGACACACCGCATGACCCAGCTGACCGTCGAAGACCTGCACAAACGCTATGGCGACCACGAGGTGCTCAAGGGCGTCTCGCTTTCGGCCGAGGCTGGCGACGTGATCAGCATCATCGGCTCGTCCGGCTCGGGCAAGAGCACCTTTCTGCGCTGCATCAACTTCCTCGAACAACCCGACGCCGGTCGCATCCATGTGGCGGGCGAAGAGATCCGACTGGTACGCGGCGGCGATGGCCATCTGAAAGTCGCCGACGCCAAGCAGTTGCAGCGCCTGCGCACGCGGCTGGCGATGGTGTTTCAGCACTTCAATCTGTGGGCGCACATGACAGTGATCGAAAACGTCATGGAAGCGCCGGTGCATGTACTGGGCTTGAGCAAGGCCGAAGCCCGCGAGCGCGCCGAGGCTTATCTCGACAAGGTGGGCATCGCCAAATTCCGCGACGCCTACCCGGCGCATATGTCGGGCGGGCAGCAGCAGCGCGTCGCCATCGCCCGCGCGCTGGCCATGGAACCGGCCGTGCTGCTGTTCGACGAGCCGACCTCGGCGCTCGACCCGGAGCTGGTCGGCGAAGTGCTCAAGGTGATGCGCGCGCTGGCCGAAGAAGGCCGCACCATGGTGGTGGTGACCCACGAAATGGGCTTTGCCCGCGAGGTGTCCAGCCAGGTGATGTTTCTGCATCAGGGCCTGGCCGAAGAAGTCGGCGCGCCGGCCGATGTGTTCGACCGCCCGCGCAGCGAGCGGCTGCGCCAGTTTCTGTCGGGCAGCCTGAAGTAATCAGCCGGCGGTCGGCTTGGCCGCCGGATAGCGCAGCGGCAGCCATATCTTGAACTCGGTGCCCTCTCCGAGCTTGCTGTCGACCACGATGCGCCCGCCGTGGCGCTCGATGATGCTGTAGGACACCGACAGGCCCAGACCCGTGCCGGTACCCACCGGCTTGGTGGTGTAGAAGGGATCGAAGATGCGCTTGAGCACATCGGGCGGAATGCCGGCGCCGGTATCGCGCACGGCCACGAAAACCTGCTCGCCTTCGGTGCCCGTGGTGATCGTGATCGTACCGTGCTCGGCGATGGCCTGGGCGGCATTGACCACCAGGTTCATGAACACCTGATTGAGCTGCGAGGCCACGCACTCGATCTCGGGCAGCGTCCCGTACTGTTTGACGACCTCGGCCTTGTACTTGATCTCGTTGGCCACCACATTGAGCGTACTGTCGAGACAGTGGTGCAGGTCGGCCCAGGCCGCTTCGCTCTCACCCATGCGCGAGAAGTCTTTCAAGTCCTGCACGATGTTCTTCACGCGGTCGAGACCGTCGCGGCTCTCGGTCACGAGATTGACCAGGTCTTCGCGCAGGTAGTCGAGGTCGACGCCCTTGATCCTGGCGTCGATCGCGGCTTTCAAGTCTTCGGGCAGCTGGTCGTGCGTGCCGGTGTAAGCGTCGAGCACCACCATCAGCTCATCCACATAGCTCGCCAGCGTGCCGAGATTGGAATTGACGAAGCCGATCGGATTGTTGATTTCATGCGCTACGCCGGCCGCCAACTGGCCGATCGAGGCGAGTTTTTCGGACTGCAGCACCTGGTTCTGTGCCTGCGCCAACTCACCGATCAGCTTGCGTTGCTCGGCCTTTTCACGCTCTACCTCGGCCATGCTGGCGGCAAGCTCTTCGTGAGCGATCGCCGTGTCGGTCACATCCTGCACCGTCACGCACACCTGCACCACCTCGCCGGCTTCGTTCTTGACCGGCAAAAAGGTGCAGTTCTGACGCATCGCATCGACGCCGCCGGTGATGGGTCGGTTGTGGTCAAAGCGAAAAAGGTAGGGCCGCTGCGTCCACGAGGTGAAGGCGTAATTGCGCAAGGCCTGCACATGGCGCACTTTGCGCTCCAGCCACGGACGCGGCAGATCGGGAAACACCTCAAACAAATTGTGCCCCAGCACATCTGCCGCCGAATGCCGGCTGTGCGTGGCCATGAAGCGGTTCCACAGCGTGACCTTGAAATCGGCGTCGACGGCGAAGACGCCGATCTCGACCCGATCGGCGATGAAACCGCCCAGTTCAGCGTGGGTCAATGCCGTCATGTCACAGGCTCGCCAGGAAGCGATCGATCGCGTCGCGAAGCACCAGAATCTGATCTTCCGGCAGCAACATCACCAGATGGCAGGCAAATGAACGCTTCTCGAGGCTGAAGTTAACTTCCACAAACAAGGCGCAGGGTGAATCCATTCGCTCGACGTCGAGCAAACTGGCCACCTCGACCTCGGTGGCCATCAGCGACGGCGCCGAAAAGCCCATCTCGGCGTTGATCTGCTCGGCCAGGCCACCCAGGCAGGCACCGACCAGCACATTGCTGACATCGAGCAGCAGTTCGCGCTCGGTGGCTTCGTCGAGGGCCTCGTCATAGCCCATCAGGTCGGCCAGCTCGCGGCAATGCGCCACGCCATACACCACCACTGCCTCGCCCCGCAGATCGCCATGAAAGCCCTGACGCACCGCGGTCACTTTTTCAGGCCCGACAATACGCTCGAGCGCAGGGGGAATCAGATTGGGCTTGAGCACCAGAATGCGCGGCACCGAGAGCTGAACGAATTCGCCCAGCACCGCCGCCACCGAGGCCCCTGCCTGCCCCATGCCGATGTTGGTCAGCTCCTGCAGCGCATCGCGCTGATCTTCAGAAAACAGCGCGGTGCTCATAGCGACACTCCGTACTCTTTGAGCACGACACCGAGTTTCTCGGCATCGACCGGTTTTTTGACAAAGGCAATCGCGCCAAGCCGCTTGACCCGCTCCTGCGCCTCCGGCTGGATGTCGGCCGACACGACCACCACCAAACAATTGAGCCCCTCGGCGCGCAGGGTTTCGAGCACCTGGAAGCCATCCATTTCGGGCATGGTCAGGTCAAGAAACATCACATCGACGTCGCCCTGCCGATACGCCGCCAGCGCCTCGACACCATTCGTGGCCTGACGCACTTCGACGTCCCAGGCCGCGGGCAAGGAGCGGATGAGCATCTTGCGCGCCATTGCCGAATCGTCCACCACCAAAACCGTCGACGCCATCACCACCTCCACTGTCTCGACGTTCGGGGGCCGCCATGCGCGCGCCGTCACCCGTGTCGTGTACAGCTGACTACGGCGGGCCGCTTTCAGACTTTAGGTCGGTCTTCGTCAAAATCTATTGCTTTCGTCTTGCACGGACCCGTCGGACGTAATGCCGGACAGGCTGCGGCGCAAGGCTCGCAC
>JBFIJC010000176.1:0-7670 GCA_041600915.1 Nitrogeniibacter sp.
AAAACTGCGCCAGCCCCTGCCGATACAGATCGCCCCTGTCGCTGCCGCACCGGTTGAGCTTGTGCGCCACCCGCCACACCTCGCCGTCCCGATAGGCAAAGCCGAGGTGCGAGTAACGCAGCCGGTAGTCGGATAGATCCTGCCCCGCGCGGGCCAGCACCACCACTTTCGCGCCGGATTGGTCGAGTGCGCGCGCCGTACTCGCGGCCAGCGCGAGGCTGTGGCGCAGTTCGTCGACCGTGAGTTTGCGCGCTTCGCAGTTCTGCCCGGCCTGGGCGAGCAGGGGCAGCAGGCACAGCGCGGCGAGGAAGGCGCGGGCGTTCATAGCGTGATCCGCTCGTCGTAGAGCAAGGACTCGCCCAGTGCATTGGGAATCAGGCACAGGGCTTCGCCCGCCGCCGACAGCAGCCAGCCTGCGGATACCGCGGTGACCGTCATTGCGGTGCCGACCGCCACCGCCGAGCCGGCAATCGCCTCGCCGCTGAACTCAATCGTGGTGCTGACGCCATCGGCCGCGCGCTCGAGCACCCAGACCGTGCCCGTGGCCGAGGCTTCGACGGCGGTGAGGGTGAGTTCGGCACCGGCGGTAAAGAGGACGCCCGCAGCGGTGACGGAGGCGGCGACCGGCAAGGACACGGCCAAACTCGAGCCCGCGCTGGCCTGAGGCGCGCTATCGCCGGCGCTGGCCGTGGTGCTCAGGCTGCAGGCGAGCACGACGGCGAGCAGAAGACGGTGCAGTGTTTTTAGCGGCGAGCGGCGGTGGTGCCGCGCTTGCGTGGGGTGAGCAACTGACGATTGGGGGCTAAGGGCTGCCATGACATGACTCCATGTGGTGAGACATGGGCGCATGTTGCGCAGTGTCTGGCGGCGCGCCAAGCGATGACTTCGGTGTGGCCGAATGCGACGCTTTGGGTATTGCCTGGTGCGACTCCGGCCGGGCGCGGGACGCTGGCACGCCCCTTTTGCCCGGCCGGATGGCGGTGCTTAGCCGACCGCGTCGAGTGCCTTTTTCAGGTTGGCAACCGTGCGTTCGACGTTGTGCAGCTTGTCGAGGCCGAACAGGCCCACGCGGAAGCTGCGGTAGTCGGCCGGCTCGTCGCATTGCAGCGGCACGCCGGCGGCCACTTGCAGGCCCTGGGCGAGGAATTTCTTGCCGGTTTGCACATCGGCATCGGTGGTGTAGCTCACCACCACGCCGGGCGCCTGAAAGCCGGCCGCGGCAACGCTCTTGTAGCCCTTGGCTTCGAGCGCGGCGCGCGCCTGGCGACCGAGTTCGAGTTGCTCGTCGCGCACCTTGTCGAAGCCATAGGCTTCGGTCTCGAGCATGATGTCGCGCATTACGGTGAGCGCGTCGGTCGGCATGGTGGCGTGATAGGCGTGGCCGCCGCCTTCGTAGGCCTGCATGATCTGCAGCCACTTCTTGAGGTCGGCCGCGAAGCTGGTGCTGGTGGTGGTGTCGAGCACCGCCAGCGCACGCTGGCTCATCATCACCATGGCGCAGCACGGCGAGCCGCTCCAGCCTTTTTGCGGTGCGCTGATCAGCACGTCCACGCCGGTGGCCGCCATGTCGACCCACACGGTGCCTGAGGCGATGCAGTCGAGCACGAACAGGCCGCCGACTTCATGCACTGCGTCGGAGACGGCGCGCAGGTAGTCGTCGGGTAGCATCATGCCGGAGGCGGTTTCGACATGCGGGGCAAAGACCACGGCCGGCTTTTCGGCGCGGATGGTGGCCACCACCTCGTCGATGGGCGCGGGGGCGAAGGGCGACTGGGCGCCGTCGTCGGCCTTGCGGGCCTTGAGCACGGTGTGGCTGCTCGGGATGGCGCCCATCTCGAAAATCTGCGTCCAGCGGAAGCTGAAGAAGCCGTTGCGGATCACCAGGCAGTGCTTGCCGGCGGCGAACTGACGGGCGACCGATTCCATGCCGAAGGTGCCGCTACCCGGCACGATGGCGGCCGCGTCGGCCTTGTAGACCGTCTTGAGCACACGTGAGATGTCGCGCATCACGCCCTGAAAGCGGGCCGACATGTGGTTGAGCGCGCGGTCGGTATAGACCACGGAGTATTCGAGCAACCCATCAGGGTCGATATTGGGTAACAGGCCAGGCACGGTTCGCTCCGGTTGCAATCTCGGGAAAAGGCGACCGCAAGGGCCGCCGGCAGACCCAGAGGATGCCACTGTTTGCTGCGCGCTCCAAGCCAGCCGTCGGTGCAGGCGGTCGCGGCGTGCGTCGGGTTCTATTGTTGCGAATTGGTGAACAGTTATTCAGCAACTTGCCGGATTGTCTTTGATTCGCGTCTGACCCATCATGAATCCATCGCAACCCATTCAGGAGCACGGACATGAGCATGACGATCCGCAAGGCTGATGAGCGCGGCCACGCCAACTTCGGCTGGCTGAACGCACGGCACACTTTTTCCTTCGGCGAGTACCGCGATCCGGCGCACATGGGCTTTGGCCCGCTGCGGGTGATCAACGACGACCGCATCGCCCCCGGCGGCGGTTTCCCCACCCATCCGCACGCCGACATGGAGATCCTCACCTATGTGATCGACGGCGCGCTGGCGCACAAGGACAGCCTGGGCAACGGCTCGACCATCCGCCCCGGCGAGATCCAGTACATGCGCGCCGGCACCGGTATTCGTCACAGCGAGTTCAACCCCTCCGACAGCGAGCCGCTGCGCCTGCTGCAGATCTGGGTCTTGCCCGTCGAACGCGGCACACCGCCGGGCTATGGTCAGCAGCGCATCGACGTCCTGCCCGTGCGTAACGGCCTGCGCCTGATCGCCAGCGGTGACGGGCGGGACGGCTCGGTGCACATCGGCCAGGACGTCGACCTCTACGCCGCCACGCTCGACGGCACCGAAACCGCAACGCTGACGCTGGCCCCCGGACGGCTCGGCTGGGTGCAGGTGGCGCGGGGGGCGGTGACGCTCAATGGCGAGCGGCTGGCCGAAGGCGATGGCGTGGCCTTGGCGGATGAGACGCAGTTGCGCCTGAGTGACGGCGACGGCGCCGAGTTGCTGGTGTTCGATATGGCGCCGTAACGGGGCGTTGGGTGATTCACGATGGTGGGCGGCAAGCCGCCCACCCTACAAAATCAGTGCCGCGCTGAAAGCTTATGCCCAAGTCGATAGGCGTGCGGTGCGCATTTGTATCCAGTCGGTCGCCAGTTTCGTAGGGTGGTCAGCTTTGCTGCCCACCAAGCAGCGTTTTGTCGTGAGGCACGATGGGTGGCCCCTCGCCGCCCGCCCTGCAAAACTGGCCCGCGTAGGGCGGATAAGCGGAGCGCATCCGCCGGACAATGCCCCGACGCAGCACCGATGGCGGATGCGCCTGCGGCTTATCCGCCCTACACGAAGCTCGGCTCTGCCTCGAGCGCGATGCCGAAGCGCGTGTGTACGTCGGCGGCGATGGCGTCGGCGAGTTGGCGCACATCCGCGCCGGTGGCGCCGCCATGATTGACGATGACCAGCGCCTGGCGGGCGTGGCAGCCGACCGGGCCGAGGCGTTTGCCTTTCCAGCCGCACTGGTCGATGAGCCAGCCGGCGGCGAGTTTGATGCGGCCGTCGGCTTGCGGGTAGTGCGGTGCGCCGGGGTGGTCGGCGAGCAGGCGTTCGGCGACGTCGGCGTCGACGATGGGATTCTTGAAGAAGCTGCCGGCGTTGCCGAGCACGGCCGGGTCGGGCAGTTTGGCCTGGCGCACGGCGATGACGGCGTCGGAGATCTGCCGTGCCGTAGGCGTGACGATGCCTTGATCGGCCAGGTGGCGCTGCAGATCGGCGTAGCCGGTGAGCGGCGGCCAGGGGCGGGGCAGGCGGAAGATGACGCGGGTGATCAGCCAGCGGCCGGCTTCGGCCTGCTTGAACACGCTGTCGCGGTAGCCGAAGTGACAGTCGGCGGCGCTGAACTGACGCACCTCGCCGGTGTCGAGATCGACCGCTTCCAGCGATTCGAAGCGTTCGGCCATCTCCAGACCGTAGGCGCCGATGTTCTGGATGGGCGCGGCGCCGACGGTGCCGGGGATGAGCGAGAGGTTTTCGAGGCCGGGCAGGTCTTCGTCCAGCGTCCAGCGCACGAAATCGTGCCAGGGCTCACCGCCGGCGGCGGCGACACGCCAGGCGTCGTCGGCATCGGCCAGGCGCTCGCGCCCGCGAAGCGCGACATGCAGCACCAGCGCGTCCACATCGCCGGTGAACACCACATTGCTGCCGCCGCCGAGCACCAGGCGCGGGCCGCGCAGCTTGCCTTCGCGGGCCAGGCTAATCAGGCTGTCGACATCGTCGATGCGCAGGTAGCGCGCGGCATTGGCGGGCAGGCCGAAGGTGTTGAAGGCGTCGAGCGGGACGTGGGTCTGGACGGGCATCAGTCGGCCTGCGGCGTGCGGATCGGGAAAAGCCGATCGTAGGTCAGATTGAAGACGAAGGCGTAGACGGTGTAGGCCACGGCGAGGGCCAGATCGGCGATGAGGGCGGTGAGCCAGTCCATGCCGGTCCAGGCCATGACGATGGGCAGGGTCATGATCAGCAGGCCGGTTTCGAAGCCGAGGGCGTGCACGACGCGCATCGGCCAGGGGCGACGGTCGGCCGTGCGGCCGGTGCGCCGGCCTTCGACCCAGTCGAAGCCGATGTTGTAGGCCGCGTTCCACAAGGCGGCGATCAGCGCGATCAGCGCCAGCATGCCGAGCGAGTCGGTCAGGGGCACGCCGCTGGCCCAGGCAAAGGGCGGGGTGATGAGCAGCAGGCCGCCGGCCTCGAACAAGGCGATCTGGCGGGCGCGATCCCAGAAGCGGCGCAGGGGGACGGCCTTGTGTGTCACATCGGTAACCGGTGTTGAAACCGGCACGATAGTCAGCCCGGCGGCCGGATGCAAATCGGGGCGCGGCGATGTGTGGTTCAATCGAGGCTCAATTCATTCATTGCAGCGTATTCATCATGGCCCGCATTCAGATCGATCTGCCCGATGCTTTCGACTTTTCGACCGACATCACGCTCTATCTCAGCCATATCAATTACGGCAATCACCTCGACAACGCGATGTTGCTGACGGTGGTGTCGGAGGCGCGCCTGCGCTTTCTCAAGTCGATGGGCTACACCGAGCTGGACGTGGAGGGCGTGGGCATCATCGTGTGCGACGCGGCCTTGCAGTACCGCTCAGAAGCCCATCATGGCGAGGTGATGCGGGTGAGCATGGCCGCCTGCGACTTCAACAAATATGGCTGCGATCTGGTGTGGCAGATGCGCGAGGCCGAGTCCGGGCGCGAAGTGGCGCGCGGCAAGACCGGCATTCTGTTTTTTGATTACGCCGCAAGCAAGGTGACGCGCGTGCCCGACGGTTTTGCCGCCCGTTTTGCGCCGCAGGTGGTGGCCTGATGTGGCGCGCGCTGGGGCTGCTCGCGCTGTGCGTGCCGGGTCTAGTGTGGGCGGGCGAGGCCGAGGTGCTTGATGCGGTGGCGGACTGTGACGCGCGACGGGTGTGCAGTTTTACGGTGACGGTGCGCCATGCCGACACCGGTTGGGACCACTATGCCGATGCCTGGGAGGTGCGTGCGCCGGACGGCGCGGTGCTGGGGCGTCGGGTGTTGCTCCATCCGCATGAAACCGAGCAGCCGTTTACCCGTTCACTCAGTGGCGTGGCGATACCGCCCGGGGTCGAGCAGGTGCGCGTGGTGGCGCGCGATCTGGTACATGGCTGGGGCGAGGCCGGGGTGTCGGTAAGGATTCCGTGAGCCGGGTTCAGGGTTTGGCGGCGGCCTTGATTTGGGCCAGCGTCCATTCGCGGGCCGGCGCCAGTGTCTCGAAACAGGCGACGGACTGAAAACCGGCATACATTCGCGCAAACACCGATTCCATGATGCCGTGGCCTTCCACCTCGGGTGGCAAGACATAGGCCATCGCCACGCGGTGATGGCGCTCGGCGAGCACACGGGCGCCGTCGGTCAGTGCTTTCAGCGCATCTTGCGGCGCCAGCACGCTACGGTGGCAGATCGCGATCTGACCCCATGGGCCATCGGGCGCCAGGCGCGCGACGAAGGGCGCGACCTCGATGCGGTAGCGGTCGACCAGCTCGATATTCCAGGGGCCGGTCAGCTCGGCAATCAAGAGCCGACCGTCCTGGCGCAGCGAGAACTCACCGTGGGCAGAAAAGGGCATCGTGTGTGGCGGTGTGGGCGACGGCCCCAGAATAGCCCATTCGCGTAGTTCAGAGTTGAAGCAGGTTGCGCGCGATGAGGCCCTGACTGGTGAAATCGGCCAGCAATTCGTGCTGGTGATCGAAGTCGCGGGTTTCCATTTGCAGAATCACTTCCGTCATGCCGACCGGCACATGCAGCTCGCCGCGGCGATGCTCGACGTGGCGGATGTTGATGCCCAGGGCGGCGACGCGGCCAATCATGGCCAGCAACTGACCCGGCGCATCGGAGGTGGTGACGGCAACGCTCATCAGTCGGCCGCTGGAGGCCAGACCATAGTCGATCGAGCGCCCGACCAGGGTCATGTCCACATTGCCGCCCGAAATTACGCACACCGCGCGGTCGGTCGGCGCGAGCCGGATCTTGCCTTGCATCAGCGCCGCCAGCCCGACCACACCGGCGCCCTCGCCCATGGTGCGGGTGCGCTCGACCAGGGTGACGATGGCTTCGGCGATGGCGTTGTCGTCGACGGTCACGATCTCGTCGACCAGCGCGGCAATGACCTGCCGGTTGCGCTCGCCGGGGCGTTTCACCTTGATGCCGTCGGCGATGGTGTGGGCGCCCGCCGGCACGGTTTCGAGCGTGCCGTCGATGAGGAAATTGCGGTAGGGCGCGACGGTTTCGGTCTGCACGCCAATCACGCGGATGTCGGGACGTTGCAATTTAAGCGCCAGCGCGATGCCGGCGATCAGACCGCCGCCGCCCAGCGGCACCACGGCCACGGTCATGTCGGGCGCGTCTTCGAGCATCTCGAGGCCGCAGCTGGCCTGGCCGGCGATGACGTCCCAGTCGTCGTAGGGGTGAAGAAAGGCGAGGTGCTCGGCGGTGGCGCGGCGGCGCGCTTCGTCGGCGGCATGTTCGAGTGTGTCGCCCTCCAACACCACCTCGGCGCCCAGCGCACGGCAGGCCTGGATCTTGGTCAGCGGCGCGGTGCCCGGCATCACCACCACGGCCTTCAGTCCGGCGAGCGACGCCGCGCGGGCGACGCCTTGCGCGTGATTGCCGGCCGAGGCGGCAATCACGCCGGCGGGCCGGTCGCCGCCGGCCAGCAGGCGGTCAATCTTGTGGGTGGCGCCGCGCAGCTTGAAGGAGCCGGTGCGCTGGAGGTTTTCGAGTTTCAGTTGCAGCGGTGCGCCGACGGCCTCGGAGAGTGGGTCGTTGTGCCACTGGACGGTGCGGATGATGGCGTCGTTGATGCGTTGGCGCGCGGCGATGAGTGCGCTCAGGTCGAGCGGCAGGGGCAATGGCATGCGGGGTCTCCGGGAGGCGGGGGCGCGGTGTGGCTTGTGGCCGGGGGCGCTCGGTCATGCCGATTGTCATGGGCGGCGGCGGTGGGCGCAAGCTGCGCTGCAGCAGCGGGTTCAAGGCGGCTGCTGTCCTTGCCGTTAAAGCAGCTTGGTGTCGATGGCGCGCGGTGTGCCGGAGAGCAAGAATGCTTTATCTGATCGTACTGGGTTGCGGGGCGCTGCTGGCATTG
>JBFIJC010000177.1:0-7594 GCA_041600915.1 Nitrogeniibacter sp.
ATCAGCAGCGGCATTTGCCGAGGCGTCTCGGGAGCACGATCATGGGCAAGATCAAACAGAGCAACAAAGAACAGCGAAAACAGCCGCTGCTCAACCCCAAGGAAAAGAAAGCCGCCAAGCAAGCCAAAAAGCACGCTGTCGGCCACACGCCGATCATCCCGCACTGACAAGATCGCGCCACGTGCGTCGAACCGCCTCGACGCACGCCGGGCGTTGATCCGGCCACCACCGGCCGTACCCGCCGCATCGTCTCCGCCCCTCCGCAACCTATGACCGATTTCAACCCGACCGAGCTGCGTGCCGTGGTCTTCGACATGGACGGCCTCTTGCTCGACAGCGAACGCATCGCCTACGACATCGGCCGGCAAGTCAGCCTCGATCTGGGCATCCCCTGGACGCACGAGGTCGCCATGCAGATGATCGGCCTCAACTCGCGCGAGCACGAAGCCCTGCTCAAAGGCGCTTTCGGCGACGACTACCCGCTAGAAACCCACCGCGCCGAGTTCGGCCTGCGCTACGAGGCGGTGATCGCCACCGGCAGCATCCCGCTCAAACCCGGCGTGCTTGAACTCTTTGATGCGCTCGACGCCGCCGGCCTGCCGCGCGCCGTCGCCACTTCCACCCGGCGCAGTCGCGCCCTGCCCAAGCTCGACGCCGTCGGCCTGCTCGAGCGGGTACACATCGTGGTGGCCGGCGACGAAGTGGCCCGCGGCAAACCGGCGCCCGACATCTTCCTCGCCGCCGCCGAACGCCTCGGCCAGCGCCCGGCCGACTGCCTCGCGCTCGAAGACTCCAACGCCGGCGTGCGCGCCGCCCGAGACGCAGGTATGCGCGTGGTGATGGTGCCCGACCTGCTCACGCCGGGGGACGATATCCGCGCTGGCGGCATTCTCGTGGTCGACAGCCTGCTTGACATCGCCACCCGGTTCACGCGCCAATAAACGCCCGTTTGATTTGACTCGCTACCCGCCATGAAACTGATCGGCATGCTCGACTCGCCCTTTGTGCGCCGTACCGTCGTCTCGGCGCACCTGATGCACCTGTCGCTGGATCTGGAACAGATCTCCGTGTTCCGTCAGTTCGAGCAGTTCCGGGCGATCAATCCGCTGGTCAAGGCACCGACACTGGTTTTCGACGACGGCACCGTGATGGTCGAGTCCCAAATCATCCTGCAATACCTCGAAACCCTCGCCGCACCCAAAGACCGCCTCACCCCCAACGACCCCGAGCTGCGCCGGCGCTGCCTGCGCCTGACCAGCGTGGCGCTGGCCGCCTGTGATCGCTCGGTACAGCGCTACTACGAAACCAGCGTGCGCCCCGAGGCCCATCGCTGGCTCGACTGGTCTGGCCGCCTGACCGAACAGCTGCGCGCCAGCTACGATCTGCTCGAAGCCGAGTTCGGCGACACAAAATGGCTGTGTGGCGACAACCTCACCCAGGCCGACGTCAGCACCGCCGTCGCCTGGCGCTTTACCCAGAGCAAACTGCCCGGCGTGATCGACCCCGCCAATTTTCCCCGCCTCGCCGCCCACGCGGCCGCAGCCGAGGCCTTGCCGGCCTTTCAGGCCGCAGACTTCTGAGCCCCACGACATGATCGGACGCCTTCGCGGCACCCTGCTCGAAAAGAACCCGCCACAAATCCTCATCGACGCCGGCGGCGTCGGCTATGAAGTCGACGTCCCCATGAGCACCTTCTACCACCTGCCCGCCACCGGCCAGGCGGTGAGCCTGCACACCCACCTCGCGGTGCGCGAAGACGGCCACTTTCTGTACGGCTTTGGCAGCGAAGAGGAACGCGTCGCCTTCCGCCAGCTCATCAAGGTCTCCGGCATCGGCGCGCGCACTGCACTGGCCGTGCTGTCGGGCCTGTCGGTCACCGATCTTGCCCAGGCCATCGCCCTGCAAGAGACCGGCCGGCTGGTGAAGATCCCCGGCATCGGCAAAAAAACCGCCGAACGCCTGCTGCTCGAACTCAAGGACAAGCTCGGCAAAGCCCTGCCCAGCGTCTCCGCCAGCCTCAGCACCGGCGGCGCAAGCGCACAGCCCGACGCGCGCAGCGACATCCTCAACGCCCTGATCGCGCTCGGCTACAACGAGAAAGAAGCCCTCGGCGCCATGAAAGCCCTGGCCGACGACGCCACCGTCTCCGACGGCATCCGCGCGGCGCTCAAGCTGCTTGCCAAGCCCTGATGAGCACCGCCACGCCCCCCAGGCCGAAACAAGGCTTCCTGCGCAGCATCCGCGTCGGCCCCGGCCTGCTCAAATGGGGCATCAACCTGTGGCCGCCCTTCCTCGGCGCCGGCATCCGGGTGCAACACATCGCGGCCGATTTCAGCGAAATCACCGTCGCCCTCAAAATGGGCCTGCTCAACCGCAACTACGTCGGCACCCATTTCGGCGGCTCGCTGTTCTCCATGACCGACCCGTTCTTCATGCTGATGATGATGCACCGCCTCGGCAAGGGCTACATCGTGTGGGACCGCAGCGCCAAGATCGACTTCCTCCACCCTGCCAAGGGCACGGTCACCGCCCGCTTCACACTCGACGAAGCGCAGATCGACGCCGTACGCGCCGCCACGGCCGATGGCGAAAAAACCCTGCCGACCTACACGGTGGACGTGGTCAACACCGACGGCGAGGTCTGTGCGCGGGTGGAGAAGACCCTGTATATCCGCAAGGCAGCGCCCAAACCGACCGACTGAGCTTTCACACAGCCCCGCGAACAACGGCATCCGTTAAACTGCCGCCATGATCGAAACCGACAAACTCCAGGCGAGCACCGAGCGGCTGATTGCGCCGCAGACGGCCAACAAGCAGGAAGACGCCATCGAGCGCGCGCTGCGGCCGAAGCGGCTGGCCGAATACGTCGGGCAGCAGAAGATCCGCGAGCAGCTGGAGATTTTCATTCAGGCCGCACGCCGTCGCGGCGAAGCGCTCGATCACGTCTTGCTGTTTGGCCCGCCGGGCCTGGGCAAGACCACGCTGGCGCATATCGTGGCGGCCGAGATGGGCGTCAACCTGCGTCAGACCTCCGGCCCGGTGCTGGAGCGCGCGGGCGATCTGGCCGCGCTGCTGACCAATCTCGAGCCGCACGATGTGTTGTTCATCGACGAGATCCATCGCCTGTCGCCGGTGGTGGAGGAGATCCTCTACCCGGCGCTGGAAGACTTCCAGATCGACATCATGATCGGCGAGGGGCCGGCGGCGCGCTCGGTCAAGCTCGACCTGCCGCCCTTCACGCTGGTGGGCGCCACCACCCGCGCCGGCATGCTGACCAACCCGCTGCGCGATCGCTTCGGCATCGTCTCGCGGCTGGAGTTCTATACCGCAGACGAGCTGCGCACCATCGTCAGCCGCTCTTCCGGCCTGCTCAATGTAGACATCGACGATGCCGGCGCGCTGGAGATCGCCCGTCGCGCCCGCGGCACGCCGCGCATTGCCAACCGCCTGCTGCGCCGGGTGCGCGACTACGCCGAGGTGCGCGCCGACGGCCACATCTCGTCACCCGTGGCCGATGCCGCGCTGGTGATGCTCGACGTCGATTCGCTGGGGCTGGATCTGATGGACCGCAAGCTGCTCAGCGCGGTGCTCGAAAAATTCGGCGGCGGCCCGGTGGGGCTGGACAACATCGCCGCGGCCATCGGCGAGTCGCCCGACACCATCGAAGATGTGCTCGAACCCTATCTGATCCAGCAGGGCTATTTGCAGCGCACCCCACGCGGGCGCATCGCCACGCATGCCATCTGGCAGCATTTCGGCCTCACGCCGCCGGGCAAGGCGGGCGACATGTTCGGCGGCTGATTCATGGCCGGCGTGAGCATTCCGCTGCTGGTGGCTGGCGCGGCGGCCGTGCTGGGCGGTGGCGTGCTGTGGCGAAAGCGGGTAGCGCGTGAGCGCCATCGGTTTCTCGCCCAGTTCGATTTCGCCCGACTGCTCGACAAGCGCCTCGCCACTCGCCGGCCCGAGCTGAACCCGGCGCAGCGCAAAGCGGTCTTTCACGGTCTGCGCGACTGGTTCGAGATCAACCAGCACGCCGGTCGACGCAAATTATCGATGCCCTCGCAGGCGGTCGACGATGCCTGGCATGAGTTCATTCTGTTCACCCGCAACTATCAGGACTTTTGCCGTAAAGGCCTGGGCCGTTTTTTGCACCACGTACCCGCCGAGGCCATGACGAGCCCGACCCAGGCGCAAGACGGCCTGAAGCGCTGCTGGCGGCATGCCTGCGCGCACGAGGGCATCGATCCGACCTCGCCCACCCGTCTGCCCCGGCTGTTTGCCCTCGACGCGACACTCGGCCTGGCCGACGGCTTCAGCTACCAGCTCGACTGCCTGAAGGCGGGCGCTGCCGGCAAGGGCGCATACTGTGCGGGTCACATCGGTTGTGGCGGCGGCTGCAGCAGTTGCAGCAGTGACTCGGGCGGTTCGGATGGTGGTTGTGGCGGTGGCTGCGGCGGCGACTGACCCACACACAAGGGGAAGCAGATGCAACAGATTCTGGTGTACGGCGATTCATTGTCCTGGGGCATCATCCCCAACACGCGGCAGCGCCACCCGTTTCCGGTGCGCTGGCCCGGCCGGCTGGAGAACGCGCTGCGCGCGGCCGGGCAGGATGTGCGCATTATCGAAGACTGCCTCAACGGTCGGCGCACGGTGTGGGACGACCCCTTCAAGGCCGGCCGAAAGGGCATCGAGGGGCTGGCCCAACGCATCGAAGTGAGCAGCCCGCTGGCGCTGGTCGTGTTAATGCTCGGCAATAACGACTTTCAGTCCGTACACCCGCACAAGGCCTGGCATGCCGCCGAAGGCGTGGCCGCACTGGTGACGACGATCCGCAACGCGCCGATCGAGCCCGGCATGCCGGTGCCGCCCATTCTCATCGTGTGCCCGCCGCCAATCGGCATCCCTGCCGGCACCATGGCCGAGAAGTTTCGCGATGGCGACGTCAAGTGCACCGGTCTGGCGCAAGCGCTGACTCAGGTCGCCAAGGACACCGGCTGCGCCTTCTTTGACGCGGGCCAGATCATTCGCACCAGCGCCGCCGATGGCGTGCATCTGGACGCCCACACGCACGAGCAACTGGGCGACGCACTGGTCGCGCCGGTCACCGCCGCTCTGGCCAACGGAGCCGCCGCCACGCCATGATGCGCACGCTGTCGCTGTTCGTGGTGTTGCTCAGCGGCCTGGCCGGGGCGTGGTTGTTCACGCGCGGCGAGTTCTATCTGCCGAACCGCTTTGATCTGTCACTGGCCACGCATTTCAGCGGCCTCTCGGCCCGCTTGCTGGCCGGCGCCCTGCTGTGCCTGAGCGCGGCGGGGCTCAGCTTCATGCAGCGCATGGCCATGGGCACCCGCGCCGGCGCCGACCGCGCCTGGCAGATTCGGCACTTTGTGATCCTCTCGCTGTGCATCGCTCTATTCACCGCGGCCTTCATCAAATCCGAAGTCGTGCTCAACCCCGACTATCGCGCCCCGTCTCACAGCACAACACAGACTGACTGAGCGACACGCCATTCGTCATCGACTGGCCGTTCGTCGCCACTCAAATTTAAACATTGACCGACCGGTCGGTTAATGTTTAATCTCTTGACCTGTATCAAAAACACGTTTTTGCGACCGCTCTACTGTCATCAGCAGGGCTCGCACAGCACAGGACGCCGCCTGCAAGGACGGCGAGATACTCAGGAGGAGACAGACAGTGAATAAAGAAAAAATCGCCCACACCATGGACCTGCCGCCCGTCACCGAGCAGCCCAACGTGTTCCCGCTGTCGTGGAACGCGCAGACCGCCAAGATGGAAGAAGTGTGGGATGCCGCCCAGCGCGAGAACTGGGACCCCAAGCAACTGGCCTGGGACACGTTTGACGTCGAAAGCTACAGCTGGGAAGAGCGCGAGGCCATCGCCTACTGGTGGACCCTGCTGTCCTGTTTCGACGCCTCGGCACCGCCGGTCTTCGCCGAGGCGCTGATCAAGTGCTACGAAGACCATGAAGAAGACCCGGTGCGCCGCTGCTTCTTCTCGGTCACCCGCGACGAGCAGAACCACGAGCAGATGTGCGGCCTGGCCATCACCCGCCTGCTGGATCATCCGGACCCGCTGACCTACACGCCGAAGACCGAGCTGGGCAAGAAGCTGCAGCGCAACGCCCACTGGCTGTACTACAACGGCGCGCGTTACTGGACGGGCTACAAGAAGGCGGTGCCCAAGTACAGCCTGGCCGTGCTGTTCAGTTCTTTCCTGATGGGCGAGATCGCTGCCGCCACCATCTTCAAGCAGATGCACGACAACACCCGCGAGCTGGTCTTCAAGGAGGCCTTCCGCAACATCGGCCGCGACGAAGGCCGCCACATGGCGATCTGCATGGCGCTGATGGAGCGTGACTACCCGAAGCTGCCGGACGAGGACCGCGCCATCGTCACCAAACAGATCCGCGCCGGTTACCTCTTTCTGTCGGCCGTCTTGTTCGAGCCGCCCATGGACTTCTGGGACCTGCCGGCCGACTTCATCGATGTGCAGCGTGAGGCCGAAGAAGTGGCCCGTGGCGCCGGCTTCGGCGTCCCGACCTACGAGGCCAAGAAGGAAAACTGGAAGAACGCCATGCTCAACCTGAAGGGCGTGCTCGACCGCTACGGCATTCCCTTCCCCGCCATTCCCGAAGTCGGCATCTCCGGCCAGGAAATCTCGGACATCGAAATGGACGACATCATTCCGGTATTCTGATCGCCGTCATGCAGCCACCGGGTCGTCGCGCGTGCGGCGGCCCGTTTTTGCCCCACCAGGAGAATCACAATGAGTCGAATCCGCCTGCATCCCTCCGGTCGCGAAGTGGAGTGTGCCAGCGGTGACACCGTGCTCGGTGCCCTCGAAAAAGCCGGTTACGCGCTACCCAACAACTGCCGCGCCGGCGCCTGTGGCGAATGCAAGGTCAAGGTCGTGTCGGGCAACTTCGACCAGGGCATGGTGCTCGACATGGCGCTCTCGCAAGACGAGCGCACCCAGGGCTTCGGCCTGATGTGCATGGCCAAGCCGCTGTCCGAAGAACTCGTTATCGAGTGGGGCACGGAAGACGCCAAACCCAAACTCTTTCCGCCGCGCGAGAACCAGCGCTTCGTGGTCACCGACCGCATCCCGCGCACGCCGCGCATCGTCGAGCTGCGCCTGCGCCCGGTCGGCCCGGCCATGCGCTTCTGGCCCGGCCAGTACATCACCCTCGGCAACGAGCGCGACGGCGCCCCGGCGCGCTGCTACTCGATTGCCAACGCCCCCCGCCCCGACGGCGAAATCGTGCTGCAAGTGACCCGCGTCGATGAAGGCCAGACCAGCCTGTGGGTGCACGACAAGCTCGGCATCGGTGAGCTGGTCAAACTCTCCGGCCCCTACGGCACCTTCATTGGCGACCCGGCCGTCGAGTCTCCGGTGCTCTGTCTGGCCGCCGGCTCGGGTCTCGCGCCCATCCTGTCACTGGCCGAAGCCGCCCTGCGTCGCGGCTATCGCAAACCGGTCGATCTGGTGTTTTCTGCCCGCGAGCGATCCGATCTCTACGATGGCGGCCTGATGAAGTACTGGGAGACCAAGCACCGCAACTTCACCTACC
>JBFIJC010000178.1:0-7567 GCA_041600915.1 Nitrogeniibacter sp.
CTTGCTGATCACGGGTGTTCAAACTGCGATAGTCCCAACTGCCGGCGGCGAGCACTGCGGTATCGAGCCTTCGCATGCCGTGCCATCGATCGATGCTGTCTTCCGCCATGGTGGCGCCGGCTTGCGTAAAGCGAAACACCGCTTGCCGGTTGTCGGCGAACGCGGCGTTGTGGTCGCTGATGACGAGTGTGTGCTGACCGTAGGCGCGGGTGTCGTCGGCAGTGTGCTCAAACCAGCAAAACAATCCCTCTTCAGCGAGTAAGCGACGGACAAAGTCGAGATCGCTCTCCTGGTACTGGGTGGTGGTACCGCGTTTCGGGTAAGCATCAGGGTCGCTTAGCGCCCATCGCCACACAGGGGCGAGCATGCCCTGGCCAGACCACCCGCTCAACAAGCGGTCGACGATCTCGATTACGCTGCACTGCTGAAACACGAAGCTGTCGCGGCGATGTGCAAGAAAGGCTAGCCATGGTTCGATACGCAACTGATAGCGCGCAAACCCGCCATTGGCACCGAGGCGCTTGACGTGCGTGATGTGCCCGTGAAATGGCCTTAACTCGGTGCGAGAATGACTGGTCAGCAAGTCGAGTCGAGCCGGCTGCCCCAGCAAAGCGGTGAGAGATACATGGGCGTCGGCGCAAAGCACCGTCAGCTCGATATGAAAACCGGCATGCTCAGCCACCGGGCCAAGCGCTTCTCGTAGTGTTGCGGCCTCGGCCAGCAATGCATCGGCGCCGAGGGGCGTAATGAGGCGCATCAGGCGCTGGTTTTGAGTCCAGAGCGTGTCGACAGAAAGAAGCGGTGTCATGTCGGACTTGACCTAAATAGGGTTCAACGAATCAAGCCAAAGGCCAGAAGCGGATCTCACTGGGATGGCAGATTTGCGCCGCAGTGCAAACGACTGGCGTGTTGCGACTATCGAGCACCGCGATTTGACCGCCTTCCGGACCCGATCGCTGCATGAATGCCGCAATACCCCGCCGCGCACCGAGCGCGGCACCTGCGGCCTGGACGCCCTGATCTATGGCAATTCGCTCGGGCTCGCCGTGATGACGCTGAAGCCAGTCTGAAAGGCGGTTGGCCGCCGCATCGGGCCGGCCACCGAGAAGCGGCCCATCGAACACCCTCAACGGCCCGTTCAATGGCGCTTTGCAGGCAATCAAGGCGAGGCTGAGGTGCAAGGCGTTGGACCGCCGATAACCGGCCGCACCGAATCGATCGCTCCAGCCCAGTGACGCAAACAGATCGACATCGGTTTGCGTTGCAAAATATCGGTAGGCGCGGCCGACCGTGGCGTAGTTCAAGTTGAGCACCTGTATGTCTCCCGAATCGATGCGACTTACTTGATGGCGTAGCGGAAGTCACCGCTCTTGGTGGCGCTGACCTTGATCCGGGCAATCGCTGCGCCGTCGGCCATGCGGGTAAGCACCGCTTCGGCCATCTCGGGAAGCAAGCTGCCGTTGAGGATGTGATCCACATTGCGCGCCCCGGAGTCCACCTCGGTACAGCGCGCGAGGACGGTGTCAATCAGCTTTGCGTCCCAGCCAAACTCCGCTTTATGGTTGGCGCCAACGCGATCCCGAATACGACCGAGCTTGAGTTGAATGATGTTAAGCAGGATGTCGTCGCTGATCGGGTAATAGGGAATGACCTTCATCCGCCCGAGAAACGCAGGCTTGAAGGCCTGGTACAGTGCCGGACGCAGCGCCTCGGCGAGCGCATCGGGGTCCGGACGCGCATCGGCCGGTTTGTTCAGGCAGGCCTGCATGATCTGGCTGGAGCCGACATTGCTGGTAAGAATAATGAGCGTATTGCGAAAGTCGATCTCTCGGCCTTCCGCATCGTCGAGCACGCCCTTGTCGAAGACCTGAAAAAACAGTTCGAGTACATCGGGATGGGCTTTTTCAACCTCGTCGAGTAACACGACGCTATAGGGATTGCGGCGCACGGCCTCGGTCAGCACGCCGCCTTCGCCATAGCCCACATAGCCGGGGGGCGAGCCTTTGAGGCCTGACACCGAATGGGCCTCCTGGTACTCGCTCATGTTGATGGTGACCAGTTTTCGCTCGCCGCCGTAGAGCACATCCGCCAGCGCCAGCGCCGTTTCAGTTTTGCCAACGCCCGACGGCCCGACAAACAGGAAGACACCCTTGGGTTTGTTCGGGTCATCGAGGTTCGCCCGGGCGGTACGCACACGCTGAGCGATTGATTCAAGCGCATGGTCTTGCCCGATCACGCGTGCCTGCAGCAAAGCCTTGAGATTGAGCACCGTATTGATCTCATCCTTGACCATCTTGCCCAGCGGGATCCCGGTCCATGCGGACACGATCTCGGCCACCACCATGGCGTCGACTTGCAGCGGCACCATCGGGCTGTCGCCCTGCAGCGCACGCAGTCGAGTGGCAAGGCTGTCGAGTTCGTCCTGCGCGGCGGCATGCGCCACATCGCCGGCAGGCGCTTCGCCCTGACCGCGGCGCTCGAGTTGCTGGTGCAGTTCGAGCATGCGCTTGACGAGCTCGCCCTCCTCTTCACATCTCGCCCGCAACTCGGTAAGCAATGCCTCGGTTTTGGCCGTCAGGCTGACAAGCTCGCCAATGCGCACCTGGTGATCAGCGCTGATTGAGGCTTCGCGCGTCAAGGCGTTGAGTTCGGTCCGTTCGCGCAGCAAGCGTTTTTCGGCGTCGTCAATCCGTGCCGGCGTGGCGCTCTGGCCCAAGGCGACTTTGGCGCACGCGGTGTCGAGCACGCTTACCGCCTTGTCCGGCAACTGACGCGCGCTGATGTAACGGTGTGACAGGCGCACCGCTTCGGTAACTGCATCATCGAGCACACGCACACCGAAGTGCGACTCCATCAACGGCACCATGGCACGCAGCATGGCGGCCGCCAGGGGCTCGGACGGCTCGTCCACCTTGACAACCTGAAAGCGGCGGGCGAGCGCAGCGTCTTTTTCGAAGTATTTTTTGTATTCAGCCCAGGTGGTGGCGGCGATCGTGCGCAACTCACCGCGCGCGAGCGCCGGCTTGAGCAGGTTGGCCGCGTCGTTCTGCCCGCTCTGTCCCCCCGCGCCAATCATGGTGTGCGCCTCGTCGATGAACAGGATGACCGGCGTCGGGCTTTGCTTGACCTCATCGATCACGTTCTTGAGGCGGCTCTCGAACTCCCCTTTGACGCTCGCGCCGGCCTGAAGCAAGCCCATGTCAAGCAGATGCAGGCTGACGTTCTTGAGCGGCGGCGGCACATCATCGGCGGCAATGCGCAGGGCCAGCCCCTCGACCACCGCCGTTTTGCCGACACCGGCTTCGCCGGTAAGGATCGGGTTGTTCTGGCGCCGACGCATAAGGATGTCAATCAATTGCCGGATCTCCGCATCCCGGCCAATGACCGGATCGATTCTCCCGTCAGTGGCACGCTGGGTAAGATTGGTCGTGAACTGGTCCAGCGCCGGCGTCATGCCGGTGGCGGGTGTTTCAAGCGCCGAGATGCCCTCGGGCGGCGAGTTCGCATCACGCTCAGTACCGACACCAGCGACTTCTTTTGCTTCGGAGGAGCCAGCCGTCATTGCATCGAAATCATGCTTTAGCTGATCGAGCTTGATCCGCCGGTAGAGTGCAGAGGCACGTGAGGCGAGTTGCAACAGGTCGGCGTCAGTCAGCAGCGCAAGCAGTAAATGACCCGAGCGGATGCGGGGCAAGCGAGCATCCAGCGAAGCAATCAGCCATGCCTGCTCCAGCAGCCTCGGCACATGGGCGGAGAACACCGGGGTGCGGCTATTGCCCGTTTTGAAACTGCTGACTTCGCTCAAGAGGTCACGCTCGAGGCCGCTTGGACTGATCCCGCAGCGGTTGAGGACCACCACAAAATCACAATCCGGTTGTTCCAGAAGGCTGAGAAACAGGTGCTCGATGTCGACCTCGTAGTGCCCACGCGACATGCAGATACTGGCGGCGCGTTCAGCCGCTTTTCGGCAGGATGTATTCAGCTTGCTGATCAAAGTCTTGAGAGAGGTGCTCATGGCATACCGACAGGTTGTGATTCAATTCAATGGGTAGCGTGCAATTCAAATACGGTGTCGCTGCGATCCTCGGTCGCCGCTCGCGTCAGCATGAAGCTGTCGAATCCGAGTCGCGATCCGGGCGTGCCACCGAGACAAACGGGCCGAACGTCGGCCGCTCGCAAAACCGGCCGAACTTCGTATTCAAATTGCGAACCGCTTGCCAGGGTCAGGAGTTTATTGAGCAGTGTTGCCATCTCTCCTCCCGGCAAGAACTGCAAATAACGGGGGTGCTCCAATGGGCCGATATGGACCCGAACACGCAGGTTGCACTGCCAGACCCGCTCGCCGACAAGACAGGTTTTCCCCAGCGCGGCGTTATTCCCCCCCAGCACCGAACGTTGCGCCGTCGGCAGCACATACCACTTTCCAACAAACTGCTCGATCCGGATCGGCACCCGAAAATAGTTCGAAAGCATTGACTGCAACGCGGCGCCCGAGAGCGGGCGCTGTCGCAAGAGTGCCGAAAAATGGGCGATCGATTCGTCATCAATCGAGCCGGGCGTGTCGTGCAGGCGATCTCGTAGCGAATCAAAACCAAGTCCTGCCAGGCTGAGCGCCAGCGGGAGAAAGCGATTCTTGCGATCACTCTCGTACTGCATCGGGAGTCGGTACTTTTTCCACGCGCGATAGAAGTGCCCCACAACGCGGTTGGAGAGCAGATCAAAAAACGCATGCGCCCCCTCGTCGCGCTGCGCCCGCACCAGACTGCCAATGCGCTCAGAGTAATGAATCGGCAGGCCACCATGCAGACCAAGCAAACCGATAAACCGCGGGGTCAGTTCGACACGTAGCGGCAACTCTCGATTGCGATCACCGTCGAAGGCCGGCATCTCGAGGTGCTCGATATCGCTGGGTGCAAATTCAAGCGACAAGGAGTTTCGAAAGCGAATCTGCTCCGCGACCGGGTCGCTGCCACTCCGGCCCGGCATCGCGGGCATCCAGCGTTCGAGCATACGAACCGTCTGGAAAAACTCAAAATGCTGCGGCGTATCGCCGAGCTGATCGATCAGAGCAGGATCGAATCGCCGGTGCGCGGTGCACATCGGATCAACTCCTCTCCGGATCGACCGGAAACCACAACCAGTTGAACAAAACTGTTCAAATGAACGTACAGCCCAAGAAAACGATCGATGCTTCGTGTGAAAACATCGAGCCCGCTGCCGACAAAACCTGACTCATCGACGGTCAGCCGGACCTCCAGCCCACGGACAAAACTGGCAAATGGCTTGCCAGGCAACCAAGCAGTTGCATCGCGCTGCTCAATGGCCTGAATGCCATCGATCTGCTGGCGCGAACTTGCGCTCCGCTGGATGTCATACAGCGCCAATATCTCCTTGAATGCACTCAGACCGCTGTTGCTCAAAGACAAATGGTTCAGTGCCAGATGCGACACCAGGCGCCACTGTCCGTCGTGGCGGTGATCAAAGCGGCATGGCTGGGTCGGTTTTCTAAGCAGTCGCACAGATCGCGCCGTCGCTCCGCCCTCCTGGAAAAGATCACCCGTCGGCATGCCAACACTCATCAGCGCAGGAAGGTCGCGGTTGGTGCAGGTCAGATTCAGGCTCAAAACATCTGTTTTTTCCGACACGGGGTCAAAATCGGCATCCACCAAGGACAGCTCGGTTTCGAATCCTGGCCTTTGCTCAGCCACGAGGGGGTTACGCTGGGCATACCAGTAGTTACCGTGGCGCTCCGGTGTTTCTCCATGGCGCAAGGAAAAGAACGGTCGATACTCCTGAATCGACTCGCCACTCGCGCTCTGCCGGACGCGTCTCACAGCATCGACCGAGTACACCTCGTAGGCGAAGGCGCGACGACTATCGGCCACAACCGGGTAGGTCGAACTCCGGTGAGTCATCCGGATCGGATCGCCGCGCTGTGAAAAGAGATTCACCACCGGCACGCACCCCAGGCGCAAGGACTGTGACGTCAAGCTCTGCAGCAAACGCGACGCATCACCATCTGCCCGCAAGCCCTTGAAAACAAAGTGCAAGCTCAGGCGACGCGTCTGTCTGGATGCCGCAGGCAGGGTAGGCAACATCAGATCAAAGAAATTGTATTTCTCCGGGAAGGCAAAGTATTCGGTCAAATGCCGATACGCCGCGTGAGCTGCGGCGGGCATGTCGATCAGTGCTTCCTTATCGCTGAACCCGACGTCGCGCAGCACGCCGTCACCGGCCAGACTCCAATGACCGTCTTCAGTCTCTGCGTAGACTGTTGCAAGTTTCAGGAAAAGCGCATCACGCAAGGCTGCGGCGACCGAGGGCTCAGCATCGATATAGAAGCGAAGATGATCGGCAAGCGCGCTCGCCCAACGCCCCTCAGTAGCCGGGACATCAAGACTTAGCGACAAAATCGCACAACTCCCCGCAGGAAGCCGCACGCTACCCGGCGCTCGGGCGACGGGCTCGAAGCTCAGCTTGCTCACGATCACCGGCAGCAAATCGAGCTTCCAGGCCGTTCGAAAGCGGCAGACCGCGCCCTTGATCGGACGCGAGAGCAACTCTGTGCCCCGGTCGATCGTCACCGGTGCCGACAGCTGGAGTTCTGCGCCGCTTGTATCGAAGAACGCGATCGAACAACTGGGAAAAGGCCGCAGATAGTGCGGATATAAGACGTTGAGTAAAGCTTCGGTGAATTGAGGGTAACTATCCTCAAGCTTTTTTGTGACCCGTGCTGTCAGCAAGGCCAGAGATTCGATGATCCGTTCGACATGCGGATCGTCACACCCCTCCCCAGACAGCAAGAGTTGTCCGGCAATTTTCGGATAACGTTCGGCAAACTCACGCGAGTGCCCGCGCAAAAAAGCCAGCTCACGCTCGTAATACGGTAGGAGCTCTTCCATCTAGACGCTCCCGACTCGGGCCCGCTGGCGGCCGATCGAATACTGAAGCGTGGTGGGTTGCAGCATGGCATCGAAGCTCACAGGCTCTTCTGCGGGCCTCATAACCAAAACAGCCCGAATGGAGAAAAACAGGGCATTGATTGATCGACGATCCAGCTCAAGCCCCACTTCGATTTCTCTCAGTCTCGGCTCATGACGCGCGATTGTCCGCTCGATGGAAGCGCATATACGCCGGCGGTCGTTCACGCTGGACAGGCTCAAACCGGAAAAATCATTCAAGCCAAAACTGGCAACTGAGCCAAGTGCCAGCGGATAAGCTGCCACAAGAGACTCATCGATGACTGTTCGAGTATTGAGCAATGATTCAAGATCGCGGGCTACTGAGTCTTTGAGTTCATCCATGTTCAAGCTTCGACGTGACGCTTGAACGGGCGACTCATCAAAGAGTTTGTCAAAGATCGACGGTTCAAAGCCTTTCATTGCACACCTCGAAAGGATGGCGGAATTGTGCTCCGCCACCCTTTTTCATCACACCGTCGATCACGTCAGATTCGGGGTGTTCTTCGCCAGGTTCCAGGCGCCCTGGATGTTCACTTTTCCGGACTTGCTGCCATCGATATTCAACTCGTCATAGGTCCACTTGACTGCCGAATATTTCAGGGAAA
>JBFIJC010000179.1:0-7564 GCA_041600915.1 Nitrogeniibacter sp.
ATCGCCTTCACGGCGGCCATCTTCATTTCATCGGTAATCGTCGTTGCGCCCACATCCAGCGCACCGCGGAAGATGAAGGGGAAGCACAACACGTTGTTGACCTGGTTCGGGTAGTCCGACCGGCCGGTGGCGATGATTGCGTCGTCGCGCACCGCTTTCACGTCTTCGGGCAGGATCTCCGGCCGCGGGTTGGCCAAGGCCAGCACCAGCGGATTGGGCGCCATTTTCTTGACCATGTCCTGCTTGAGCACACCGCCGGCCGACAGGCCGAGAAAGACGTCGGCCCCATCAATGATCTCGCCCAGGGTGCGCGCTTCGGTCGGCTTGGCGTAGCGCGCCTTGATCGGGTCCATCAGCACCGTGCGGCCTTCATAGACCACGCCTTCGAGGTCAGTCACCCAGATGTTCTCGACAGGCACGCCGAGCATCACCAGCAGTTCCAGGCAGGCCAGCGCGGCCGCGCCGGCGCCGGAGGTCACCAGCTTGACGCTCTTCAGATCCTTGCCTTGCAGATGCAGGCCGTTGAGCACTGCCGCACCCACCACGATCGCCGTGCCGTGCTGGTCATCGTGGAAGACCGGAATGTTCATGCGCTCGCGCAGCTTCTTCTCGATATAGAAGCACTCGGGCGCTTTGATGTCTTCGAGGTTGATGCCGCCAAAAGTCGGCTCCAGCGCGGCGATCATGTCGATCAGCTTGTCGGCGTCGGGCTCGTTGATTTCCAGGTCGAACACGTCGATGTCGGCAAATTTCTTGAACAGCACGCCCTTGCCTTCCATCACCGGCTTGGCCGCCAGCGGGCCGATATTGCCCAGACCGAGCACCGCGGTGCCGTTGGTCACCACACCGATCAGATTGCTGCGCGCGGTGAGGTTGGCCGCTTCGGCGGGCGATTCAACAATCGCCTCACACGCCGCCGCCACGCCCGGCGAATAGGCCAGCGACAAATCCTGCTGGTTGGTCAGCGCCTTGGTCGGCGTGACTGAAATCTTTCCCGGGCGCGGGTAGCGGTGGTAGTCCAGCGCGGCTTCGCGAATCGAATCGTCCATGGGCATCCTCATCTCCTGGTCATTGGGGCGGCAGGCACCACCCCTAGGGTTTCACCCTATTATTGGAATAAGCTTTCATTTCCATGTCGCTACGACCACCGAAACGACAAAATCCTTTCTTGATGTGCACTTTTCCCGCACCAGGATTTTCTCGTCGGGGGCTGACGTGGCATAATCATAGGCTTTCGGAAGCGGCCTTGTCGCTTCGTGGTTTCCACATGTGCGCTCCACCGCTTGTGGCGTGCGCATCAGGGGCCGCACCTGACGCTCGCGTTTTTTCGCCCAAGGGCCGCGACGCCTGATCAGATGCGCTCCCAGAGGACCGCTCGCCACGGCTGTGTTGCCGGTGGCGGGCGTTACGGTTTACAACCTGCAATCCTGGAGAATTCCGCGCCATGAATCAATTCGCCGAGGCCGCTCTGTCTGCCGCTCCGGACTACGTCCGCCAAGAAAAGCTCAAACAGTGGGTCGCTGAGATCGCCGCCCTGACCGAACCCGACCGGGTCGAGTGGAGCGACGGATCGCAGGAAGAATACGACCGGCTGTGCGCCGAGATGGTCGAGTCCGGCACGCTGATCAAGCTCAATCCGGAAAAGCGCAAGAACTCCTACCTCGCCTTCTCCGACCCGTCCGACGTTGCGCGGGTCGAAGACCGCACCTTCATCTGCTCCGCCGACAAGGGCGACGCCGGCCCCACCAATAACTGGGAAGACCCGGCCGTGATGCGCGATACGCTCAAGGGCCTGTTCAAGGGCTCGATGCGCGGCCGCACCATGTACGTCGTGCCCTTCTCCATGGGTCCGCTCGGTTCGCCGATCGCCCACATCGGCATCGAAATCACCGACAGCCCTTACGTGGTCACCAACATGCGCACCATGACGCGCATGGGCAAGGCCGTGTATGACGTGCTCGGCACCGACGGTGCCTTCGTGCCCTGCGTGCACTCGGTCGGCGCCCCGCTGGCGCATGACGAAAAAGACGTGCCCTGGCCGTGCAACCCCGAAACCAAGTACATCGTTCACTTCCCCGAGACCCGCGAGATCTGGTCCTACGGTTCCGGCTACGGCGGCAACGCCCTGCTGGGCAAGAAGTGCTTCGCGCTGCGTATCGCCTCGACCATGGCCCGCGACGAAGGCTGGCTGGCCGAGCACATGCTGATCCTCGGCGTCGAGTCCCCCGAAGGTGAGAAAACCTACGTGGCTGCGGCTTTCCCGTCGGCCTGCGGCAAGACCAACTTCGCCATGCTGATCCCGCCCAAGTCCTTCAATGGCTGGAAGATCACCACCGTCGGCGACGACATCGCCTGGATCAAGCCGGGCAAGGATGGCAAGTTCTACGCCATCAACCCCGAAGCCGGCTTCTTCGGCGTGGCCCCCGGCACCTCCGAAAAAACCAACTTCAACGCCATGGCGACGCTGAAGGAAAACATCATCTTCACCAACGTCGCGCTGACCGACGACGGCGATGTGTGGTGGGAAGGCATGAGCAAGGAAGCCCCTGCTCACCTGATCGACTGGCAGGGCAAGGACTGGACGCCCGCGATGGCGAAAGAAACCGGTCGCAAGGCTGCCCATCCGAACTCCCGCTTCACCGCCCCGGCCAGCCAGTGCCCCTCGATTGACGACAAGTGGGAAGACCCGGCCGGCGTGCCGATCTCGGCCTTCATCTTCGGCGGCCGTCGTGCCACCACCGTGCCGCTGGTGTATCAGGCCTTCAACTGGAACTTCGGCGTTTACATGGCCGCCACGCTCGGCTCCGAAACCACCGCCGCCGCCTTTGGTGCGCAGGGCGTGGTGCGTCGCGACCCCTTCGCCATGCTGCCCTTCTGCGGCTACCACATGGGTGACTACTTCAACCACTGGCTGAAGATGGGTCATCTGGTCGAGAACACGCCCAAGATCTTCTGCGTGAACTGGTTCCGCCTGAACGAAAAAGGCGAGTTCATGTGGCCGGGCTTCGGCGAAAACATGCGCGTGCTCAAGTGGATCGTCGATCGTTGCAAAGGCAACATCGCCGCCAAGGAAACTGCGCTGGGCTGGATGCCGCGCTTCGAAGACATGGACTGGACCGACGCCGATGTCACCCAGGCCGAATTCGACGCGCTGACGACCATCGACGCCGATGCCTGGAAAAAAGAGCTCGAAATGCACAAGGAGTGGTTCGACAAGCTGCAAGATCGCCTGCCGCGCCAGATGCTCCTCAAGCGCGAACTGTTCCAGCTGGCCCTGTCAGCCTAAGCACAAACGCCCAGCCGCCGAGCGGCGGCCGTGACACCAACAAGCGCCGCCAGTCGGCGCTTGTTGCGTTTTCACGCCGCCCTGCGCGGCCTATGATGGCAAGACCCCGCCACGGAACCTATTGATGATGCCCTCGCCCCTGTCCCTCGCCGACCGCATGACCGACATCCGCCCCTTTCATGTGATGGAGTTGCTGCGACGCGCGCGTGAGCTCGAAGCCTTGGGCCGCGACATCATCCACATGGAGATCGGCGAGCCGGACTTTCCCAGCCCGCCGCCCGTCGTCGAGGCGGCCACCCGCTTCCTGGCCCGCGGCGACGTGCATTACACGCCGGCACTGGGCATCGCGCCCTTGCGCGAGGCCATTTCGCGTTTCTATCAAGACCGCTTTGGTGCCGACGTCGCACCCGAGCGCATCGTGGTCACGCCGGGCGCCTCCGGCGCGCTGATGCTGGCGCTGGCCGCGACCACCAACCCCGGCGACACCTGGCTGCTGCCCGACCCCACCTACCCGTCCAACCGCCACCTGGTGCGCGCCTTTGAAGGCGTCGCACGCGCGGTGCCGGTCAATGCCGACAGCGCCTATCAGCCCACCGTCGCGGCGGTCGAAGCGGCCTGGCAGCCCAACACGCGCGGCCTGATTGTCGCCTCGCCCGCCAACCCGACCGGCACCCTGCTCTCCCAACCCGAGATCGAGGCGCTGCGCCAGTCCGTGCGCGCGCGCGGCGGCCACCTGATCGTCGACGAGATTTACCAGGGGCTGACCTACGGCGTCGACTCAAGCACAGCCCTCAAGACCATGGACGACGTGTTCGTGGTCAACAGCTTCAGCAAATACTTCGGCATGACCGGCTGGCGGCTCGGCTGGCTGGTCGCACCCGACGGCTATGCGCGCGAGATCGAGCGCCTCGCCCAACACTTCTTCATCTCCGCCTCGACCATCGCCCAGCAGGCCGCACTGGCCGCGTTCAGCCCGGCCTGTCTCGACATCCTCGAGGCACGTCGCCAGGCCTTCGCCGAGCGGCGCAACATCCTGCTGCCGGCCTTGCGCGAGCTGGGTTTCACCGTCGCCTCCGAACCGCAGGGCGCCTTTTACATTTATAGCGATGTCAGCGCACTCACCGATGACAGCGAAGCGCTTGCCCGCCGCCTGATCGAAGAAGCCGGTGTCGCCGCCACACCCGGCATCGACTTCGGCGACAACCGCCCGCGCCAGCATCTGCGTTTCGCCTACACCACAAGCCAGTCGCGGCTCGCCGAAGCCGCCGAACGGATTCGCCGCGTATTGGCGTAAAGCTACAGACGTAAAAAAAGGACGGCGCGGGAGCCGTCCTTTTTCTTGATGCGCGTGCGCGCAGAAGTTGTGAAGAAATCGTAGCGAGCGCCGTCAGGTCGGGGGCAGACGGAGCACAGCAAGCGGAATGTATTTCAATACATGAGCATTGCGCGCACCGCCCAACGCCGAGATGCCAAGCGCAGTAGATTTATTCACAACTTCTCAGACGTCGGTTTCAGCCGCCACCGCCGCCAGCCGTGCCTGCATCGACAAGACCTTCTTTGCGTAACGGGCGTTTTCATCACGCAGCGCGCCACCGTAATACTGCAGCGCCGACTGCAGGGAGCCGTAGCGGCGCAGGCCTTCCTGGATGACCAGCGCACCGACACGCACATTGGTGATCGGGTCAAACAAGGACTCAGGCGTCGCGTCCGGCCCGATCTTGTCCTGGTGGAAGCGCGGGATCACCTGCATCAGGCCTTGAGCGCCCATGGTGCTTTCGGCCATCGGGTTGAAACTCGATTCGATCGCCATCACGGCGACGATCAGCAGCGGATCCAGGCCAAGCTCTTCGGCCGACTGTTCAGCCCGTGCCAAAGGGCCGAGCAAGGCCGTTTGCGACACCCGGTAGCGGCGCGCCACATAGCTGCGCACACGCTCCAGTGCCGGCGACAGTTCGGTATCGGCCGAGGCCACAACAGGCGCCAGCTCAGGCAGCGCTTCGGGCTCGTCAGACGGCTCATTGGCGACGCTGGGCTCCACCGCTTCGGCGTGGGCTTGCGCCAGGCTCAAAACCGGGAAGCCACGTACCGCCGACTGGGGTTCAATCACCGACGCCAGCAAAGCCGCCGCCGACAGAAGACCCAGGGCGATCAGGCTGCCGTGGGCAAAATGCTTCAGAAACGTGCCGCTACGAGAAATGGCACGCATCATGACCATTGCGTTTTTCATGGTGGTCCTCCAAGAGGCCCGTCTCCGCTCGCCGATACCGTCGTCATGAATAACGTCGATACAGCGCGGATCTCGCACGCCAGGATGACTTGTGAGCCAATCCTTGCGCCAGATCCTCGAAGAGTCGGGTCGCCAGTGGTGTCCCGCGTGACCGGTAAGATCACGCACTCACTCGATTTGACGACCCCACCAGGTCAGGGTGCGATCGCCACGCATATGCTGCAACGCAGCACGGATCGCACTTTATTGATTCATATAGCTTTTGTCAATTTCAGGCGGCCAAAAACGGTGGCAAAAAAACCACAAATATGGCGGTGCTTCAAGGCTGGCGCGGCTTCCAGCGACGAAAAAAAAAACGGGGCCGGCGCCCCGTTTGATTGTGCCTGCGACACCCGCCTCAGACTTGCGCCGGAATCCGCAGCACCTGGCCCGGATAGATCTTGTCCGGATGCGACAGCATGGGCTTGTTGGCCTCAAAAATGACCATGTATTTGTTGGCACTGCCGTAATGGGTTTTGGCAATCGCCGACAGCGTGTCGCCCCGCGCCACGGTATGAAATTTGGCTTCCGGCTCCGGGTTGGTCACCACGATGGTGTCCTGCACCTCGCCCACACCGGCCACGTTGCCGGCGGCCAGCAGCACTTTTTCGCGCGTGGCCTGGTCGGGCGTCGTCCCGCCGACCGACACCACACCCGCCGCACCATCAAACACGACTGTCAGCCCTTCGATGGGCAGATTCAGCGTACGCACATAGTTGGCGATCGCTTCGGCCGCTTTGGCGTTGGCCGCCGCGACCTTGTCAGCGGACGGATCCTTGGCGGCAGCCTCTTGGGCGGCCTTCGCCTCACCCGTACCAAACAGCTTCTCGCCAGCGTCCTTGATGAAGTTGAACAGTCCCATAACACCTCCTGCAGTTGGTCAATCGATTCCGGCCATTGCCCGGCTCAGGCCACTTTATACGGCACCCGCGTGTCACACGCGCATGCGGACAACAAACGTAACACTCAGCGACGCAACGGGCTCGTCACGCGCGACCAGTCGAAACACGGGCCGGGATCGGTCTTTCGACCCGGCGCGATGTCGCTGTGGCCGACCACGTCTTCGAGCGGAAGCTGACCGGCGAGATCGTCGATCAGCGCATTGAGCTGCGCATACTGCGCATTGGTAAACGGCTGGGTGTCCGAGCCTTCGAGTTCGACGCCAATCGAAAAATCGTTGCAGCGCTCGCAATCGCGCCAGACGCTGACGCCCGCATGCCAGGCCCGCGCCGTCGTGGGCACGCACTGAATCAACTCACCATCGCGCCGGATGAAAAAGTGCGCCGACACCCGCAAATGGGCGATACCCGCAAAGTAGGGATGCGCCGCGGGGTCGAGCCGATTGCCGAACAGCGCAAGCACGCCGTCTCCGCCGAACTGCTCGGGCGGCAGGCTGATGGCATGCACCACCAGCAACCGCGCGGTCTGCCCGGCCGGACGAAGATCGAAATTGGGAGAGGCGATCCAGCGCGCCCCCACCAGCCAGCCGCCGGCATCGAGTGGGCGCACGCGGCTCAGTCCTTCATTCCCAGCCGCTCCATGCGATAGCGCAAAGAGCGGAAGGTGACCTTGAGCAAGCGCGCCGCCGCCGTGCGGTTGCCCTCGGTTTCGGCCAGCGCCTCCAGGATGGCCTGTCGCTCGGCGGTATCAAGATAGTCTTGCAAGCCAACGTTCAGAGCCTCCCCGTGGCCGTTGCCCACGGGCGGCTCGCTGCCAATGAGCGGCTCGAGCGCCAGATCTTCAACATGGATGATGTCGCCGGAGGACAGCGCCAAGGCGCGTTCGAGGATGTTTTCCAGCTCCCGCACGTTGCCCGGGAAGCTATAGCCGCGCAGCGCTTCGACCGCCTGCGTGGACAGGCGCGGCAAGGGCATGCCGGCGCCTTCGGCCAGACGCGCGAGCAAGGCCTCGGCCAGCGAGCCGATGTCTTCACGCCGCTCACGCAGCGCCGGCATTTTGAGTTCGATGACGTTCAGGCGATAGAACAAGTCCTGCCGGAAACGGTTTTCTTC
>JBFIJC010000180.1:0-7535 GCA_041600915.1 Nitrogeniibacter sp.
CCATGCGGCCGATCTGGCCAAGGGGCATCCGGGCGCTCAGATCCGCGACAACGCACTCTCAAAGGCGCGCTTCGAGTTCCGCTGGGCCGACCAGTTCAACCTCGGCCTCGATCCGGACAAGGCGCGTGAGTTCCATGACGAAACGCTGCCGAAAGAGAGCGCCAAGGTCGCCCACTTCTGCTCCATGTGCGGGCCGCATTTCTGCTCGATGAAGATCACCCAGGATGTGCGCGACTATGCTGCGCAGCAAGGTATCGACGAGCAGGCTGCGCTCAAGAAGGGGATGGAAGTGAAGGCGGTGGAGTTTGTGAAGCAAGGCGCTGAGGTGTACCGCAAGGTGTAAGTCGCCTCGTTGTCAGCATGAAAAACGGGCCGCGATTGCGGCCCGTTTCGTTTTACGCGTTTCGCCCTACACCCAACAGCGCCCGCTCAAGGCGGAACCTGTCGCGCCAACCCAATGGCCGTTAGTGTATGAGGCCGACTCGGACAACGGAAATCAAGGTCGAGCCCCATATTCGATCGCTCAGTCACCAAATAACAGACACGATTGACACGGCGAATGCCGGGGGTAATCCATTGGTCACCTCCGGAGTCACCATCGACGACAGTCCACACGCGATCCGCATCAAAACCTCGGACCAAATCCCAATCAGCGCCAAACGTTTCGAGTCCTAAACCGCCCCAAATGTCATGGCAAGCATCCGGGTGGCGATATGGGCGAAAGAATTCGTAGAACGTATCTTCATGGAGCGTCAATATCGGAGCAAACATGCTCACCTACCTACGCCGGCCAATTGCTAGACAGCGTTTCGTCCCATCGCCGAATGCCGAGCACTCGCTTTTTGAAATCTTCGGCCCGCCCCCAGCACGGCAACACCCCCACGTCATCAGCGTTTGCCGGGCGGATTTCATCGAATTCGTGCCAGACATGGTCCATCTCGTCCGAAGGCTCACAATCGCACTCATCCCAGAGTTGCTGGTACAGCGTTGGCACGCCGATCTGCTCGGCGATAAAGAACTCGCTGCCATCAAACTGCCCCACTAGCATCGCCACGTCGGCGTCACTCAAGACACCTTCGAGCAACAGCGCGCCGTGCGCTTTGAAATTTCCGGCGTCTCGATACAGATACTCGAAAACACAGAAAGCGTCTGCCGCCACAATTTACGCCCTCGCGCTATCGGCAAAGATGACCTCACGGTGGTGCCGAATAAACGCAGGCGTTGGCGCAAAGCGCTCTGGCAACTCGATCCGGCGTCCTTCAAGCGGCACGACGACTTGATCCAGAAACGGATCCCCCGCGCGCTTGACCTGCGTCGAGACGAGGATCTGCAAATCGTCCGTCAATGAAATCAGCCCTTTGTCGAACGCCTTATCGTGGATCGCGGAGAGGCATAGGCCATTGCTCGGATTGAGGCGATTCGATTTATCTTCGCGCCACGGAACGATGTGACTGGCGACAAGCAGCCGGCTATCAGCGAGTTGCGACATGCAGCAACGCCCCCGATAGCTCGCCAAGACAGCGCGCCGGAAGAAGGCTTGTTTGACGCGCTGCTGGGTCAGCACACGACGGGTCTCACCCACGTAATCTTGTAGCGGTATCTCATCGCCAGATTCTGGCTCAGAGGGGGTATCGCTGAGTCGAGCACGCAGCGCGAAGCATTCCATAGCCAACGTGTCCCAGTCTTCATGAAACTCAGCCCAAACTGCCCGATCGAGATTTGATGCACCAGACAATCCTTTGCGTCCGGAACCCGTGATCGCCGGATCAAGACCCGCAAAATTGCTAAGCTTCATAGCCACGGCGCCCGCCGAACGGCCAATGAGTTTCGCAAGCTCCTGCACTTCTGGAGTTCGGCTGTCCAGTTTGCCAAAAGGCAACTGGCAATACAGATGAAAGGCGAGTTTGAGTTGTTCTTTTGTCCAGCGGCCTGAGCTCATGATGTCAGTTGGCACGTTCGCCACGGAGGCGGACGTCGCCGATTCCTTATCGGTCAATGACGGAGCCATAAGTTTAGCGGCAGCAGCAACCATCGGAACAACGGCCGCATCAGAAAACTGTCTATAAGCCCGCGTATCCGACACCGGAATCCGGAACGTATCCGGAAAGCCCATCAGGCGCGCGCACTCGCGCGGGGTGAGTCGGCGCGGGTTCTTGCGCTCGCCCTGATAGACCAGAATCTCGGAGCCGTCCTTGTAGTAGCGGGCCGACAGCGTGCGGGTGACGCTGTCGGGGAAGACCAGCCCGAAGCCGAAGCCGTTGCCCTTGGCGCGGTGCTTGGCGGCGTAGTTTTGCAGGTAGGCCCAGAGCTTGGGCGTGAGGGTGTATTTGTCTTGCACCTTGCGCGTGGCGTGGTCGAAGAAGCGGTCGCCATCCCAGTCGAGCACCGGCTCGCTGCCGTCGGTGCGATGCAGGATGCTGCCGAGTTTCTTCTGGCCTTTTTCGGGCAGCGGCAGGGCATCCCAGTCGAAGCTGACACCCAGATCGCGCCGGAAGCCAACGATGAGAATGCGTTCGCGGTGTTGGGGCACGAAGTGGGCACCGTCCACCACGCGCGGCGAAATGTCGTAGCCGAGTTCGATCAGGGCGCGTTTGATGACATCCCATGTGCGCCCCTTGTCGTGCGACAAGAGGTTTTTGACGTTTTCGAGCAGAAAGGCGCGCGGCTGCTTTTCTTCGATGATGCGGCAGATGTCGAAAAACAGGGTTCCCTGTGTCTCGTCGGAGAATCCGTGGGCGCGGCCGAGTGCGTTCTTTTTGGACACGCCGGCAATGGAGAACGGCTGGCACGGGAAGCCGGCGAGCAGCACGTCGTGATCGGGCACGTCGGCCGCTTCGATCTGCGTGATGTCGCCATGGATGGGGTGCTCGTCGCGGTAGTTTTCGGCGTAGGTCTTCTGCG
This sequence comes from Nitrogeniibacter sp., assembly GCA_041600915.1. GTDB lineage: Bacteria > Pseudomonadota > Gammaproteobacteria > Burkholderiales > Rhodocyclaceae > Nitrogeniibacter. Next base: position 2,902 of record JBFIJC010000180.1, read on the forward strand.
CGTAGCTGTCCCACTCGCTGGTGAACACACACTGCCCGCCAATGCCTTCGAAGGCGGCGCGGATGCCGCCGACCCCAGCAAACAGATCGATGAAGCGAAACTGCCCTTCTGCCGCCGCTTCGGCGCCAAACGGCAGGAGTTGCTGCAAGGCGTAGCGGTAGTGCGGCGGTACCGACTGCTCGGCGATCCATCGCCGCACGGTGCGCACGTTCTTGCCCAACTGGCGGGCCACTTCGGTTTGGCTGCGGTACTTGAGTGCTTCGGTAAGGTATTGCAGGGCGACATCGGCATCGGGGCCGGTGGTGAGGACAGTTGCGGACATTTCGGCGCCTTCGCTTGGAATTTTTGCGGACATTATGTCCTTTTTATGCCCCAGTCAAGCCCCGCAATTTGCGCGCCCGTTCGACATCTGAACAGTCATCTAATGAGTGCTTGCAAAGTCTCCATCCCGCGTAGGGTCGGCTTCAACCGACCATGGCGGGTTGAAACCTGCCCTACAGGGGTGACGACAATTGCAAAGCAGACCACTAGCGCTCGTGCGCCGGGACCACGGCCAGTATTCAAACGATCATGGCGGCAACGAGTCGCAGGTGGACTTCGGTATGATCAGCACCTTCCGTCAGGCCGCATCCCGAACACGTCCATGAATCTCAACCACCTGCTCGCCGAGCTGACCGACGACACGCTCGCCGAATTTTTCTCGAGCAACGCACTCTCCCGCGCGCGCGGCTACGTGTCTCGCGTCGGGCAGATCGACGTGGCCGGCAACACACTGACGGCAGCCATTCAGGGCACACAGCGCGAGCCCTATCGCACCACGGTCCGCCTCGACATGCGCGCACTCTTCGGCCAGCCGTCGATCGAGATCGCCGCCTCGTGCAGTTGTCCGGTGGGCAGGCGCTGCAAGCACGCCGCGGCACTGCTGCTCACGGCCCGCCGGCCGGGCGGCGTTGCCGAGCGGCCGCGTCGCGAGGTGCTGGAATGGGCACGGTCGCTGGGCAACGAGCTCGGCCGGGAACTGAAACGCGGCCGGTCGCCCCAGAAGAACCGTTTTGGCCTCTTCTACGCTCTAACCGGCGGCGAGGATGGGGCTTTCTACAAGCTGACCACATTCAAGGCGGCCCTGGGCGCCGAGGGCGGTTTTGCGAGCCACGGCACGCCATGGCACAACCACGACCAGGCGCTGGTCAAACCGCCATCTTTTGTCGTCGACAGTGACCTGCCGGTGTTCCGCGCCTTGCGCCGCTTTCGGCGCGACGGTCTGTACGGCTTTGTCCAATTCGAGGACGCGCTGGGCGCTGAACTGCTCGACGCCCTGCTGGACACCCAGCGGGTCTATGTTGCGGCCGATGAACACCGCCCCTTGCGTGCGCTCGTTGCCGGCGAGGCCCGCACAACAAGCATTGACTGGCAACCAGGACGAACCGGTTTGGTCGCACGGGTGCGGGCCGAGCCTGGCAGTGCTCCGGTGCTTGCCACTCGCCCCCTGCGCTACCTCGATAGCGAGATGGCGCAAGCAGGCCCCGTACGTGGCGAGAATGAAGCCGCCCTGCTGGCACTGATGCGCCTACCCCCGCTCAATGCCGCAGAGGTACCGCTAGTGGCCGCCGCCATGGCCGAGCACACGCCCAGGCTGCCGGCTCCCGGCAGTGGCGCCAACGCCTTGCCGACAATCGAGGCCGACCCGCAGCCCTGGCTGGCACTCGACTCCGCCTACAGCTGGCAGATCGATCCGCATCGCGACTATCCGCGCGCCACGAACGGCACCTACGATTTTGCCTGCGCCGAGTTTCGCTATGGGGAGGCCATCGTACCAGCCGGCAGTGACGACACCCTGCTCACACTGCCGGACGGCCGCGCCGTGCGGGTACGTCGCCAGCCCGATGCCGAGGCTGCCGCTGTGGCCGCGCTCAAGGCCGCAGGCTTTGCACCGGTGCCGGTGCGCAAGGTACACGGCTTCACGCCGCTGCCGCCGCGGGCGCTCGGGCTGACCAGCGAAGCGGCGTGGGAACACTTTTTTGCCGAGCAGGCCCCCGCCCTCCGGTCGGCCGGCTGGCACATCGACTGCGCGCCAGATTTTCGTCATCTGGTGTTCCAGGTGGACGACTGGTTCGCCGAGCTTGAAGAGGGCGACGCCGGCTGGTTTGCGCTGACGCTGGGCATTGAGGTCGACGGCCAGCGCCTCGACCTGGCGCCGCTGCTCCACGCACTGTTCCATCATGATCGGCGATGGCGAGACCCGCAGGCATTGAGCCAGATTCCCGATGACGAGACCATCGACCTGCACACCCCCGATGGCCTACGCATCGTGGTGCCCGCCGGTCGCGTCAAGCCCTTGGCCACGACGCTGATCGACCTGTTCGACACGGACACGGAAGGCGCTCGCCGAGTGGCCGTGCTGGACGCCCCCCGCCTCACCGATGCGCTCGACGCTGGCTGGCAACAAACCGGCTTTTCGCCGCTGGCGGCCTGGCAGGCGAAGCTGGCCGGCATGCGCGGGGTGCAGCCGGTCGCGCCACCGGCCGGGCTCGGCCTGGCCTTGCGCCCATATCAACGCGAGGGGCTGGCGTGGCTGCAGCATCTGCGCGAACACGATCTGGGCGGTGTGCTGGCCGACGACATGGGGCTGGGCAAGACGGCCCAGACGCTGGCGCACCTGCTCATCGAGAAAGAAGCCGGGCGCATGGATCGCCCGACGCTGGTCGTGCTGCCGACCTCGCTGGTCTTCAACTGGCAGCGCGAGGCGGCGCGTTTTGCGCCGTCGCTGCGGGTGCTCAAGCTGCACGGCAAGGATCGCGCGTCGCATTTCGACGCCATCGCCGAGCACGATGTCTGCCTGACCACCTACCCGCTGCTGTGGCGCGACATCGACGCGCTGAGCGCGCACGACTACCACCTGCTCATTCTCGACGAGGCGCAGACGGTCAAGAACGCCAACAGCCACGCGGCGCGCGCGGTGCGGCGACTGAAGAGCCGACACCGCCTGTGCCTGACCGGCACGCCGCTGGAGAACCATCTGGGCGAGCTGTGGAGCCAGTTCGACTTTCTGCTGCCGGGCTTTCTGGGCGCCAGCGCCGACTTCACCCGCCGCTGGCGCACGCCCATCGAGAAGCACGGCGACGGCGTGCGCCGCGAGCTGCTGGCCCGCCGGCTGGCGCCCTTCGTGCTGCGCCGGCTCAAGGATCAGGTGGCGACCGAGCTGCCGCCCAAGACGGTGGCGGTGCGCAGCGTCGAACTGACCGGCCGCCAGCGCGATCTGTATGAAACGGTGCGGGTGGCGATGGACAAGCGGCTGCGCGAGACCATTGCCGAGCGCGGGCTGGCGCGCAGCCGCATCCAGATTCTCGACGCGCTGCTCAAGCTGCGCCAGGTGTGCTGCGACGCGCGCCTGCTCAAGACGCCGGCGGCGCTGAAGGTGAAGGAGCGCGCCAAGCTCGACCTGTTGATGCAGATGGTGCCGGCGCTGGTCGAGGAGGGCCGGCGCATTCTGATCTTCTCCCAGTTCACCGAAATGCTCTCGCTGATCGAGGCCGAGCTCGACGCCGAGGGCATTGGCTGGGTCAAGCTCACCGGCCAGACACGCAAGCGCGAGGCGGTCGTCGAGCGTTTCCAGTGCGGCGAGGTGCCGGTGTTTCTGATCAGCCTCAAGGCCGGCGGCGTAGGCCTCAACCTGACGGCCGCCGACACGGTGATTCACTACGATCCGTGGTGGAACCCGGCCGCCGAGAATCAGGCCACCGACCGCGCCCACCGCATCGGACAGGAAAAGCCGGTGTTCGTCTACAAGCTGGTGGTCGAAGGCAGCATCGAGGAAAAGATTCTCGATCTGCAGGCGCGCAAGGCCGAACTGGCCGAGGGCGTGATCAACGCCGACGGCGCCGCGCTCGCCAAGTTCGACCCGGTCGATCTCGAACGCCTCTTCGAACCGCTGCCGCCGCTTTAACCGCCGGCAACAACAGCCCTGCGCTCACAGTCCCGAACAGGAGACCTCCCCCGTTCAGGCCGAGTGTTGCAGTTCGTTCTCTGCCTGGGTTTCGATGTCGGCCAGCGCCTTGGCCGCCTTGTTGAGCGCCGGCAGGAGCGTGAGCACCTTGTCGCGGTCGAGCCGCATGATCGGCCCCTGCAGGGCGATACCCATGTTCGAACGCCCGGTTTTTCGCGGCACCAGCACGGCCGCGCAGATCAGCCCGGGCAGGAATTCTTCGTCGTCCAGCGCATAGCCCTGGCGCTTGACCGTCTCGATTTCTTCGTCGAGCGTCTCCAGCGTGGTCAGCGTTTTGCTGGTGAAGCGCTCGAGCGGCACATGGGCGAGCAGGCGGCGTCGTTGGGCCGGGCTCATCTGGGCGAGGAAGAGCTTGCCGCTGGCGGAGCAGTGCGCCGGCACGCGTGAGCCGGGGTGCAGGTAGAAGCGCAGCGGTGCGGCCGTCTCGACACGGTCCAGATACAGCACTTCGCTGCCCGAGAAGGCGGTGATGTTGCAGCTCTCGCCCACTTCTTCGACCAGACGGCGCAGCACCACGTGGCGCGCGCCGTGCACGGTGTTGTTCAAGAGCAGGTTCTCGGCCAGACGGCGCAGGCGCACGCCCACGCTGTAGTGCCGGCCGTCACCGTCGCGCTGGATCATCCCCGCCGCG
>JBFIJC010000181.1:0-7533 GCA_041600915.1 Nitrogeniibacter sp.
CGACCCGCACTGGAGCGCGCTCACGCCGGTCGCGCCGCTGCGTCGGTGGCGCTTGATTGAGGTCGATGAGGCCGCCGGCCTCACCGCCAGCCGCCTGCGGCTCGACGAGCGGGTGCTGCACTTCATCGCCGGCCTCAATTACCTCGACCACCGCCTCGCCGCCTTGCTTGAGCCGGTGCCGCCGGCCAGCCTGATGGCCGACGCCCATCGCGACATCGCCGAGCAGCTCGCGACCCGGATCGGTGAGCAGCACGGCCGTTTGCCGGTGGTGATGCTTGCTGGCGACGACACGGACGGCCAGCAGGATGTGGCCACCACGCTGGCGCAGACGCTCGGTCTTGGCCTGTTCCGACTGCGCGCCAGCGACATTCCGAGCGCACCGCATGAGCAAGCCTCGCTGCTCAGCCTGTGGCAGCGCGAGGCCGCGCTGCTCGGCGCCGGGCTGCTGGTCACCCACAGCGACGAAGCCGGCACCGCGCTGGCCCGCTTCGTTGCGCAGATTGACGGGCTGGTGATCGTCGCCGGCCCGCGCGCCCCGCAGATCGACGGCGACAGCCTGCATTTCACGATCAGCAAACTCGACGCCCCCGGCCAGCGCCAGCTCTGGCAGGCCGCGCTCGGCGACGCCGCTGACACGCTGTCTACCACCCTCGACGGCCTCGCCAGCCAGTACCGCCTCGGTGCCCGGCGCATTGCCGCCTGCGCGCGTCAGATCGACACCACCGATCCGGCGCTCGCCGCCGCCACGCTGCACCGCCTCAGCCGCGGCGATGGCACGGCGCTGAGCGACATGGCGCAAGCCATCGCCCCGCAGGCCACCTGGGACGACCTGATCCTCCCCGAGGCCCAGCGCCGCAGCCTGCAGCAGCTCGCCGTCCATGCGCGCCATCGCATTACCGTGCATCACGACTGGGGCTTTGCCGGCAAAGGCGCGCGCGGGCTCGGCATTGCCACCCTGTTCAGCGGCGACAGCGGCACCGGCAAGACCCTGGCCGCCGAAGTGCTGGCCGGCGAGCTCGGCCTGGCGCTGTATCGCATCGACCTCTCGGCGGTGATCAGCAAATACATCGGCGAGACCGAAAAGAATCTGCGCAAGGTCTTCGACGCCGCCGAAGACATCGGCGCGCTGCTGCTCTTCGACGAGGCCGACGCCTTGTTCGGCAAGCGCAGCGAGGTCAAGGACAGCCACGACCGCTACGCCAACATCGAAGTCAGCTACCTGCTCCAGCGCATGGAGGCCTATCGCGGGCTGGCGATTCTCACCACCAATCACAAAACCGCGCTCGACACCGCCTTCCAGCGCCGGCTGCGCTTCGTGGTGCATTTTCCCTACCCCGATGTCGCCCAGCGCGAAGCCATCTGGCGCAGCATCTTCCCCGCCGCCACGCCGCTGGGCACACTCGACTACACCAAGCTCGCCCGCCTCAACGCCACCGGCGGCAACATCCGCAACATCGCCCTCTCGGCCGCCTTCCTTGCTGCCGAGGCCGGCACGCCGGTGAGCATGGCCCACCTGCTGCGCGCCGCCCACCTCGAAGCCGCCAAGCGCGAGAAGTCGCCCACCGACGCCGAAACGCGGGGGTGGGTATGACGCGCCTCGTGGTGCACATCGACAAGCTCGTGCTGCGCGGTGTTGCGCGTGGCGATGCCGCCGCTTTTTCGGACGCCTTGCAGCAGGAATTGCAACGCGTGCTGGCCGAGCGGGGGCAGCTGCGGCCGCTCATCGACGGCGGCGATCGCGCGCGACTGGCCCCGGCGCGCACGACCATTGCCGCCGGCAGCGGGGCGGCGGCCACTGGCCGTCAGGTCGCCAACACCGTTGCCTGGAGGATGCGCTCATGAGCCACTGCGCCTTCTCCCCGGCGGCGGCAGCGACGGCGCGTTCGGCCATCACTGGATTGCAGCGCAAGTGCGCCTGCGGCCAGTCGGCGACGGCGATGAGCGCCCGGTGCCCGCAATGCCAGCAAGCGGAACGATACGGTCCGCCCAGCGGCTTGACCGTCGCCCCCAGCGGTGACATCCACGAACAGGAGGCCGATCGCGCGGCCGAGCAAGTCATGCGCGACCGCGCGCCCGGGCCACGAACCGCCACCGCCCCGCCGCGTTTGCAACGCCTGAGCAGCGCTCCGGCGATGGCGCAGACGCCGCCAGTGGTGCAAAAGGTGCTGCGCGGGTCGGGCGCACCGCTCGATGCCGCCGCGCGACGGTTCTTCGAGCCGCGCTTCGGCCACGATTTTTCGCGGGTCAGGGTGCACCACGACCGCGAGGCGGATGCCGCTGCCAGGTCTGTTGATGCGCGCGCCTTCACGTTTGGCCGGCAGATCGTCTTTGCCGATGGCGAGTATGCGCCCCACACACCGGCCGGCCGCCAGCTGATGGCGCATGAACTGGCCCACACCATCCAGCAAAGCGCTGCGTCCCGCTTGCAGCGCAAAGGGGGCCGGGGGCCGGGCAGTTGCGGCCTGCTCGATGCGGCGACCGCGACGGTGCTGGGCGGCGCGGCGCATGTACAGATTCAGACCCGTCTGGCCGGGCGTGGTCTGGCGGTGGAGATGCCCATCCCCCGGGCCACCAAATCGGCCGGGGTGCTGTCACGTGCATGTCAGCCGGATGGCACCTCGATGGGCTTTGCCGATGTGGCGCGGCTGGCCAAACCGGCGGTAGCGATCAGCGAGATCAAGCCGTTCTGGTCGGCCGGTACCCTAGGTCGCGCCGAAGCCATGCACTATCGCCGCCGCGCCACCCATTCCAAGCAACGACTGACCGGCACCGGGCAGTGCGGCAAGCGCGCGCCAGGCGTGGACGACGCCGCGTTTTCCTTAGTGGCCGGCCCGTTCAGTGCGGCCTCCTCGTTCGACCTGCTCAAGGGCGCCATCTCCGGGACGGAGGAGTTCGGGCCGTTCTCGCTTGACCCGACACGGACCTTGCGCGCAAAGGAAGTGGGGAAAGGGGCGATCGGCTACTGGTGCGTACTCAACAAGAAGGGCAAGAAAAAAAGGAAGAAAAAGAAAGACGCCAAGAAAAAGGACGCCAAGAAGAAAACGAAGGCCAAGGCCAAGCCAAAGCCCAAGAAGCCAAAGGCGCCCAAACCCAAGGCGCCCAAACCGCAGGGATCGGCGGGTGCCGGAAATGTCGGTTTCGGCATCTCGATCTTCAGCGCCAATGTGGGCGGTGCCAACGCTGGCGTCGGCGTCTCGGTCGGCAGCACCAGCGCCGCTTTCGGGACGGCGGGCGCCGGGGTGAGCTGGTTTTCCGATACCGCTGCCGCCGGCGCCGCCGGGGCAGGCGTCAGCAAGGACAGCATGGGTGCCAGCGCGGCGGCGGTCGGCGCGGGCATCTCGGACGAGAGCGAATCCGTCGGCGTGGGCGTGGCCGGCGTGGGCACGGCCAAAGGCAGCTCTTCGGCAGCGACCGGCACCGCCGGCGCCGGCCATGCCGAGAACACGCAGTCTGCCGCCGCCGGCGTGGCTGCCAGTGGCGAGGTCAAGGACAGCACGGCGGCGGTGGCTGGCGCCACGGGGTCGGGCAAGGTGTCCGGTGTGAGCGGTGCGAGCAGCGGATCGCCAAAGAAGCCGATCGACCCCAAGGACGTGTCGGGCCCGGATGCCGACAAGGTGCCGGCCGGCGAGCAGACTGAGCCCGTAGGTGACGATGCGCCGGAGAAGGCCGCGGGGACGGAGGGCGGCACGGTGCCCGGTGGGCAGGGCACTGGAAGTGGCACGGGTTCCGGCACCGGCGCCGGTGAAGGCAAAGGCAGTAGCGGCGAAGGCAAGGGCGCCGGCGACACCAATGTGCCACCGGCGCCGGGGGCAAGCGCCACCACGGCAGAGCCCGGTGCGCCCGGTGCCTCGGGCACGGGTACGGGTACGGGTTCGAGTACGACGGCGACGCCGCAGCTTGGTGTGATGCCGATCATGCCCTTCGGGGCCAGCGACGCGGACCGCGACAAGGCGGCCGCCGAAGCGGCCAAGGTCGCGCTCTTGCTGCGCGATGCACGCAATCCCCAAACCGAACTGCTCAAGCACCTGGCCGACACCTCCGCCGGCGGCCAGTACATGGTGCCGACCTCGCAGTGGGTCGAAAAACTGCTCAATGTCACCCGCGACCTGACCGCCGATGACATCGCCTACATCAAGTCGCTGGATTGGCAGCCGGGCAGTCTGTCCGAGGCGGAAATGCGCGAACGTATCGCCAAGGCGCTGGAGAACAAGGACACGCCGAAAGCCGAGGGCGACAAGCAAGGCAGTGGTGATGCAGGCAAGGCAACCCCGGGGGCGGGCAAAGGCAGCGGCCCGGGCACCGGTGGCAAGGCCGGCGGCAGCAAGAAAAAAGGCGCTGCACCGCCCGGAGAGGGCGGCAAGACCGCCTCCGACAGCGGGCGCTACACCCAGGCACGACCGTTCACCGGGGAAATCAAAGAGGCCTATGTGCGTGACTATCAGTTCGTCACCTCCGGCAATCCAGTGACGGCCCGCAGCAAGGTGGGGGACACCCCGACCATGACGCTGCAGTGGATTGGTGACGACAAGAAGGCCTATTACTACCGCCTCAAGTACACCGTCACCGAAGGCCCGACAGAAAAGACCGACGACAAGAATCCAAACATTCGCTGGCTGTACTTCACGCTGGCGTCGACCAATAGCGACATCATCGATCTGGCCCCCGAAGGGCAGAAGCCCTTCCTCATGCGTCCGGGGCGCGAGGCGTGGTACCGCGTGGAGAAGCCATAACCATGAGCGACACGACTCGTCAATCCAGCCGCTCCGGGGCGGCAGCATCGGAGCACAGCCCGGCGGTATCGGCGGTGACCGCGGCCAATCGGGTCGCGCGCCAGCCGGGTGAGGCCTTGCCCGATGCCGTGCGCCAGCCCATGGAAGCGCGATTTGGTGCCGATTTCTCCAAGGTTCGTATCCATGCCGATGAGCAAGCCGCGGCGGCAAGCGAGGGCCTGAATGCCCGCGCGCTGACACTGGGCCGGCATATCGCTTTCAACACCGGTGAGTACGCCCCGACTCAGCCCGCCGGTCGGCGGCTGCTGGCGCATGAGCTGGCGCATGTGGTGCAACAGCAGGCGCGGGAGGCCGATGGCTCGGCACGGCTCAACCGCGACGCTGCGGATGAGCGTCAAGCCGACCGGGCGGCCGCGTCGGCGGTGAATGCCCGTGATGCGCGTGCGGCGCTCACCGTCCGTGGGGGGCTGAGGATTCAGGCCGAAGACAAGGGGCCGCAGAGCAAGCCGCCGGAAAACAAGGATGCCAGTGCCGACGCCAAGGCGGCGCCAGCGCGGGTGACCTTCATGCTGCGCGCGCCTGACGACGCCTATACCCAGGATGTTGTCGATTATGTGGAGAACACGCTCAAGGAGACGGTCGTGCCGGTCAACAACCTGGATGAGGCGGCCGACTATCTGGCCGCTCAAGCAAAGGGCAGCAAGAATAAGGTGGGCACGGTGCGCATCATCGGCCACGGCAGCACCACCGGCGGCATCAAGATGACCCCCACCGGGGAAACCGATCGGCGATTCGTGAGCGCCGAGGAACTCGAGAAGATGGCGGCCGACAAGAAGCTTCAGGCCAAGGCCGGCAGTGCCATGGCCGACGGGGCCACGGTGGAATTCTGGGGCTGCTATGTCGGCCGCAGTGAGCGCTCGACCCAGGCGGTGAGCGACATCTTCGGCGCTGACGTGAAAGCCATCGACCAGACCTTGCGCACCACCCACGACTCCTTTGCCCGCCTGGCTGAAAAGGATGATACCGGCACGCGGATCAAGACCAAGAAAGGCGATGTGGTTGAAGTGACCTCGACCGCCGAGATCGATGAGCGCGTCAAGGCCGGAAACAAGAATCTTGGCAAGAGCTTTGATCGCTGGCTGCTGACCCAGGCCCAGGCGCTTGAGGCCGGTGGCGACTTGCCGCCGCAAGAGGATGACACCGCCCGCCTCGCCGCCATGCGGGCACTGTTCGATCGCTCGGGCGGCAAGATCAAGCGGCTCGAGATTCAGACCGACAAGGGCACGACACGACGCAACGACGGCAAGAAATGGCTCGACCACTGGAAGACCACCAAGGCGAAGTGAGGACACCATGCGTATGAACCTGCACGCCCATCGAACCGATTTCCTGCCCGCGCTTGAGCGGGACGGGGGCGCCATGTGCGAGGGAGAGACGTCATGACGTATACCTATCGCGGTGGCAAGAAGCTCGAACTGGCCAAGCGGCCCGACGCCTTTGTGGCGCGGGCGCTGCCCGATGCCTTGCAGCGTGCCGGTATCGCCGACGATGCCGAGCAGGTGTCCTCGGCCTCGTCGCGGGTGCGTGCGCGGGCGCAGGATCTCGATGCGATGATGGCGCGCTCGCGCTCACTGGGGCCGACGCATCACGCCTATCAGATGGCGGATACGGGTGAGGATTTCCTGATCACCGACCGCGTTTTCGTCACCTTCAAGTCGGTGCTGACGAATGACCAGGTGGCCGAGTTTGCGGGGCGCTACGGCTTGTTGCTGCGCGAGCGCTACACCGAGCGCGACTATCTTTTTCAGCTCACCGAGCATACCGGCCAGAACCCGGTGAAGCTGGTGGTCGAGCTGACCGAAAACGACCCGCGCGTCGAGCTGGCCGAGAACGACCTCAACTATCTGGTCACCAAGTACGAGCTGTCGCCGCCGAGCGATCCGGACTACGCCAGTCAGTGGCATCTGCACGGCCATGTCTTTCATCCCGAGGTCGACCCGCGCGCCAATGCGCGCTGCGAGGCGGCGTGGCAGCTGCTCGACAGCTTCGGCAGCCCGGAGGTGGTGGTGGGGGTGACCGACGACGGTTGCAAGCTCGACCATCCCGACTTTGATTCGCCCGGCAAGTTTGCTGCCTGGGGCTATTTCAGTGGCACCCGCCTGGTGACCAGCCGCGATGTCGACGCCCAGCCCGCTGGCATGTACCAGGCCGGCGCCAACCACGGCACCTCTTGCGCCGGGGTCATTGCGGGCGAGGCCGACGCGGTGCTTACGGTGGGCGCAGCACCCGCATGCCGGCTGCTGCCGATCAAGTGGGAGTCGCAAGGCCCGTCGCTGCTGATCAATGATTCGAAGATGCTCACCGCGCTCGGTTTTGTCGCCGACAAGGTCGATGTGCTGTCCAACTCCTGGGGCAGCGTGCCGCGCTTCCTGTTTGCCACCGCAGTCATCAACCGCCTGTCGCAACTGGCGGTCAGCGGTGGGCGGAACGGGCGCGGCATCCTGTTTCTGTGGGCGGCGGGCAATGAGAACTGCCCGATCCTGCATGAGGCGGACGTCGATGTGCCCTACACCCACGGCTGGGAGTTCGCCAACGGCGCATGGCGCTGGGCCGGGCCGGCCAGGACGCGCCGCTTCGTCAACAACATGGTCGATGTGCCCGGCCTGATGCATGTGGCGGCGCTGGCCAGCACCGCGCAGCGCAGCCACTATTCCAACTACGGCACCGGCATCGAGATCTGCGCGCCGTCGAGCAACAGCCACGCCTATTTCCGCATGCAGGTGGCGGGCCGGGGCGTGACCAC
>JBFIJC010000182.1:0-7492 GCA_041600915.1 Nitrogeniibacter sp.
CGCCGCCGGTGCTGGCGTAGGACATCTCGGTGATGGTCGGCGTCTCGAAGCCGCGCGCCGCGCTGGCATAGAGATTGAGTGCCGGGGTGACGGCCCACAGCACGCCCACGGCCGGGGTGGTCTTGCGGTAGCTCACCTCGCCGCTGCCGTCACCGTTTGAGAGGTAGGCGTCGTCGACTTCGTATTCCACATGGCTGTGCCGCAGGCCGGCTTGCAGCGTCACGTCACCGACTTTCCAGCTCGCTTGCGCGTAGGGGTCGAGACTGGTGACGGTGTTGATCTCGTCGCGGCGCAGATTGCCTTTGACGCCCAGGGTGGTGCCAATGAAGTTTTCGTAGCCTTTGCGGTCGTCTTCCGAGCGGTCGTAGTCCAGTCCGCCCGTCAGCGTCAGCACGCCCGGGCCGGCGTCGAGTGTGTGAATCCAGCGCGCGCCGAAGCCATGGAAGCTGCGGTCAAAATCGACCACGCCGCCGGAGTGCGACGCCGGCGCCTGAACAAAGCTGGGAATCGACAGATACTGCGTCACGCTGCGTGTGCCGGCGTAGGCATTGAACTCCAGCCGCCCCGCGCCGAACTGGCGGGCATACTGAAGGCCACCCTGCATGTGATCGATGTTCTTGCGCGTATTGAAGGTCGTCGCATTGCTCTCGACCGCCCTCGGGTCAGCCTTGAAGGTCGCCCACTTGAGGCCGAGCGGGTCTTGCGTGCCGTTTTGCTTGAGCGAGCTCACGGTAAATTTGAGCGTGCTGTCGGCGTCGGGCACAAAGCTGAGCTTGCCGAAGACCTGGTCGCGCGTCACCGCGCTGTGGTCGCGGAAGCCATTGCTGTCGAAGCGCGAGGTGTTGAGGATGTAGCCGGTGTCGCCCACCGCGCCCTCGGCGCCCAGCTCGATCTTGCTGGTGCCCCACGAACCGGCGGTGACGCCGGCCTTGAGGCTGGGCTTGCCCTTGCCGTCGCGCGAAAACAGCTGGATCACGCCGCCTGAGCTGGCGCCATACACGCTGGAGAATGGCCCGCGCAGCACTTCGATGCGCTCGGCGGTGTCGAGGTTGAAGGTCGCCGCCTGACCCTGGCCGTCCGGCGTGCTGGCCGGGATGCCGTCGGTGATCAGTTTGATGCCGCGCACCCCGAAGGCGGCGCGGGTGCCGAAGCCGCGCGACGAAATCTGCAAGTCCTGCGCGTAGTTGTTGCGGTTCTGGATGACCAGGCCGGGCACGCCCGCCAGCGCTTCCGAGGCATTCACCCCGAGCTTGCCCTCGCCGATGGTGCGGCTGTCGACTACGTCAATCGAGTAGGGCAGATCAAAGCTCGCCGCCTCTGCGCGGCTGCCGGTGACCACCACCGGGTTGAGCACCGTGGCGGTGTCGGCGGCCACTGCATTGCCGGCAAACACCGAGAGCAGGGCGAGGAGAAGCGGGCGAGGGGTGAAAATGGGTTGGCGCATGGCGTCGGTCCGTGAGGTTTTCAGTAAGTGGCCTCAGTGTGCCGACGCGGCGGCGGTGCAGCGTCCGTGCAGGTCTGGCGCGGGGCTCATGAAAATCATGATTTCCGCGCTCGGGCGACGCCTCAGCCACCGGCGCGCTTGACCGTGAAGCCATCCTTCTTCAACGCTTCGATCACCCGATCGCAATGGTCGCCCTGAACCTCGATCACCCCGTCCTTGACCGTACCGCCGGTGCCGCAACCGGCGCGCAGCTTCTTGCCCAGCACTGCCAGCTCAATCGCGTTCAGCGCCACGCCACGGACCACGGTCACCGCTTTGCCACCGCGTCCCTTGGTTTCACGGCTTACCCGCACAATGCCATCGCCCGCCGGCACCGCCGACGCGCTCGCGCAGCGGCAGTCGGCCATTGGCTGACGGCAGCTCGGGCACATGCGGCCGGTTTCGGTGGAATAAACGAGCCCGCCCGCGCCGGATTTACGCATGGTGTTCTTCCTCTTTATCAACAATGCCGGCGCAGTCTATTACGTGGCGCGGCGCGATTCCAGCGCCGCGCACTTGCCCACAGATTCTGTGGATAAGTGCCTGAGCAAGTCGGACAAGCCCGGCGCGCGTTGGCGATGCAGAGCGCGCTGCAATTTGAGGCAGTGCTGTGGCAATGGTCTATGATTCAGGCGAACCGTTTCGAGTGCCATCATGAAGACCCCTGACCCCTCCAAACTCGACCGCATCGTCGCCGATGCCCGCCGCGCCGCAGACACCCGCAGCCAGGGCTACCGCGAACGCGCGCTGAAGATCTACCCCTGGATCTGCGGCCGCTGCGCCCGCACCTTCACCCACGTCAATCTGCGTGAGCTGACCGTGCACCACCGCGACCACAACCACGACAACAACCCCTCCGATGGCAGCAACTGGGAGTTGCTCTGCGTGTACTGCCACGACAACGAACACCAACGTCAGGCCGAAGCGCAAGCCGGCACCAGCATGCAAACCGACCGCGGCCCGGTGGCCACGCATTCGCCGTTCGCGAATTTGAAAGGGTTGTTGGGCAAGGGGGAGTGAGCGGCGTCGGCCGAGTGCCGAAAAATCGGTTCGGATAGGGTCGCCCTCCAGAAGTTCGTGATCCGCATGACATGCAGCGCAATCCGGGGGCGCGGTTCATTGCCCGCTGAGTACCCGCGCGAGCTTTCGCCCCATTCTTGCCGGATGATATTGAGTTGACTTAAAGGCAGGTTTCAGCCTATAGCGCTGCTACGCAATCGACCTTGAACTGCGGTTGCTCGGCCGGACCAAATGGCCGACCTGGCGAAGCGAGCGACGGCAATACTGCCTATTGCCGTCGCCTCACCCTGCAACTGGGATAGTCAGCCGGTTCCTCATCGCTCGAGCTGGCGCTGCCGACCCGAGACTGCCGTTTTGGGCTAGCCCCGTCGGCGATCGCCCATGCTGCGAGAGTAGTCACGGTGCGATCGGGCAGTTGGTAGGTACCAGTCAAACCGCCACATGACGGCCCCCAATAGTTCTTCGACAGACGCCAGCCGCCGGGAAAACGAGCGAAGTCCCAGAATCGGCCCGATGGAGGCAATCAGGTCTAGTCCGCGAGTCATCCATGCTCAGTCGGCGAATTCAGTATCGGCGAAAGGCCTGCCGTCGACGAGCATATGAAGCTTGTTGATACCTGGAAGGCTCTGGAATGGCCCGTAAGGATCGAACCAACGGTGCACGAGCCTTACAACGTGACCATTCATGTTGCGCTTTGCTACCGCGAGCGTCTGGGGTGACGAATGCTGATCGAGTCCGTCAGACTTGAATCCGCATTTTGCGACAAATCTACGTATGTCATCGTTGTCGTCGATGCAATAGAGGTCGTCACGCAGCTGCGCAAGTTCATAAGTACCCATCTCTCCTCTCGTTTCGGCATTGTGTTTCGACTTTTGCTGGAAGCTGCAACCGTCTTCCCGATAGAGCGCGTTCGTGACTAACCTCTTGCAAGCTCTGAGCCGTATTTCCGCTCGCGTTGGAGGAACGCCCGAATGCCCCCTTCCATGATGTTCTGGATGTCGGCCCTGACGTATGGAAGCTCTATCGCACCACAGTGTTGAACTTCCTTTTCCCTACAGGAATTGGAGGACCGGATCCTGATCGCTCCGTCCCTGTTTTCTAGGACGACCACACTTTCGGCGTCGCCGTTCACCGGGATGTTCGCGTTATGCGTGACGATTATAAGCTGCCGCTTCCATCGGCTCGCCCGGAGTTCCGCGACGACGAGATTTGAAATCCATTCAGTATCGAGGTCGTCCTCAGGTTGATCCAGCACGAGCGGTTCGTCCCCGTGATGGAGAACGAAACCGAGCATGGCGGCGGTACGTTGGCCAGGGGAGCCTCGAGTGATGTCCTGCCAGTCGCTTGGCTTTTCCGGATCTCCGCTGTCTTTGAGGAACGAGATTTCAATGGTGTCGTCCGCAGCCTCGAAAGCTAAGCGCAGGCGAATCGTATCGTCTAGCTTCTCGAGCCGCTTCGCCCATTCCGGTCGAGATATTCCTTTGTCCTTGCCAGAAACTCGGTCGAAGTTCCCGGAAGCGAGCGCGTCGCGCCAAGCGGACCACCTAGCCGTCCGCTCGGCGTCGTCCGCGACCCAAAGCCAGTTCGATAACTGTGGGACGTCCTCTAGAAAGGCGTCCGACCTCAGGTTGAGCAGTTCCCGCACGGCGCCGGCCCATCCGATCGCGTCACCATACGGGATCAGGTTGAAGCGGAGCCGCCCGCTCCTTTCCGAAACATTCCTCAGCAACTCCCGTCTGGCGGCGCGCCTTTTGTCGAGAAGTACTTCGATCGCGCGCCAAGCAGCGTCCCGTTCCGCTCGGGCCGAGGGCAGCTTAGCCTCGTGGGCCGAAAGCGTCCTTTCGACGACCGACTGCGACGCGAGTTGCTCCTTCAGGCGGTTATAGGCGCCGGGGTCGATTCCCTTCTCTGCGAGCTCCGACAAATATCGGGCGTTGTCTTCTTCAGACGCCTTGACCGACGCGGCCCACTCCGTCGCGTCCGCGATACCGTGCCAAGCGGCGATCTCTGCCTCCGCTCGGCCGAGAGCCTCTGAAGCACGTTCCACGAACGAAGCCTCGATCGCGTCCAATGACGAAATCAGGTTGGCGAACTCATCGCCGCTTTCTGGGACTTCCGGCTGCTGGGATTCACGTTCGAGCACACCCTTCACCTTCCCGAGGAAGCTCTCTAACAGGTTTACCCGCTCGGTCAGAAACGCCTTTTCCCAGATCCGGGCGTCGTTGGTCTCCCTCCGGCTTTTGGCCTCGGGAGAATCGAGAGCGGCCACCTGCGCCTCAATTTCCCGAATCTTCGCTCGAACCGCCGGCAACTGGGCGACGTCCCGCTCGATCCTCAGCAGATTCGCGGTCATCATCATCCAATTCTGTCCGGCGTCTTGAAGACGCCGCCACCAGCTTTCTGCCTTCGGGGATTCTGTCTTCAAAAGGCCTAGACCCTCGTCGAGGAAGGCAAGGAAGCTCCGCGACGCCGCGAGTGGATCGTGCCGGTCCCTCGAAACGCGTTCGAAGAGTTCCTTCTGGTTAACAACTCGGACGCCGAAACTCGTCGGGACGGAATCGCCGTTGGAGGTTTCTGTCTCTTGCCCCGAAGGCAGCGACCAATTGGCCCGTTGGAGTTCTTGCGAATTGGGAATGTGGTGCTCGGCGGAGAGTATGGCGTTCGTGAAGACGGTATCGGCGAACGACTCCGCCTCGGCCCTTACGTTCTCCGGTAACGTCTGTGTGCCCGAGTAGAGTTGCCGTATTGCGGCCACCAGGGTGGACTTCCCACTGCCCCGCCCTCCGATAACCACGTTGAGCGCGGGATGGAAACGAATCGCAAGCGGCGCCAACGAGTTTCCTATCATCCCCTTGATGGCAAGGGAACTGATCCACGAATGCCGGACGTTGTTCGGATTCCCATCTGGATATCCGCGCAACCGTCCGTCCCAAGAGCAGATGATCCGCGCTTCGTAATCAAGAAACGCTTGGCGGAGCCCTTCAAGCGTCGGAGCCTCCATCCGGATCCACGAGAAGCGGGATCCGAGGGAGTTGAGGGAATACGCGTCGGACGTCGCCACAAACGCGAGGTCCGCAAGGCGCGGGAAGTCGTCCAGACTCCTATTCCTGAACTTCGAATTGAACGAATCGTCGTTCCTTCCGTCGCAATCGCCCGGATCAACGGCTACCAGACGAGGGTGATGGAGCGCCCGCCAGCGGATATCCCCGTTCGCAGTCTTCTTCGACGCGATCCCGTTCTCCGTGAGCACATGTGGCGCGATGACTAAGTAGTCGTCAGGTAGATCATCAAGGATTTGGCCTATGGTCTTCGATGAGGAACCTGGGCCGCCGTGCGCGTGGAAGCGAGGGTAAGCGGGGTCGTGGAAGCCGAGCGCGCCGCCCAAGAGGACGTCAAAATCCCTGCTTGTCTTGCTGCGGTCCCCAATCACGACCAAGTGCATGCCGTCCGCGCCAGAGCCTGTCGTTATTTCGCAGCCGGGAAATACAGTAACACCCTTCTCCGCGCCTACTTCCACCATGAGGTCGATCCAGTCGCCGGTATTGTGGTCGGCCAAAACCACGACCTCGATGCCCTTGTCGACAAGCTGCGTCACGTAGCGTGCGGCGAAAGCGCGCCTATCAGCGACGTTCGACAAATCGTAATGTTCGTCCGCCGGCATTCTGAAATCCCACGCCGGTGTCGCAACTTGAAGGTCGCACTTCCACCATCTACTAGTCATCTGCTATCCATCAAAGGGCAACATAGGCAAGTTGCCTTTGGAAACTTATTTCGCTTATCGAGAGTATTGCATTTGGATGATGGATTTCAAACTGATAGCGTCTAGGCCGAGATAACGGAGGGAAGCCGAGTAGGCGCTGGGCGGCAGGTGTAGGCTGCATTGTCGCCCCTCATATGACGGATGCTGGCCGGCAGCTCAGGCCGACAACCGGAAATCGCCCCTCCGACAGGTTTTTGGAATGTAGCAGTTCGTCAGGCGTTTGATCTTAAGAGAGCGAGCAGTCAGCGTCTGGCTGGTCGCGGTGAAAGCCCGCCGTCAAGCCCAGGCGATTTGTCCGGGGTCTGTTGCGTGGTTGGGTGGATGTTGTGTTGTCCTTGACTTGAGTGAATGCTGCAATGCACAATCTGGCGACCATGTCTGTCTTTTTATGGTCGTCCCTGCATGGCCTCACACCCTGAAGGCCACGCGTTGTCTCGCAGGGGCGCGCTACGCAGCCGGCACAATGTGTGCAGATTGGCGCCGCGAGACTGCTCTGGTTTGCGTCTGACGCCGTCGGTTTAAACGGCTTGCTGCTTCCTCTCGCGGAGTGCGCCGGGGTGTTGCCGTGAGTGCACCCTGCCCCTGGCGTGCCTTCCCGATTCTTTTTTCACTCGGCCATCACGGTCGACATACCGGTCACTATGTCGCTACACACACTCCAGCAGGACTGGCTGTCCAATGTCCGCAACGATCTGCTCGCAGGTCTTGTGGTTGCACTGGCCTTGATTCCCGAGGCGATTGCCTTTTCCATCATCGCGGGCGTGGACCCCAAGGTGGGTTTGTATGCCTCCTTTTCGATCGCGACGCTGACCGCCTTCTTCGGTGGTCGGCCGGGCATGATTTCCGCCGCCACCGGTGCCATGGCCCTGGTCATCGTGACGCTGGTCAAGTCGCATGGCCTCGAATATCTGTTGGCGGCCACGGTGCTGACCGGGGTGCTGCAGATCTTTGCCGGCTGGCTGAGGCTGGGCCAGCTGATGCGCTTCGTGTCGCGCTCGGTGGTGACCGGCTTCGTCAACGCCCTGGCGATCCTGATTTTCATGGCCCAGTTGCCGGAGCTGATTGACGTCACCTGGCATGTCTATGCGATGACGGCGGCGGGGTTGGGCATCATCTACGGCTTGCCGTATATCACCCGCGCGGTGCCGTCTCCGCTGGTGACCATCATTACGCTGACTGCAGTGTCCATCGCGCTTGGCCTCGACATCCGTACGGTTGGCGACATGGGC
>JBFIJC010000183.1:0-7485 GCA_041600915.1 Nitrogeniibacter sp.
CCGCTGGGCTTTGATGACGAACACTACGCGCTCTACAAGCGCTACCAGGAACAGCGCCACGCCGGCGGCGGCATGGATCAGGACAGCCGCGAGCAATACGCGCATTTCCTGCTGCAAAGCCATGTCGACACCCGCCTGATCGAGTTCCGCGACGCCGGCGTGCTGCGCATGGTGTGCATCATTGACCGCCTCACCGACGGCTTGTCGAGCGTCTACACCTTTTTCGACCCCAATGTGGCCGGCGCCAGCTATGGCACCTGGGGTGTGCTGTGGCAGATCGAGGTCTGCCGCGCGCTGGATTTGCCCTATCTCTATCTCGGCTACTGGATTCGCGACAGCCGCAAAATGGCCTACAAGGCGCACTTCAAACCGCTGGAGGGGCGCATTGGCGGGCAGTGGCAGACGCTGGACATGCACACATTGGCCTGACGCGGCGCACAAAACGCAGCGGCGGTAGAGTAAAATCCGCCGATGCTCTACGACCTGATCCGATCTGTATTCTTCTCGATGGATGCCGAGAAGGCCCACGGCCTCGGCATGAACGCGCTGCGTCTCGGCGGCCGGCTGCTGCCCCCTGCCGAGCCCCTGCCCGCCGTCCCCACTGAAGTGATGGGCATTGCCTTTCCCAACCGCGTCGGCCTGGCCGCCGGCCTGGACAAGAACGGCGAGGCCATCGACGGCCTGGCGCGCATCGGCTTTGGTTTTATCGAGATCGGCACCATCACGCCGCGCCCCCAACCGGGCAACCCCAAGCCGCGCCTGTTCCGCCTGCCGGAAGTCGAGGGCATCATCAACCGCATGGGTTTCAACAACCATGGCGTCGATGCGCTGGTCGCCAACGTCAAGGCCGCCAAATACCGCGGCGTGCTGGGCATCAACATCGGCAAGAATGCCGACACTCCGATCGAGCGCGCGGTCGACGACTACCTCGCCTGCCTCGAAAAAGTGTATTCGCTGGCCAGCTACGTCACGGTCAACATCTCCTCGCCGAACACCAAGAACCTGCGCGCCCTGCAAGGCGCCACCGAACTCGACGCCCTGCTCGGACCGCTCAAGGCCGCGCAGGAGCGCCTCGCCGACCAGCACGGCAAGCATGTGCCCCTGGCGCTCAAGATCGCGCCCGACCTCGACGACGAGCAGATCACCCAAATTGCCGACGCCGTGCGCAAGCACCGCTTCGAGGCGGTCATCGCCACCAACACCACCATCGCCCGCGACGCCGTCCAGGGCTTGCGCCATGGCGACGAGGCCGGCGGCCTGTCCGGCGGGCCGGTGCGCGAGGCCAGCACCCGTGTCATCCGCGCGCTGTCGGCCAAACTCGCCGGCGAATTGCCCATCATTGGTGCGGGCGGCATCGTAAAAGGCGAGCACGCGCGGGAAAAAATCGAAGCCGGCGCCGCATTGGTGCAAATCTACAGCGGCCTGATCTACCACGGCCCCCGCCTGATCCGCGATTGCGTCGCGGCAACCGATCGTCACTACTGAAACGGTCGGAATGCATATACCTATAACCGCAGCAGGGTTGAGCAGCACCGCCCCTCAGGGGATAATCGCCCGGTTAAACAATAACGGCGTGGCATGAGCAGCTATCTCTTCGTGATTCTTGGTGCAGTACTGGTCAACAACGTGGTGCTGGTGCGCATCCTTGGCCTGTGCCCCTTCATGGGCGTCTCCAAGAAGCTCGAGACGGCCATCGGCATGGGCGCGGCCACCACCTTTGTGCTCACGCTCGGCAGCGGCACCAGCTGGCTGATCGACCACTATCTGCTGGTGCCCAACGATCTGGTGTACCTGCGTACCCTGTCCTTCATCGTCGTCATTGCCGCCATCGTTCAGCTCACCGAACTGGTCATCCACAAAACCAGCCCGCTGCTGCATCAGGTGCTCGGCATCTACCTGCCGCTGATCACCACCAACTGTGCGGTGCTCGGCGTGCCGCTGCTCAATGTCGGCCTGCGCCACGATCTGTTCGAATCGCTGCTCTTCGGTTTCGGCAGCTCGGTCGGCTTCACGCTGGCGCTGGTGCTCTTCGCCGGCATCCGCGAACGACTCGACGGCGCCGACGTACCCCGCCCCTTCAAGGGCACTGCCATTGCCATGATTACCGCCGGCCTGATGAGCCTCGCCTTCATGGGCTTTGCCGGCCTGGACCGCTTCCAGTGACCGCAGCCACCCCCTTGCCCGTGCCCCAACACGCCCTGCCATGCTGACCGCCATCCTCGTCATGACCGGCATCGCGCTGGTGCTCGGCGCGGCGCTCGGCTTCGCCGCCATCTTCTTCAAGGTCGAAGGCGATCCGCTGGTCGACAACATCGACGCCATCCTGCCGCAGACCCAGTGCGGCCAGTGCGGCTTTCCCGGCTGTCGGCCCTACGCCGAAGCCATCGCCAACGGCGAGGCCGACATCAACCAGTGCCCGCCGGGCGGTGAAGAAGGCATTCGCCATCTGGCCGACCTGCTCGGACGCGAGTTCAAGCCGCTGGACGAAGAACACGGCGTTGAAAAGCCGAAGTCTGTGGCCATCATCGACGAAGAGACCTGCATCGGTTGCACGCTGTGCATCCAGGCCTGTCCGGTGGACGCCATCGTTGGCGCGGCCAAGCAGATGCACGTCATTGTCGAGGCCGAATGCACCGGCTGCGAGTTGTGCATCGCCCCCTGTCCGGTGGACTGCATCACCATGGAGCCGCTGAAAGAAAACGTGAAGACCTGGAAATGGAAGTACCCGGTCATCCAGATCAAGGATGTCGCATGATCGCCGGTCTGTTCCGTTTTAAAGGCGGTATCAAACCCGAGACCCACAAAAACGCCTCGGCCGGCGCGCCTATCCAGATCGCGCCACTGCCCAAGCAATTGATCGTGCCCCTGCGCCAAAGTCCGCGGGCCACGGCCGAATGCATCGTCGTACCCGGCCAGAAAGTGCTCAAAGGCGAGCGCATCGGTTTGCCCGACAGCCCGCTGAGCACCGCCGTGCATGCGCCCACGTCGGGCACCGTCGTCGAGATCACGCCCCATGCCATGGCGCACCCCTCCGGCTTGCAGACCCGCTGCGTGGTCATCGAGCCCGACGGCGACGAGCGCTGGGTCGAGCGGCCCACCCTCGACTACCAATCGACCAGCCCCAAAGAAGCCCTCGCCTGGCTGCGCGATCACGGCATCGTCGGCCTGGGCGGCGCAACCTTCCCCAGCCACATCAAGGCCGGCGTCGACGGCGGCATCGAAACCCTGATCCTCAACGGCGCCGAATGCGAACCGTGGATCACCTGTGACGACCGCCTCATGCGCGAACGCGCCGACGGCATCGTCGCCGGCGCGCTGATCCTCAAGCACCTCACCGGCGCACGCGAAATCGTCTTCGGCGTCGAAGACAACAAACCCCAGGCCATCGAAGCGCTGCGCACCGCCATCCATGGCCTGAGCGGCGACATCACCGTCATTCCGGTGCCCTCGCTCTACCCGGCTGGCGGCGAAAAGCAACTGATCCGCGTGCTCACCGGCGTCGAGATCCCGCACGGCAAACTGGGCGGCGACTTCGGCGTGCAGTGCTTCAACGTCGGCACCGCCTACGCGGTGAACCGCGCCATCAATCATGGCGAACCGCTGGTCTCGCGCGTCATGACGGTCACTGGCAACGTCGAAAAACCCGGCAATTTCGAAGTCCTGATCGGCACCCCGGTCGAGGCCTTGCTGGCCCTGGGCCAACCCAAGGCCGACACCGGACGCATCCTGATGGGCGGCCCGATGATGGGCTTCGAGCTGCCCCGGCTCGATGTGCCGGCCACCAAGGCCACCAACTGCCTGATCGCCACCTCGCCCGCGCTCTTCCCGCCGCCGCCGCCCGAAATGAACTGCATCCGCTGCGGCGCCTGCGCTGCGGTCTGCCCGGCAGAGCTGCAGCCCTTCGAGCTGTACTGGTTCTCGCGCGCCCGCAATTTCGGCAAGGCGCAGGAATACCACCTCTTCGACTGCATCGAGTGCGGCTGCTGCTCTTACGTGTGCCCCTCGCAGATCCGTCTGGTGGATTACTACCGTTTTGCCAAAGGCGAAATCTGGGCGCGCGAACGCGAAAAATCGGCTGCCGATGCCGCACGCGAACGCTTCGAGTTCCGCAACGAACGTCAAGCCCGCGAGAAGCGCGAAAAGGCCGAGAAGCTCGCCGCCAAAGCAGCCGCCACCAAAGCCAAACTTGCCGCCACGTCGGCGGATGCCCCGGCACCGGCCGCCGCAGATGCCCCGGCCAGCCCGGATGACGCCAAGCGCGCGCTCATTGCTGCCGCGCTCGAACGCGCCAAGGCGCAAAAAGCCGCTGCCGAACCCAAAAACACCGATGCGCTGACGCCCGCCCAGGCCGCTCAGGTCGCCGAGGCCGACGAACGCCGTGCCGCCAAGGCGGCCACAGATACTGCCGCCGACGCGCCGGAATCGAACTGATGCTGACTTCACCCTTCGTCCGCAAACCCACCAGCGTGCAGCAGGTGATGTTCACGGTGCTGATCGCGCTGCTCCCCGCCGTTGCGCTCTATGTCTGGCAATTCGGCCCCGGCATTGTCGTCAACCTCATCATCGCGACCGTCAGCGCCGTCGGCGCCGAGGCGGCTGTCCTGAAGCTTCGCAAGAAGCCCGTCGGGCTGTATGTAAGCGACTTGTCTGCCGTGGTCACCGCCTGGCTGATCGCCCTCACCTTTCCGACCATCCTGCCGGCGTGGATCCTGATCCTCGCCACGGTGCTGTCGATCGTCGCGGTCAAGCAGCTCTACGGCGGCCTCGGACAAAACCCGTTCAACCCGGCCATGGCGGCCTACTGCCTGATGATCGTCGCCTACCCCTCGGCCATGTCGCAATGGCCGGCGGCAGGCTGGATGGACCTCTCCACCCATTTGCAACTCATCGGCGGCGCGAGTCTGGACGCGATCACCGGTGCCACGCCACTCGATGCGCTGCGCACCGGCCTGCGCTCCGGCACCGATGTAAACGGCATTCTGGCCAGAGAAGCCTTCGGCATCCTCGGCGGGCGCGGTTGGGAGTGGATCGGCCTGGGTTACCTCGCCGGCGGTCTGTTCCTGATCCAGCGCCGTGTCATCACCTGGCACCTGCCCACTGCTTTCCTCGCAGGAATGGTCCTCATGTCCGGCCTGTTCTGGATCGCCAACCCGGCACATTACGCCTCGCCGCTGTTTCATCTGGCGAGCGGGGGCACGCTGTTGGCGGCTTTCTTTATCGTGACCGACCCGGTGTCGGGTGCCACCACGCCGCGCGGCAAGCTGATTTTCGCCGCCAGCATTGCACTGATCACCTACCTGATCCGCAACTTCGGCGCCTACCCGGACGGCATCGCTTTCGCCGTGCTGCTGATGAATCTGTGCGTGCCACTGATCGACATGAAGACGCAGCCGCGCGTGTTCGGCCACAAGGGAGACTGAGCGCGTGAGCACCGAATACACCGCCACCCGAACGTCGATCCGCACCGCGCTGATCCTGACGCTCTTCGCCTCGCTGTTCACCGCCGCGATGGCGCTCACCTATCGTTACACCAAGCCCGATATCGACGCCGCCGTGGCCGAGGTCAAGCGCAAGCTGATCGCCGAGGTACTCGCGCCTGAGCGCTACGACAACGCCTTGCTCGACGACACCATCACGGTGCACGCGCCCACCGCGCTTGGCGTCGATGAAGGCAGCCTGATCTACCGCGCTCGCAAAAACGGCGAACCGGTCGCCCTCATCGTTGAAGCCCGTGCGCTCGATGGTTACGGCGGCGGGATTGATCTGCTGGTCGCGGTCGGCGCAGACGGCCGCCTGACCGGCGTGCGCGCCACCGCCCACAAAGAAACCCCGGGCCTGGGCGACTATATCGACCCCCGCAAGGATCAGAACAAGACCACGCCATGGATCGGTCAGTTCGTCGGCAAGGGCCTGGACGGTGCCGAAGCCGGCGGCTGGAAAGTGCGCAAGGACGGCGGCGATTTTGACGCCCGTGCCGGCGCCACCATCAGCGCCCGTGCCGTGGTTGCCGCCACCGCCCGCGCGCTGGCCTACGCCGACGCTAACCAGCACCGCCTGTTCGACGCAAAAACCGGAGAGCAGATTTCCGCCGCCAATGCAGGAGCGAAGCCATGAGCGCCTTCAGCAAAGACACCTGGATCAACGGGCTCTGGAAGCAGAACCCCGGCATCGTTCAACTGCTCGGCCTGTGCCCCATCCTCGCGGTGAGCACGACCATGGTCAACGCCGTCAGTCTCGGCGTGGCCACCATTCTGGTGATGGCGCTGGCCAATCTGTCGGTCGCGACGCTGCGCAACTTCATCCCCTACGAGATCCGCATTCCGGTGTTCATCCTGATCATCGCCTCGCTGGTGACCGTGGTCGATCTGCTCTTCAACGCCTATATGCACGAGCTGTATCTGGTGCTCGGCATCTTCATTCCGCTGATCGTCACCAACTGCATCGTGCTCGCGCGCATCGAAGCCTTCGCCGCCAAGAATGATCCACTGGTGTCGACCTTCGACGGCATCGCCCAGGGCGTCGGCCTGTTGCTGGTGCTGGCCGTGCTGGGTTCCATGCGCGAACTGATCGGCGCCGGCACGCTGCTGGGCGGCATCGATTTGATCATAGAGGGCGCAACAGCCATCCAGGTGCTGGGTGCGGACTACCCCGGCTTCCTGATCGCCATCCTGCCACCCGGTGCCTTCTTTGCGCTCGGCTGCCTGATCGCCGCTTTCAACTGGATCAACAGCCGCGCCACTGCGCGCAAGCACGCCGCACCGGCCACACCGCAGGCGCCGGCCGACGCCGTGCCGGAGCACTGACACCGGCATGCCCCGCCCGATGAGCAAGGCCGCCATCGCCGAGATGTTCGCGCGATTCCAGGCGGCCAACCCGACACCGGAAACCGAGCTCGAATACGCGTCGCCCTATCAGCTGCTGGTGGCCGTCGTGCTGTCGGCCCAGGCCACCGACAAAGGCGTGAACATCGCCACACGCAAGTTGTTTGCCGAGGCGCCCACGCCGGAGGCGATGATCACTCTCGGCGAAGCCGGCGTGACCGAACACATCAAGACCATCGGCCTGTTCCGCAACAAGGCCAAGAACGTCATCGCGCTGTCTTACTTGCTGCTGGAGCGCCATGGCGGCGAGGTGCCCGCCGATCGCGATGCGCTCACCGCTCTGCCCGGCGTCGGCCGAAAAACTGCCAATGTGGTGCTGAACACGATTTTTCGTCAGCCGACCATGGCCGTCGACACGCACATCTTTCGACTCGCCAACCGCACCGGTCTGGCTGCCGGCAAGGATGTCGATGCCGTCGAGGCCGCCCTGCTCAGACGCGTGCCCAAACCCTACTTGCTCGACGCGCACCACTGGTTGATATTGCACGGGCGCTATGTATGCACCGCCCGCAAACCCGCTTGCGATCGCTGCCTGGTGCGCGACCTGTGCAACTCGCGCGACAAGACCGATCTCCCACCGCCCGGAATCCCCAGCCATGTTTGA
>JBFIJC010000184.1:0-7466 GCA_041600915.1 Nitrogeniibacter sp.
CGGTCAGCGCATTGACCGCCATCTGCATGAAGCTCTGGCAGCTTGAGGCCAGACCCCGGCGCAGCGGAAACAGATCGAGCGCCATCAGGGTCAGGTTCGGCATGGTCAGCGACATGCCCAGGGTGTAGAGCGCGATCGGCGCGACCGACTGCGGCAAGCCGGGCGTCATCGCCGTCGACACCACGACGTTGGCCAAGGCCGCGAGAATCATCACCGCATAACCGGCGGCCACGCTGCGCCCGGGCGACCAGCGCCCGGCGACCCGGCCGGAGAGCCAGGAGCCGACCAGCAAGCCGCCCATCGCCGGTACGAACAGCCAGGCAAAGGCTTGCGGCGAGCGGCCGAGGTGGTCGACCAGAAAGGTCGGCGCCGACAGCACGTAGATGAAGAAGCCGTTGAAGTTCAGCGCCAGCGCGCCGGTCAGCAGCAAGAAGGCCGGCTTGCGCAGCACCTGGCCATAGGCCCGCGCCAGATCGCCCAGATGGAGCGGCTGGCGCTTTTCCGGGGGCAGGGTTTCGGGCAAGGCCCAATGGCAGACCACAGTCATCACCAGCCCGTACAGCGCGAGAAAAGCGAAGATCGCCCGCCAGTCGGTGATCAGCAAAATCCAGCCACCGATGATGGGCGCCACCGCCGGCGCCACCGCAAACATCATCACCACATGCGACATCAGGCGCTGCGCGTCCGGGCCATCGAGCACATCGCGCACAATGGCGCGGCCGATCACCATGCCGGCGCCGGCGCTCATGCCTTGCAAGGCGCGGCCGACCCAGATCCACTCGATGCTCGGCGCCACAGTGCACAACACCGAGGCCAGCGTGAACATGGCCATCGCCACCACCAGCACCCGGCGTCGGCCGAAACCGTCAGACAGCGCGCCATGCCACAAGACCATCACGGCAAACATCACCATGTACAGCGTGAGCGTCTGCTGCACGGCGTAGCGCGTCGTGCCCAGGTCGACTTCCATGGCGTGGAAGGCAGGCAGATAGGTATCGATCGAGAACGGGCCGATCGCGGCCAGCGCCGCCAGGATGATGGCCAGTTGCGTGTAGGAGCGGTGCATTCGGGGTCGCTAAAGAAAACGGCGACCGGCCAATGGCGCGATCGCGAAGCGTCCCAGTGTACTGCTTATCGTGCGGAGGCGCCGAGCCCGCGCCGGTACTGAATGGCTTCGGCCACATGCGCGGCGGCCACGCCGTCGGCGCCTGCCAGGTCGGCAATCGTCCGCGCCACGCGCAGGATGCGGTCGTGGCTGCGGGCCGACAGGCCGAGCGACTCGACCGCGCGTGCCAGCACTTTTCGCCCGCGATCATCCGGCCGGCAATGGCGCACCACGGCGGCGGCATCGAGCGCCGCGTTGTTGTCGCCTTGGCGCGCCTGCTGACGTTGCCGCGCAGCGAGCACCCGGGCAAGCACGGTGGCGCTGTCCTCGCCGGGCACCGCGCGTTCGAGTTCGACGGCATTCAGGCTGCCGACTTCCAGGGTCAGGTCGATGCGATCGAGCAAGGGGCCGGAGAGCTTGCCGCGATAGCGCGCGACCTGATCCGGCGTGCAGCGGCAACGCCCCCGTGCGTCACCCAGATAACCACAGGGGCAGGGGTTCATCGCCGCCACCAACTGAAAGCGTGCCGGGAACCGCGCCCGACGCCGCGCCCGCGCCACCTCGACATGCCCGCTTTCGAGCGGCTCGCGCAGGGCTTCGAGCACACGGCGGTCGAACTCCGGCAGCTCGTCGAGAAACAACACGCCGTGATGCGCCAGACTGATTTCGCCCGGCCCCGGAATCGCCCCGCCGCCAACAATCGCCGGCGCGGACGCGGAGTGATGCGGCGCCCGAAACGCCCGGCGCCCCCAGGTGGCCGGATCGAAGCGGCCGGCCAGCGACTGCACCGCCGCCGATTCAAGCGCGGCCGCCTCATCGAGCGGCGGCAAAATGCCGGCCAGACGCTGAGCGAGCATGGACTTGCCGGTGCCCGGCGGGCCGTACATCAATAATGAATGAGATCCCGCCGCCGCCACCTCCAGCGCGCGTCGCGCTTCGAGCTGGCCTTTGACGTCGGCGAGGTCGGGCATGGCCTGCGGCGGCGCCGGGTCGAGCGGCGGCGGGGCGTCGGGCAGCAGCGTCTGGCCATTGAGGTGCGCACACACCGCGAGCAGGCTGTCGGCCGGGCGAACGCAGACATCGCGCACCCGGCCGGCTTCCTGCGCGCTGGCGGTGGGCAGAATCAGCGTGCGGCCGACGGCGCGGGTTTGCAGCGCCATGGCCAGCGCGCCGCGAATCGGCCGCAACTCGCCGGACAGCGACAACTCGCCGGCAAATTCATGGTGGGCCAGGGTCTTGGCGTTCAGCTGCCCCGAGGCGGCGAGAATACCGACCGCGATCGGCAGGTCGAAACGGCCGCCTTCCTTGGGCAGGTCGGCCGGCGCCAGATTGACGGTAATACGCCGCTGCGGGAACTCGAAGTTGCCGGTCTGCAGGGCGGCGCGCACCCGCTCGCGGGCTTCGCGCACTTCGGTATCGGGCAGGCCGACCAGATTGAAAGCGGGCAGGCCGTTGGCGAGGTGAACTTCGACCACGACGGGCGGGGCGTCCATGCCATCGAGGGCACGGGTATGAACGAGAGCGAGTGACATGGGGCCCGAGTGTAGCGGGCCAGCGATGCGATTGGAATATGCCGTGTCAATGCCGCTCAGGCGGCGCGGCGCTGCTCCACCGCATTGGCCGCGTCGATCAGCAGGCGCGGATCGTTGGCGCGCAGCAGATTGGGGTCAGACAGCATGCGTCGCCATTGCCGCGCGCCCGGCATGCCGTGATACAGACCGAGCACATGGCGCGTCATGGTTTTGAGCGGCACGCCCTCGGCAATCTGCGCGGCCATGAAGCTGACCATCGCGTCGACCACCTCAAGCCGCGACGGCGCGGTCTGCGTGTCGCCCCAGCCGCGCGCGTCGGCTTCGGCCAGCAGCCAGGGGTTGTGATAGGCCTCGCGGCCGACCATCACGCCATCGACCGCCGGCCACTGCGCGGCAATCGCATCCCAGTCGGTGAAGCCGCCGTTGATGAGGATCTCCAGCGCCGGGAAGTCGCGCTTGAGCTGGTGCACATAGTCGTACTTGAGCGGCGGGATGTCGCGGTTCTCTTTAGGCGACAGACCTTTGAGGATCGCATTACGCGCATGCACGATAAACACCGTGCAGCCGCTGGCCGCATGCACCTGGCCGACGAAATCGCGCAGGTAGCTGTAGTCCTCGACGCTGTCGATGCCGATGCGGTGTTTGACCGTGACGGCGCGGTCGGTCACATCCTGCATGGCTTTGAGGCAATCGGCCACCAGCTGTGGTTCGGCCATCAGGCAGGCGCCGAAAGCGCCCGACTGCACCCGCTCGGACGGACAGCCCACGTTGAGGTTGATCTCGTCGTAGCCCCACTCGGTGGCCAGACGGGCACAGCGCGCAAGGTCTGCCGGATCGCTGCCACCGAGCTGCAGCGCCAGCGGATGCTCGCGCTCGTCAAAACGCAGAAAGCGGCTGGCATCGCCGTGAATCAACGCGCCAGTGGTGACCATCTCGGTATACAGCCAGGTACGACGCGTGATCTGCCGCGCAAAGTAGCGGTAGAAACGGTCGGTCCAGTCGAGCATGGGCGCGATGGCCAGACGGCGGGGGGGCAGCGCGGCGGGGGAGGACGAAACAGACATGGGCGCAACATCAATACGGGGCGCCAATTCTATCATCCTGAAAACGCCAGTTGACCGCTCGTTGGTGTTGGCAAGTTATTGTAGATACTGACAATTTGGCCTTCGGCAAGCTTCACCCAATAGGTGAACGCGCTACACGCCCGATTGCACAGCTGGCGGGCCGCCTGCCCGCGTTTCTCGTCCTGGCAGGGGCCGCTCCTGCGTCCTCCTCGCGCCTTGCCAGACAACCCGCCAGCCGCACACTCGGGCGCGTCCAACTGCCGTCTTCAGGATCATCGGCCCCACCGAGCCAAGTCAGCCCTCGGTCGGTCGGTGCCAGGGCGGCTGGGCAAAGGCCTCGGCGAGAAAGTCGACCAGCACCCGCACTTTCACCGACAAATGCCGGCGCGAGGGGTAGACCACATACACGCCGATCTCGGGCAATCGACAGTCGGGCAGTACTTCGACCAGTCGGCCTTCGGCCAGATCATCGCCGATCAGAAAGTCCGGCTGCAGCACGATGCCCTGATGCGCCAACGCCACCGCCCGGCAGGTGTCGCCGTTGTTGGTGCGCATGCGCGGCGAGGTTTGCACCTCTTGCGGACCGTCGGGCGTATCGAAGCGCCAGGTGTCACCGGCGGGCGAGTAGCTGTATGCGATCACCGCGTGCGCGGCCAGATCGGCGACCTGCCGGGGCGTGCCGTGCGTCGCCAGATACTCGGGCGTGGCGGTGACCATGACCCGCGTTGAGGCCAGGCGCCGATGCACCAGGGTGGAGTCCTGCATGCGGCTGATGCGGATCACCGCGTCGTAGCCCTCTTCGACCACGTCGATCAGCCGGTCGGCCAGATCCACCTCCAGCGACACATCGGGGTAGCGCGCCATGAACGGCCCCCACAGCGGCGCCAGATGCAGCACGCCGAAGGACAGCGGCGCGTTGATGCGCAAGCTACCCACCGGGTGGCCGGTGACCTCGCCCACCGCACTCTCGGCCTCTTCGAGCTCGTCGAGAATCTGTTTGCAGCGGCCGTAGTAGGCACGCCCCGCCTCGGTAATCGACAGGCGTCGGGTGGTGCGCTGGAGCAGGCGCGCGCCGAGCCGGGTCTCCAGGTCGATCACGCTGCGCGACACCGCCGCCTTCGACAGGCGCAGCTGATCGGCCGCGGCGACAAAACTGCCGGCTTCGATCACGGCAACAAAACACTGCATTTCGCGGAATCTATCCATGTGCAGATTGTCTCTTATTTATTGACAATCAATCAATAAGGGCGCTGTTTATCAAAGTCATGGCAAACAATAAGATGCGCTCAAGCTTCGCATTTACGCGTGGTGTGCCATCAAGGAATCAAGGATGTCTCTGCCCAGCCTCTTCATCTCGCACGGTTCGCCAATGTTCGCGGTCGAACCCGGCCGCCTCGGCCCGGCGCTGACCGCGCTCGGCAAGACGCTGCCCCGACCGCGGGCGGTGCTTGTCGTGTCGCCGCACTGGATGAGCCCCTCGCTTGAAGTCTCTGCCGGCACCACGGGCGAAACCATTCACGATTTTGGCGGCTTTCCCCGTGCGCTGTATTCGCTGGACTACCCGGCGCCGGGCGCGGCCGATGTGGCCGAAATGGTCGTCGCCGCGCTCACCCACCATGGACTGAAGGCCCGACGCAACGACGATCGCGGACGCGACCACGGCGCCTGGGTGCCGATGATGCACTTGTATCCAGAGGCAGACATTCCGCTGATCCAGGTCTCACAGCCGAGCGCGCCCTCGCCGCTGGCGCTGCTCGAATTGGGCCAGGCACTGGCACCCCTGCGCGAAGCCGGCGTGCTGATGATCGGCTCGGGCAGCCTGACCCACAATTTGCGCGACTACTTCGAAGACACACAAGCGGCGCCTTACGCCACCGAGTTTGCCGACTGGGTGTGGACTCAGCTGCACGCGGGCGATCTCGACGCCTTGCTCAACTACCGCAGCCGGGCGCCCCACGCGCTGCGTGCCCACCCCACTGACGAGCATCTTCTGCCCCTGTTTTTCGCCATCGGCGCTGCCGGCTGCGAATGGTTGCACAGCCGCCGGCTCGATGGCGGCGTGCTCGCCGGCGAACTGAGCATGGACAGCTTCGTGTTTGCCGACCCCACCCTCTCTCTTGCACACGCGGCCTGAGCGCCGACGGACGACCATGAAAGCACGTTACACACCCACCGCCATCGCCCTGCACTGGCTCATTGCCTTCGGGATACTCGCCAGCTTCAGCCTCGGTCTTTACATGACCGATCTGTCGCTGTCGCCGACCAAGCTCAAGCTCTACTCGTGGCACAAATGGGCCGGCGTCACGCTGTTCGCGCTGATCGTGTTCCGGCTCGGCTGGCGGCTCACTCACCCCGCACCGGCCCTGCCCGACAGCATGTCACCGGTTCAACGCCGCGCCGCCGACGCCGCGCACTGGTTGCTCTACGGCCTGATGATCGCCATTCCGGTCAGCGGCTGGCTGATGAGCTCAGCCAAGGGCTTCCAGACCGTGTGGTTTGGCCTCGTGCCGCTGCCCGACCTGCTGGCCAAGGACGCCGCGCTGGGCGACACCCTCAAGTCGGTGCACGAATACTTGAACTACACCCTGCTCGGCCTGGTCGGTATGCACTCGGCCGCCGCGCTCAAGCACCACTTTATCGACCGGGACACCGTGCTCACCGGCATGCTGCCCCGCTTCCAGAAATCCTGACTCGGCACGACCGAAGGAGACACTTGATGATGCACCCCGTTTTCCCCCGACTGGCGCTGGCCACGATTCTTACGCTGGGCGCTGCCAGCGCGGCACAGGCCGTCGAATACGGCACGCTGGACACCGCCGCGAGCAAGCTCGGCTTCCGCTACAGCCAGATGGGCGTCTCGCTCGACGGCGAGTTCAAGCAGTTTTCGGCCGCGCTGCGCTTCGACCCGGCCCGCCCCGAAGCCGCCTCAACCCGCTTCGAAGTGCCGCTCGCCGGCATCGACACCGGCTCGCCCGAGGGCAACGACGAAGTCAAGGCCAAGACCTGGTTCGACACCGCCACCCACCCTGTGGCGCGCTTTGTCTCGAGCACCGTCAAGCCGCTGGGCAACAACCGCTTTGAAGTGGCTGGCGAACTCAGCATCAAGGGCAAGACCCGCCCGGTGAGCTTTCCGGTCACCTACACACCGGGCACCCCGACCGCGACCTTCAAGGGCGCACTGCCCCTGCGTCGTGGCGACTTCGCCATCGGCGAGGGCGACTGGTCGGCCTTCGACATCGTGGCCAACGAGGTCGAGGTGGTTTTCCATCTCGTCGCCAAACCGCTTGCGCAATAAACCCACCCCAAACCCCAACCCGAAACACGGAGTTCATTCATGAAAAAAACGCTCATCACCGCCGCACTCGCCACCCTCATCGCCACCCCGGTCCTGGCCGAATCGGTGACATACACGGTCGAAGGCACCCACACCTACCCGCGCTTCTCGTACAGCCATTTCGGTCTGTCGAAGCAGATCTCGCGCTTCAACAAGACCACCGGCACGGTGACGCTCGACGCCGCCGCCCGCACGGCCTCGGTCGACATGACCATCGACACCACCTCGGTGGATACCGGCTACGACACCTTTGACGGCCACATCCAGGGCGCCGACTTCCTCGACACCGCCAACCACCCGACGGCCACCTTCAAGTCCACCAAGGTCGTCTTCAACGGCGATGTGCCCGCCACCATCGAAGGCAATCTGACCCTCAAGGGCGTGACCCGCCCGGTGACCCTGACCGTGACCTCGTTCAAGGCCATGGCGCA
>JBFIJC010000185.1:0-7450 GCA_041600915.1 Nitrogeniibacter sp.
ACCCTGGCCATGCGCCTGCGTTCGATTGCAGTCGACAAGGACATCCTGCTGTTCGAAATCGGCCTGCTCGAGAAATTCGTCATCACCTCCGACGTGATTCGCGACTGGCGCGAGTACGTCACCCAATTGCTGCGCGACATCAACGCGATGATCGAGGTGCACGTGCTGTTCTCGGTGTTCCAGATCGACGACGAGGCCTTTGACGTCGAGGTGTTCTGGCACGGTCAGCCCACCGCCGCCCTGCGGGCCAAGATCGAAGCGCAGATTTCGGAAGCCGTCCAGACCCATCCGCGCCTGTCGGGCCCGGCCGAGGTGACGCTACGCCATCATCACGACAGCACGCAGCCGCTCACCGACGATATCGACACCACCGAGCTGGCACTCAAGGTGAAGTCCCTGTTTGTCGAACAACCCAAAATCGGCGGCATCGTCGGCATCGGCGTGCATACCGAAACCCTCACCGACCAGACCCACATGCTGGTGCTGGAGAGCATTCTGTCGACGCTGCTCAACGTGGTCGGCTCGATCAAGGCGATCCACAAATACACCCGCGACCTGGAGTACTACGCCACCCGCGACCCGCTCACCAGCCTGTACAACCAGCGGGTGTTCTGGGAACTGCTCGGCTACGAAATCGGCCGCAGTCAGCGTCATTCGGTGCCCTTCACCTTGCTGCTGCTCGATCTGGACAACTTCAAGCTCATCAATGATCACTACGGTCACGCCAGCGGCGATCACTTTTTGCAACAGTTCGCCAGCAGTGTCGGCGCGGCCCTGCGACCAGGCGACATCTTCGCTCGCTACGGTGGCGACGAGTTCGTGATGGTGTTGCCCGAGGCCGACATGGAGCAAGGCTACACGGTGGCGCAGCGCGTGCTCGAAGTGGCGCGCGGCGTGTCGATAACGACCAAGAATGGCGAGCGGGCGCACGCATCGGCCTCGATCGGCGTGGCGGTTTTCCCCGACCACGCTGCCGACGCCAAGGACTTGTTCCTGTTTGCCGACACCATGATGTATCGCGCCAAGGCCGAGGGCAAAGAGCGTGTCCGCCTGCCCACCAACGCCGATGTCATGGCGGTGTTCCGCGACTTGTCCGAAATGGGCGTGGCCGTGTTGTCGGCGGTAGAAGAAAAACGCATCACGCCCTACTTCCAGCCGATCATGGGCGTTGGCAACAAGCGCATCGCAGCGGTGGAGGTGCTCTCGCGCATCGAAATCAATGGCGAAATCATCCGCGCCGACCAGTTCATCGAAATTGCCGAAAAAGTCGGGGTCATCCACCGCCTCGACGCCATCGTGATCGAGGCCGCGCTGGCCAGAGTGAAAGAGACCGACTACGACGGCTACCTGTTCTTCAATCTCTCGCCACGGGCCTTGGTGCTCTCGGAGTTCACCACCACCTTGCGCAACATCGTGGCAGCCTCCGGCTTCCCGCCATCGCGCATCGTGTTCGAAATCACCGAGCGCGACACAGTCAAGAACCTGGCGTTGATGCAGCGCTTCCTGGCCGAACTACGCGCCGAAGGCTTCAAGCTGGCGATCGACGACTTCGGCTCCGGCTTCTCGTCCTTCCACTACCTGCGCAACTTCAGCTTCGACTTCCTCAAGATCGAAGGCGATTTCGTCGCCAACATGCTCAACAACGATCGCGATCAGGTCTTTGTGCGCAGCATTACGGCGCTGGCCCGGCAACTGGACATCGAGGTCATCGCCGAATTTGTCGAGAACGCCGAAATCCTGGCCCTGCTCGACGAAATCGGCATCGAGTACGCCCAGGGTTACCTCATTGGCCGGCCATCGGCCGACGCACCGGGCAAGCTGCTGACTGCAGGCGTGGCCTGAGCACGCCTCCCGATCAGCACCCGCAGCCGGCCGGGCAGCGCTCGACTAGCATGACGGTCCGGCGCTTGTGCTAACTTTTGAGGATATCGGCAAGCGCCAGACAAACGCCTGCCACTCCCGACCACTGCCGCCAAGGAGGCCAGCCATGCCGGACCCGACACCCAGCACCACCCAGGATCCGCAAAGCCGTTACCTGCGCCGCGTTGAGCGCCGCCTGAAAGTGCTCGAAACACTCGATCAGGCCGGTCTGGGTATTTTTTTATCGTCCGACAGCCAGCAACGCAAGCATCACATCGAGCTGTTTGCGCGGATGATCGCCCGTCAAAGCGAGCTGCCCAAGCTCAATCGCAGCACCTTCGAGCAAGCCACCAAACTACTGGAGGCGCGCCTCGAAGCCATGCAGAAGCACCTGCCCAGCGACGTCCAGCATCGCAACCGGATTCGCCGCACCTGGTAGAAGGCGGCGCATCGCGTTTATAACGCCGGATCGGTGCTCGGTCGCGACGCGGGCGGCAGGCGCACTTCCGGCGCACCGGCGGGATTTAACCCCCAACCGTCGGCAACGGGCTTGAGCCACAAGACCGCATTCATCGACGGGGCGCCTCAACGGACGTTTTACGTGACGCCGGCGCCGGCAGCTGCGCCGGGTGCGCCGCCGCGTCGGCCAGCTGGTGCCGGGCGTGACGGACCTCTTTGCGCGCGCGCAAGGTCCAGGGCAGCATCGCCAGGACGCCGATGAGGACACCGAGCACCACCGCCAGCAAGAGCGCGACCGACAGACTGATCTGAAAGTGCCAGATCACGAAGCTCAGCTCCACCGTGTGGAAGTTTTGCAGCGCAAACACTGCGGCCAGCACCGTCGACACCGTCAGAAGCACGTTACGCATCTTTGCTCTCCATGGCAGGCTGCACTTCGATCTCTTCGCTCGAGGCCAGATCGTCCGTCACTGTCGCCGGCACCCCGCCGGCCGCGATGCCCGGCACCTCGCCACTTTGCTTGAGCGCGTATTCGGTCAGCACCGGGCCGACGGTTTCGAGAATCACGATGGCACCCAGCACAATCGCCGACAAGGTGGCCGCGAACTCGGGATAGCGTGCGGCGGTCATCTGCGTCAGCCCGATGGCCATGCCCGCCATTGGCACCAGCGTCAGGCCGGTCAGGGCAGACTGCCTGAAGTCCAGACCGGCACGCGTCAGCAGCATGACGCCGGCACTCTTGCCGACGAAACGCGCCAGCACAAAAGCCACGGCAGCAAAGCCGGCCGAACTGAGATCTGCCAGATGCAGGCGCGCCCCGGCCACGACAAACAGAATCACGAAGAAGATCTCGCCGCCGCTGCCGAAGTCGACCGACAAGACATGCGAATTGCGATCGAGGTTGCGCGTCATGACGCCAAGCGCCAGCAGGCTCAGCAACATCGAGCCATTGGCCAGCTGGGACACACCAACCGTGCCGACCACCATGCCGATCAGCAGCGCGAACTGGGTGGTCTCATCTTTTGGCAACAGACGCGCCAGCTGCAGCAGCAACCACGCAAACGCGCCGGCAATACCGAGTGACACACCGAGCACATACAAGGGCTCAAGAACGGCGATCTCCCAGCCCGAATCATGCGCGTAGTGAATAAACGGGAGCAGCGCGGTATAGGCGAGGAAGGACAAAATGTTGTTCATCGCCACCAGCATCAGGCTGCGATCGGTCAGCGGCCCCTTGGCGCCCAGCTCCTTGACCACCAGCAACACCACCGCAGGCGAGGACGAGATCCCGATCGCGGCGGCCACTGCCGCCTGCATCGGCGCGATGTCGAACAGCGTCAGGACCGCAAATACCCCCGCAAACGCAAGCCCCGCCTCGGCAATGGCGGCCGCAAAGAGCGAGCGCTCGCGCCGGGCGAGCGACAGGTCGAGAAGGCGGCCCAGCTGGAAGAGAATCAAGCCCAGGGCAACGTCGACAAAAACCTGCGCGCCGTCGAGCATTTCGGGTGTCAGCAAGCCGGTCAGACTCGGGCCGAGCACAAAGCCGATCGCGATAAAACCGGTAATGCGCGGCACGAAGCCGCTACGGTGCGCCAGCTCGCCACCGAGCAGCCCGGCCAGCATGAGCAGGCCGAACAAGATGAAGCCATTGATATCGGGCGGCCACGCGGGCAGAAACGGCCAGTTCATCGTATGCGTCGCTCGATGGGTCGTTCAGAGTTCAGAGAAGGGCCGGCCCGCGGCATCTTCCTGCACGGACATGCGGGTTGCCAGCAGCTTCAGATCGCCACTGAGACGTAGCAGCACGTCCTGCGGCAATCGGGCGAGCGCATCGGGCAACAGGCCGGCGACCGGCTCGGGCGCTTTGGCCAGGGTGTCGGCGCCTGCGTCGGTCAGGTAGAGCTTGACCACGCGCTGGTCGGACTGGGAGCGCTCACGTCGCACCAGGCCGCCCTTCTCCGCCTTGGCCAGCAGATTGCTGGCGGTCGATGGGTGAATCGCCATTGCGTCGGCCAGTTCGGTCACCCGGATGCCGGGCTGACGGGCAACCAGCGCCAAAGCCCACACCTGAGCACCGCTGACGCCGCAACGCCGCTCAATACTCTGCAGATGGTGGCGAACTTCGGCGTAGATGCTGCGAAAAAGGCGCAAAGCTTCGTGTGTGGCGTTATCTGAGGCGGAGCCGGTCATGATTTACTTTTGTGCAAAAACAAACGGCATCATAGGCGGCCCGCCTTTCCGCGTCCAGCACCACATCCGCCGAGCGTGTCAGGCGCTGTAACCGTCGGGATTGCCAGACTGCCAACGCCACGCATCGGCGCACATATCCGCCAGATCATGCTCCGCGCGCCAGCCAAGCGCTTCCGAAGCCAGGGCCGGGTCGGCGTAGCACTGTGCAATATCGCCCGGGCGACGCGGCGCGATCCGGTAAGGCACCGGTCGGCCCGACGCCTGCTCGAAGGCCTTCACCACCTCGAGCACGCTGTAGCCACGCCCCGTGCCGAGATTCAGCGTCAGCACGCCGGCACCCGCCATGAGCCGTTCGACTGCACGCACATGGCCCAGCGCCAGATCGACCACATGGATGTAATCGCGCACGCCCGTGCCATCCACGGTCGCGTAGTCGTCGCCAAACACGGCCAGTTCGGCCAGCTTGCCAACCGCCACCTGGCTGACATAGGGCATGAGGTTGTTCGGGATGCCGTTGGGGTCCTCGCCGATCAGCCCGGAGGAATGCGCGCCCACCGGATTGAAGTAGCGCAGCAAGGCCATCTGCCAGTCAGC
The DNA here is from genome assembly GCA_041600915.1 of Nitrogeniibacter sp. Lineage (GTDB taxonomy): Bacteria > Pseudomonadota > Gammaproteobacteria > Burkholderiales > Rhodocyclaceae > Nitrogeniibacter. The sequence goes on from JBFIJC010000185.1 coordinate 5,104, forward strand.
ATCAGCCGCCGCCACGTCACGCAGGATGAACTCGAGCATCCACTTGGTGCGCCCGTAGGGATTGGTCGGCGCGGTGGGAAAGTCCTCGCGAATGGGCACGCTGGCCGGATCGCCATACACCGTGGCGGACGAGCTGAAGACCATGCGCTTGACGCCATGCGCAGCCATGACTTCCAGCAGCACCAGCGTGCCAGCGACGTTGTTGTCATAGTAGGCAAGCGGCAGTTGAACCGACTCGCCGACCGCTTTAAGCCCGGCGAAGTGAATCACCGCATCGACGGGCTGGGCGGCAAATACGGCCTCGAGCCCGGCGCGGTCACGAATATCCACTTCATGAACTGCGGCCACCGGACGACCCGCAATCTCGGCAACACGCGCCAGCGCGACCGGATTGCTGTTGCTGAAGTTATCCACCACCACAACCTCGTGACCTGCCGCCAGCAGCGCAACGCAGGTATGCGATCCGATATAGCCGGCGCCGCCGGTAACGAGAATGCATGCCATGCCAAACCTCCTGAAGATGCGTTCGGCCGGATCATACCCCGTCTGGCTGACAGGCGATGCCGGGCCAATAAAAAAGCCGCCCGCAGGCGGCCTCCAGGCAAACAGCCAGCGTGCTTAATGGCCGTGCTTCATCTTCATGGCGGGTGCGGCCAGCTCTCGCACGGGTGCGTCGACCTGAACCTCTTCGCGCGAGCCATCCGCCGCTTCGAAAGTCAGCGTCAACGGCACTGTGGAGCCCGGGTTCAGCGGCGCGGTCAGCCCCATCAACATGATGTGATAGCCACCGGGCTTGAGCGCCACCGCCTCACCGGCGGGCAGATCAATGGCCGCCACCGGGCGCATTTTCATGACGTCGTTTTCCATGCTCATCTCGTGCACCTCAACCACGGGGACAGCCGGGCTGCTGGCACCGACCAGGCGCATCGGCTTGGCAGCGGTCAGTCCCATGAAGGCACCCGTGGCTTTCTGTGCCGCGACGGTGCCGCGCACCCAAGGCTCGTTGACCGTCACATCACCGGCCGTCGCGGCGATCGAAGTACAGGACAGCAGCAGCGCTGCCATCAGATTTCGTGCGTTTTTCATGCCTTCCACTCCGTCGTTTTGTCGCGCAAAAGCGTACTCCAAAGTGCCAACACGGCACTGCGGCAGTTCGTCGCACCGGCTCGCCACTCCGGCAGTTCCGCCATAATGGCGGACGATGCCAAGACCCGCGCCCCTATCGCCAGACACTGCAGCGCCGCACACCGAAGGCCGCCCACTCACGCGGCTCGTATCCCTGCGCTGGTATTCGGTCGCCGCCATGGTCATGCTCGCCGTGGGCGCAGCACCCGCGCTCAATATCGACATTCCTGCGGTACCAATCCTGCTGATCGCCTGCGCGCTTGGCATGTGGAATGCGCTGGCTCAGTTTGTCTTTCTCGCGCGCCACGAACCCGGGCCCTGGAGCCTGCTGCTCGAGCTTGTTGTCGATCTCGCCGCCTGGAGCGCCGTCCTCTACCTGACCGGTGGCGCGACCAACCCGCTCATCTCGCTTTTCTTGCCGCTGATTGCGGTCGGCGCCGCAGTGCTGCCGGTGATGCAGACCTGGTTGCTCGCCGCGCTGTCGATCTCGATTTACTCATGGCTGTGGGTGCACCATCGCCCGCTTGGCCTGGCAGACCCAACGCGCGCCATCGACTGGCACCTGGCCGGCATGTGGGGCACCTTCGCGGTCTCTGCGCTGGTCATCACCTGGTACGTCTCCCGCATGACCGCCACCGTCCGCGCCCGCGATCTTGCGCTCGCCCAGGCACGGGAACGAAGGCTGCGCAACGAACGTATCGTGGCCATGGCCAATCTGGCCGCCGGTGCCGCCCACGAAATGGGAACCCCCTTGGGCACCATGCGGCTCATCATTGACGGCCTGCAGGCCAAATGCTGCGAAGATCCGGAGACGCGCGAGGATCTCAGCACCATGGACCAGCAAATCAGCCATTGCCGGACAATCCTGTCACGACTCACCGCCTCGGGCGGACAAGCGCGGGTCGAAGCCGGCGGCGCACTGGATATCGCTCGCTGGCTCGACGACCTCGTCATGACCATTGAATCCCAGCGCCCGGATGCCAGCATCGACTGGGGTGACACGGATCATTTGGCGGGGCTGCGCATGGTGGCTGACCAGTCGGTCACCCAGGCACTGCACAACCTCATCAATAACGCCATCACCGCCTCCCCCGACCGAAGCGCCACCCTGACTGCGCATCGCGACGGCGCCATGGTGTCAATCAATATTGCCGACCGGGGCCCCGGCATCCCGCCCGACATTCTCAACGCTTTGCATGAAGCGCCTCGACGCCCGCCCGAA
>JBFIJC010000186.1:0-7448 GCA_041600915.1 Nitrogeniibacter sp.
GGCCGCGTCGTGATAGATGCCGACGCAGTCCAGGCACTGGAAGCAGTCCTGATAGCGGATGGTGCCATTTCGGTCGATGGCGTCATAGGCGCAGCGATGACGGCAGGTCTGGCAGGGTTGGCCGCACTCGGCGCGGCGCGGTAGCCAGTCGAGCAGGCGTAGCTTGCCGCCGATGACCATGGCCGCGCCCAGCGGGCACAGGTAGCGACAGAAGAATTTGTAATACACCGCGCCGAGTGCGAGCAGCGCAAGCGCGTAGAGCACAAAGGGCCAGGCGCGGTCAAAGCCAACCGTGATGGCGGTTTTGAAGGGCTCGATTTCCACCAGCCGCGAGGCCATCGCTGGCGCCAGCGCGGCGCTCACCACCAGTACGAGCAAGATCACATAGCGACTCCTATCGAGCGCGTAAGCGAGGCGCGGCGGCAGTTTGCGCGCTTTGAGTCCGAGCCTTGCGCCGAGCATGGCGGCGAATTCCTGAAGTGCGCCAAAGGGGCAGAGCCAGCCGCAGAAAGTCCCACGCCCCCACACGAAAAAACTGAGCAGCGTGAAGGCCATGATCAGCAGCGACACCGGGTCGTACAGAAAACTGGTGAGCCCGTGCCCGGCGGCCAGCGTTTTAATGGCGCCGGTGATCTGCACAATCGACAGCTGACCCTGTGCGACCCAGCCGATATACACCAGCGTGAAGGCCAGAAAGCTGACGCGGAAGACGCGTAGCCGGCGCGCCGACACACTCAGCCAGCGCGGCCGGGCCAGCGCAATGCTCAGGACGAGTAGCGCGACGCCGATGATCGACAGTTCGACCGCGCGCTCGCGCCAGGCAATCAGCCATTCCGGCAGCGGCGCGGGCGGCAGGTGGAAGTAGGCCGAGGGCGGCGTGTAGGCTAGCGTGGCGGTGCCGTAAAAGCGCTGTGGCAGGATCTGCCCGCGCTGGCGGGTGAAGCTCAGCTCAAAGTGCTGTTCAGCTGCCGGGTCCAGCCCCGACAGCGGCGAGGTGCGCAGCACCAGTGCGGCGTTCAGTGGCGGCGCGCCGGGCGGCGGCGGGGGCGCGACGTCGAAGTCGCGCAGCTCGAAGGGCGTGCCGTGCTGCTTCATGCCGAGTCGCTCGGGGGCGGTGCCGCGGACGAAGCGTGCGTCGATAAACGCGTCTGGCCCGGCGCTGGCCACCCACCAGGCGTGCTGGCCGGGTTCAAGAAAGTCGCGAAGATGCGTGTAGCCGGCGTCGCCGAGGATGGCGCGGCCGATGGTGGGTGCATTCAGATAGGCGACGTACAGTTCGGTGACGAGCGCGTCGGGCGGCGCGTCCGAGCTGTCCAGCCCGGCGCCGTCGGTGCCGGCAAACAAGGCCTCGACATCGGCGCGGCTCAGGCTGAGTTTTGCGATGGCGCCGTCGGCCAGCAAATGCGCAAAGCTGCGCACTTCGAACACGTCTTCGCGCACTTCGGCGGGCGGCGTTTGCTGCGCCGGGCCGGCAAAGCCGAGCTGGGCGCGGGCCACAGCGAGTGCGGCGGTGAGTACGGTTTGATTGGCGATGCGCACCGAGGCCGTGGCCTTGGTCACGCCGTCGAGCACCACGCGGTTCGGGTCGTCTCGCCGTGTACTGCCCCGATCTGAATACGCCGTGGAGACGGTGATGGATTGACTCAGGTTGAGGCCCGCGTACTGCGCAAGAAATGTGTGCAGCGGCGCTTCGCCCAGGCCGCTGAGAAACACCGGCTCGTGCTGGCGCAGCAGTTCGACGTCGAGCAGTTTGCCGGTGGTGTCGATCTGGATGAGCAGGTTGTAGGGCGTGCCTTCAAAGCCGGGGATGGGCGCGAGGTCGATCGACTCGAACACCCACCCGACCGGCCCGGCATCGGGTGTGAGCTCACTGCTGATTGGCCAGGCCGGCGTGTCGGCGGGTTTTTCGCCGACCACCAAGGGTGGCGAGATGCGCCGTGCGATCTCGTCACGGCTGAGCTGGCCGGCCGTCGCGCTTGCGAGAGTGAACAGCCCGACACACAGGGCCAGCCAGCGCCATGGTCGGTGTCGGGTCACACCTCGATCAGCCCGCTGCGCACGGCGATTAGGGCCAGCTCGGCGGCGTTGTTGGCGTTGAGCTTTTGTTTGATGCGGTACAGGTGTGTGCCGACCGTGCTGGGCGCGAGGTGATGCGTGTCGGCCACTTCGGCCACCGAGCGGCCGAGCGCGAGCTGTTTGAAAACGGTGAATTCCTTGTCTGACAGCTGCGCCACCGGGTCGCTCTCGCTGAACTGTGCCAGCGCCAGCCGGGGTGCGAGCTCGGGGTCGATGTAGCGTTCGCCGCGCGCCACACAGCCGACCGCGCGCACCAGCTCTTCGGGGCGGGCGCGTTTGCACAGGTAGCCGGTGGCGCCGCCCTTGAGCGCGCGGGCGGGAATCTGCATGTCGTCATGCGCCGAGAGCATCAGCACCCGCGCGCCACGGTGGTGGGCGGTGAGGCGCTCGAGCGTGGCGAGGCCGCCCTGGCCGGGCATGGAGACATCCATCACCAGTGCGTCGGGCCGGTGCTCGGCAAACAGTGCGATGGCTTGCTCGCCGCTTTCGGCTTCGGCCAGTACGGTGGCACCGGCGCCTTCGAGCAGGAGACGAAAACCCATGCGCACGACGGCGTGGTCGTCGGCGATGACAAGGCGCAGTCCGGATAGCGGTTGGGGGTTCATGAGGGTTCTCCTGGGGTGAAAACGTGCTGCGGCGTGTGTGTGGCGGTGTTCGGCCAGGGCAGGCGGATGCTCAAGCGGGTGCCCGCGCCGGGGGCGGCGGTGATGTCGAGCCGGCCGTGGCGGGCGGCGATGCGTTCGCGCATGCCGGTGAGGCCGAGGCGGGTAGTGGGGTTGGCCGGGTCGAAGCCGCGGCCGTCGTCGGTAATCGTGAGTGCGAGGCTGCTGTCGGTGCTGTTCAGCGTGATGTCGACATGATGGGCGTTGGCGTGGCGGGCCACGTTGGTGAGCGCCTCTTGCACCAGGCGCAGCACCGTGAGGCTGAAGCCGGCGTCCAGCACGGGCGGCAGCGGCGCGAGGCCCAGCTGCACATCCACCGCCGGGTAGCAATTGCGCCAGTGGGCGCAGTAGGCGGTGAGCGCGTCATCGAGCCGGGCCGGGGTGTCGGCGCCGGGCTGACGCAGGCGCTCGAGAATGGCGCGCACGCCGTCCTGCATCTGGCTGGTCATGGCCAGAATGGCTTGCGCGTTGCCGTGCAGGCCCGCGTCGTTGCGGCTCTTTTGCGCGATGGCGCCGGTAATGGCGCGCACGGCGGTGATGCCCTGACCGAACTCGTCGTGCAGTTCGCGGGCGAGCTGGCGGCGTTCTTCTTCGAGCCGCGCGGTGACGGCGCGGCTGAAGGCCTGGTCTTCTTCAAGGCGGGCGTTGTGGTCCAGCGATGACGCGAGTTGAGTCGCCATCTGGTTGTAGCGCTCGGCGAGGCGGTCGAGTTCGAGGCTGCGCTGGCGCGGCAGACGGTGGTGGAAGCGGCCGTCGCCAGCGTGGTCGAGCGCGGTTTCCAGTTCGGCCAGCGGGGCGAGCGCGCGATCAATGGCGCGGCGTACGGCGAGGCCAAGCAGCACGAGCAAGGCCAGTGCCCAGCCGGCCAGTGCCATGGCCGCGTCCCACGCGTCGACCAGCGAGCGCGAGGCGTCGGGCAACAAGCGAATCCTTAGCCCGTTGCCGACGACGGTGCGTGGCGCGAGATCGGGGCTGAGCAGCGCGGCAAACCAGGGCGGCGCATTTCGCCCCGCTTTGTAGGTGGCGCCGGGCGACTGGTAGCGCAGCTCGCCGCTGGCATCGTGTACTTCCAGCACATTGGCGCGCACCCGGCCAACGGTAGTGAGCTGGTCGATGAGGTGATCGGGCGTCACCGTCGTGTCGCGCACCAGCAACGTGACCCATTGCTCGGCCACGCGTGTGGCGGCTTCGATCTCTTCGTGGATGGCGTCACGGGTCGCTGCCAGCCACAGCCCGCCGCCGAGCGTCAGCAGCACCGTGGCGGCGAGCGTCACGACGAGGCTGATTCGGGTGTTGAGGCGGGTGAGTTTCATGGCGGTCTCAGTGGGCGCCGGGCTTGAGCGCGGCTTCTTCTGCGGCGGGGTAGAGGTGGCTTACCGAACGCGGAAACTCGGCGTCGATCACCGCCATCTGGCGAAAGAGCTTGGGCAGGGGCAGGCGCATGACCTCGGTCATGTGGAGCCCGGCGGCGGCGCTCTGGGTGAGCACGCCGTCCAGCCACTTGAGGTAGTCGCGCGTCTGGCGGATCGGGCCGGCATCGGCGGCGACCGGGCCGTGGCCGGGTACGAGCTGCTTGATGGGCAGGGCGTCGAGCGTGTCCAGACTGCTGAGCCAGCGGGCGATGGTGGCGTGCGGGGTGGTGGGGGTGCGGTCGTGGAAGACGAGGTCGCCGGCAAAGAGCACGCCGGTGGTGTGGTCGAACACCGCGAGGTCGCCGGCGGTGTGGCCGTCGAGGGCGAGCAGCTCGAAGCGGTGTCCGCCGAGCTCGACGATGCCGGGCGCCAGCGCTTCGGTCGGCACCACCACTTCGGTGTCGCGCATGGCGTCGCCGACCAGGCGATACATGTTTTCGTTGAAGGCTTTGCCTTCGGCCGCGATGTCGGTGATGGTGCGCGGCAGCGCGCCCAGGGCTTTGGTGGCGAAGGCCTGATTGCCGAGGAAGTGGTCGGGGTGGTGATGGGTGATCCACACCTTGACGACGGGTTTGTCGGTGGCGCGGGCGATGGCGGCGACGGTTTGCTCGCCGTATTGGCGCGAGGGGCCGCTGTCGATCACCACCACACCGGCGCTGGTGACGACGAAGGCGGTGTTGACGATGCGCCCGCCGTTGGCGAAGGAGAAGTCTTCTTGCGCGCCTTCGAGCACCCAGGTGTTGGCCGCGATCTGGCGCGGCGCGAGACGGTAGTCGAAGCCGGTGGCCTGCGCCAACGGCAGATAGGCGATGAGGGCGAGGGCGGCGAGGAGGCGCTTCATCGGGCCACCTGCGCGTTGACCTTGTTGCCGTTGTTGTCGCGGCCGGTGATCTGCACCGCGGCGAGGTCGGTCACGTTTGGCGGCAGGTCGAGCGTGAACAGCGGGTTTTCGCTCACCGGCTCGAAGGCGTCGATCTCCATCAGGACGCGCTGCTGACCGTCGGTGATGCTGAGTTGTTCGATGTAGAAGGCCGGAATGCTGGCGGCCAGGCCGGTGTCCATCGGGTGGATGATGCGCAGCCGCACCCGGTTGCCTTCGGGGCGCGACCAGATGCGCCCGCTGACTTCATTGAGCCGGCTTTGCCACTCGGGCGAGGCCGAACCGGTCGAAGGCACGGTACAGCCGCCGCCGGTGGTGATGACCCAGGTGCCGCCCACATGCCATACGCCGTCGGTGGTGCGGGCGGCGGCGCGTACCGGTGAGGACTGCTGCAGCTTGATGCGAAAGGCCAGCTCGGCGCGCGCCGCGACGGGGCGGAAGGCCAGCACCTTGATGATCGGGTTGAAGTCGGCAAAGACCAACACCTCGGCCACATCGGGCAGTGCCGAGGCGTCGACCGCGATGGGCACGTTCATGGCGTCTTCGGCGGTGAGCGGGCCAATGACGCTCACGCGTGAGTCGAACTCCACCTTGGCGTCTGCCGCAAAGAGTTGGGCGCGCATGTCGCCCCAGCGGGCGGAGTCCAGCGGATCGGGCTGAGCAATGGCCAGCGTCGCCCACAAGGCGAGTCCAAACACGGCAAGGCGTGGCAACTGGGGCATGCATGTCTCCGGGTTGGCGTGGTGTGCACGCTCTGTTTGATGTGAACAGCAGGTGCAAGCGTCGTGCCAGATAGGCGCGTGGGGTGGGTGTTGGCCTGAATCGCCCGGCGCTGGCGCGTATGGCGGGCGATGGCGGCTTGGCGCGGTCGATGTGCTGCGGCCGTGTTCCGCCCCGTGCTGCGTCAGGTGTTGCACTTTGGAGCAGTTGGCGTGTTTCGAAGCAGCAACCGGGCGATGTGAATCGTGTCGTGACACCGCTGCGGCTGGCATGGGCGTGGCGGGTAATGCCCATTCAGCGCCCGAAGAGCCGGGCTGGGGCGGCGTTTGGGGCGGTCAGGGGGCAGTGGTGGCTGCGCACTGGAATCGGTGGCATGCCTCTTGCGGAAGTCCCCTGCCATGTTCTGGCTTTGCCCGCCTGGGTAAGCATGGGGCAGGACAAGAAAACTCAAGGAGGTTACTCAATGGAAGGCAGGAGCAAATCCAATAAGCGCTGGGCCGTCGCAGTCTCGCTGATCGCCGCATCGGTGATGAGCATGGGCAGCATTCAGGCCAAAGGCGTGAGCGACGCCGACATCGTGCAGGACGCGGCCACCGCGAACGATGTGGTGTCATTCGGTATGGGCACGCAGGGCCAGCGCTATTCGGCGCTGGACAAGATCAACACCGAGTCGGTGAAGGATCTGGTGCCGGTGTGGTCGATGTCTTTCGGCGGCGAGAAGCAGCGCGGTCAGGAATCGCAGCCGTTGATTCACGACGGCGTGATGTTCGTCACTGCGTCGTATAGCCGCCTGTTCGCGCTGGACGTCAAGACCGGCAAGAAGCTGTGGAAGTACGAGCACCGCCTGCCCGACGGCATCATGCCGTGCTGTGACGTGGTTAACCGCGGCGCCGCACTGTTTGGTGACCTGGTGATCTTCGGCACGCTCGATGCCCAGCTGGTGGCGCTGAACCGCGAAACCGGCAAAGTCGTCTGGAAAGAGAAAGTTGACGACTACAAGGCCGGTTATTCGATGACGGCTGCACCGATCATCGTCAAGGGCATGGTCATCTCCGGTGTGTCCGGCGGTGAGTTCGGCGTGATCGGCCGCATCGAGGCGCGCGACGCCCTGACCGGCAAGAAAAAGTGGGTGCGTCCGGTGGTTGAAGGCCACATGGGCTACACCTACGGCGCCGATGGTAAAGAGAAGGACAACGGCATCTCCGGTACGACCAATGCCACCTGGCCGGGCGATCTGTGGAAGACCGGCGGCGCAGCCACCTGGGCTGGCGCCACCTACGATCCGGATACCAACCTGATCTTTGCCGGTACTGGCAACCCGGCGCCGTGGAACAGCCACCTGCGCCCGGGTGACAACCTCTACTCGTCAGCAACGGTTGCGATCAACCCCGATAACGGCAAGATCGTGTGGCACTACCAGACCACGCCGCATGACGGCTGGGACTACGACGGCGTGAACGAGTTTGTCTCCTTCGACTACGTGAAGGACGGCAAGACCATCAAGGCTGGCGGCAAGGCCGACCGCAACGGCTTCTTCTTCGTGCTCGACCGCACCAACGGCAAGCTGCTCAACGCTTTCCCGTTCGTGAACAAGATCACCTGGGCCAAGAGCATCGACCTGAAGACCGGCCGTCCGGTGTATGACGACGCCAACCGTCCGGGCGACCCGACCAAGGGTGCCGATGGCAAGAAGGGCGA
>JBFIJC010000187.1:0-7432 GCA_041600915.1 Nitrogeniibacter sp.
ATCTCGGGGTACTGCTTTTGCAGCAGCGGCACGAAGACTTCGTTGAGCGCCACGCCGAGCATGGCCGGCTCGTCGGGCGGCTTGCCGGTGTAGGTGCTGTGGTAGATCGGGTTCTTGCGCAGGGTGACGCGCTCGATGGTGAACACCGGAAACGGCGCCTGCTCGTTGTAGTAGCCGGTGTGATCGCCGTAGGGGCCTTCGAGCGCGGTCTCGCCCGGGTGGATCACGCCTTCGAGCACGATCTCGGCCGTGGCCGGCACCTGCAGATCGCTGCCCATGCACTTGACCAGCTCGGTCTTGCCGCCGCGCAGCAGACCGGCAAACTGGTATTCGGACAACGAATCGGGCACCGGAGTGACCGCGCCGAGAATGGTCGCCGGGTCACAACCGAGCACCACCGCCACCGGAAAGGGCTGGCCAGGATTGGCCTTTTGATGGTCACGAAAATCCAGCGCGCCGCCGCGGTGCGCCAGCCAGCGCATGATCACCTTGTTGGGCGCGATCACCTGCTGGCGATAGATGCCCAGATTCTGCCGCTTCTGGTTCGGCCCGCGTGTCACCACCAGACCCCAGGTAATCAGCGGCGCCGCGTCTTCGGGCCAGCAATGCTGGATGGGCAGGCGGGCCAGATCGACCGCATCGCCCTCCCACACCACCTCCTGGCACGGCGCCGAACGTACCGTCTTGGGCGACATGTTGAGCACCTGGCGGAACATCGGCAGCTTTTCCCAGGCGTCGCGCAAACCCTTGGGGGGCTCGGGCTCTTTCAGGAAAGCGAGCAGCCGGCCCACCTCGCGCAGTTGCAGCTTCCAGTCGCCCTCCACGCCCATACCCAGCGCCACCCGCTCGGGGGTGCCAAACAGATTGGCCAGCACCGGCATGGCCTGCGGCACACCGCGGGTGGTCGGCTTTTCAAACAGCAAGGCCGGGCCGCCTGCGCGCAACACCCGGTCGGCGATTTCGGTCATTTCGAGATGCGTATCCACCGGCACGGTGATGCGCTTGAGATCGCCGCGCGCCTCGAGTTGGTCGATGAAGTCGCGCAGATCCTTGTATTGCATGAGCTCGTTCCGATTGAATACTGAGGCGGATTATAGGCGTGCGCCCGAAGCACCGCTTTGCGGGCCGACAGAAAAATCCCGCGCCATGCGACCAAGGACATAAGCGACGCCGTTTCCCGACACATTGGCACCGGCCGCGACCGCCGATCGGCTGCAGGCTTTTCCGATCCGCGCTTTTCTGCCATTCTCACTGCGTTCGTCATACACCATCCGCATCGTTGCCATTCGGGATCCTATGTTCAAGCACGCTTTAGCCACCACCGCACTCGCGCTGGCCGCCTCTTCCGCCCAGGCCATCGCCATCGAGTTCGATTACAGCTACGACACGGGTGGTTTCTTTACCAGTGCACACAAATCGGTGATGGACAGCATCGCGGGTGAATTTGGCACGCGACTGACGGACTCGCTGGCGGCCATTACGGTCAGCAGCAACAACATATTCCAGCCTCAGGTCGGTCTGATTACCGGGCAAGGCTCAACGCTCGCCGACAGCCAGTCCATCCCGCAGGACACCCTGCGCGTTTTTGTGGGTGCGCGTGCGCTCAGTGGCAGCACGCTGGCCGAGGGCGGCAGCGGCTTCTCCGCGGGTGGCACATCAAGCTTCATCGACAACCTCAACAACCGCAGCCAGGCCCAGCCGCAAGGCGTCGACTTCGGCCCCTTCGGCGGCGCCATGGTTTTCAACACCGGCACCACCTGGTATCTGGACGACAACGTCGCCACTGTCGAGCCCTTCGGTGGTTTTGACTTCTACTCGGTTGCCATCCACGAACTGGGCCATGTGCTCGGCGTCGGCACCTCGGCAGCCTGGACCAACAATACCTCGGGCCTCAGTTTCACCGGCGCCACGGCGGTGGCCAGCTACGGCGGCCCGGTGCCGCTGGCCAACAGCGGCCACCTGCTCAAAAGCATCGACTCCACCTTCATGGGCAGTTTGCAGGAACCGGCGCTGACCCCGTCGATCACCGCCGGCGAGCGCAAGTACTTCACCGAACTCGACTGGGCCCTGCTCTCCGATATCGGCTGGCAAGTGGCCGCCGTGCCCGAACCCGAAACCTGGGCGATGATGCTGGCCGGTCTGGGCCTGCTTGGCTGGCGCTTGCGCCGACAGGCTTGAGCCCTCCGCAGCAAAGCAAAAGGCCACCGATGCAGGTGGCCTTTTTGCTGCCCGACGCGCCGACGCTCAGCCCATCGGCTTGATCCAGTAGTCGAGCACCAGGCCGACAAACACCGCCAGGCCGACCCAGTTGTTGTGCAGGAAGGCGCGGAAGCAGCGGTCGCGATCACGCCCGCGAATAAGCGTGAAGTGATAGACCATGATCGCCGCCGCCACCAGCAAGCCGAGCACATAGAACACACCCCGCCCCATCGCCATGCCGACCCAGGCCATCAAGGCGAGAAACAGCGCGTAGCAGATCATCACCGCCGCCACGTCAAAGCGGCCGAAGGTGATGGCCGAGGTCTTGATGCCGATCTTCAGGTCATCGGGCCGGTCGACCATGGCGTATTCGGTGTCATAGGCAATCGCCCAGAACACATTGGCCACCAGCAGCACCCAGGCTTCGGCGGGCACCGAAAACTGAATCGCCGCAAAGGCCATGGGGATGCCAAAACCAAAGGCCACACCGAGATAGGCCTGCGGAATCGACAGGAAGCGCTTGGTGAAGGGATAGCTGCCGGCAAGAAACACCGCCGGTATCGACAGCCAGCGCACCAGCGGATGCAGCGGCAGAATCAGCACAAAGGCAGCCAGCGCCAAGGCAGCGGCCAGCAGCAGCGCCTCGGTCGGCTTGACCTCGCCGGTGGCCATCGGCCGGTGACGGGTGCGCTCGACATGGCCGTCAAAATTGCGATCGGCGTAGTCGTTGATCACGCAACCGGCCGAGCGCATCAGCACCGTGCCCAGCACGAAAATCCAGACGATGAAGGCCGACGGATGCCCCATGCCGGCAAACCACACGCCCCACAGCGTCGGCCACAGCAGCAGCAAGATGCCGATCGGCTTGTCGAGCCGCATCAGCCGCTCGTAAATACGCAGACGTTCGGAAAGCCTCATGGGGCGAGATTCAATATGGTTGGCAGAAACACCTCGCTGACCAGCAAGGCGCGACCGCGCAGGCGGAACAGGGAGCGGCGCGCCCACAGGCTGGCCGGCAGGCGAAGCTGGCCGCTCATCAAATGCATGGCCCGATGATAACGCGCATCGCGGGTGTCGAGCCGGGTGCAACGCAGTGGCTGACGAACAATGCGCGGATCAGAAAACAGCGCCGCGCCCAACGGCCGGCTGCCGATGCCATGAAACAGTCGCCACGCACCGCGCAGGTTATGCCGCGGCAAGACCGAACGGGCATACACCACCGGCACCCCGTCGGCCAGCAGCAAGACCTCGCGCAACCACGCCCGATCGCTCACGCGCAAGCCGAGCAATTCGGCTTCATCCGGGTGCGGGCGCATCGGCGCCTGACGGATCACCCGCACTTCGAAGTGCGCACAGCGCGCACGGATACGGGCCGTCAACGATTGCGGATCAAGCAGCCAGGGCCGCAGACGCGGGCGCACGGTAGCCCGCGGCGGATGCGCGAGCCAGTCATCTCGGGTCGGGCGGGTTCGGAGGATCTGGGTCATGGGTGTGCGGCGCGCATCTTACCGCGTTCGCGAGGGCGAGGCATTGATCCGGCCCCGGCACGGCGCCTGCCACCGCGAACCGCATCCAACGCAACTCGCGCGCGTTGCCGCGCAGGCTAACGTCCGCGCGCTCGCCGGCAACAGGCGCTCACGTTTGAACTACCGCCGAATCACCAATGAACCGGGCAACGGCGAGGCTTGCCCTCCACCGTTGAGCGAGCGATGATTCGACTCAAATCTCATCCTCCTCCACCCGCCTTGGCTGGCGCGCGGCGGTGAAGAGGTGGCAAGAGGGGTTGGGAATGTCGCAATTCAAGACCTGACCCCAAGTTTCAGGCTTGAAATGAACACCAAAAAAACAGATTGATAAAAATGAGAAGAATGAAGTCAGCGATATTAGCGTGGTTAGTCCTGATGTTCTGGGTTGTGGTGATACCACTAGCTGGAATTGTATTGACTGATTCACTGCGAATCATAATATTTGAGCCCTTTGACGGCAACATTTACGACCAATTGCTTATTTATTTTTCTGGCGAAGGGTTTATAGAATACTGTACTAAGTTTGCTTTATTTGGAGGTGGCATAGGGTCTTTTTTTTCCTTATATATTTGTTTGCGTAGCTGACATCCCAAGGCTCCCGCAACTACGCGAACATCATCGCGTCAAGCATCCGGGGGCACCTGCACGATTGGGGTCAGGTCTTGAAATACGACACACATCACCTGACATCGTACGACGGCGACAGGCGCTCACGCTTGAACTACCGCCGAATCACCAATGAACCCGACAACGCCGAGGCTTGCCCCCCACCGTTGAGCGAGCGATGATTCGACTCAAATCTCATCCTCCCCCACCCGCCTTGGCTGGCGCGCGGCGATGAATAGGTGGCGAGGGGGTCAAAATGTCGTAGTTCAAGACCTGACCCCAAGTTTCCAAGAAGACAACAACTTGGGATTTGCTGCTTTGAAAGGAGTTGTTTTTGGATCAACTGGATATGTCGCTGGTTCACTCACGAGCAAATTTGCGGAACGAGTTTTGCCCTTGCTAGGTAAGCCAACGTATGTCTACCAGGCCCTAGATACAAAAATTGCTGCACTATTCCAACCGAAGACTCTCAATCCAGTCGTGATTGTATCAGGCGTTGTGGCGGGATCTTCGATATCAGGGACGGCATCATTTATTCCAGACGTACCTAATGCAAATAAAAAATAGGAAAAATTTGTCAAGATTGGATGTGTTGATCCAAAGATCAGATTTATACGGGAGTATTACTCGATTAATTCTCCTGAGTATGTCGGTCGCTGGGGCTTACTGCTTACCCGCTGCATTTACTTGGTTTGCGGAGTATGTTTTTTCTCGTCAAGTGCAAATCAACGGGTACGATTTTGCGCTCCAAGTCGCGAACATTTTCCTCGGATTTGGTTTTCTTGTTGAAGGTATCAATATCGCTCTGCAGCTCTGGACTAAGTGGAAGGCACGGCGGCGCCGGAGAGAGCAAGCATCCAGGGGCACCCATTAGAGCTCCTACAAGGGCTTCCCCCGAACTTAACCTCGGGGTCAAACTTAACCTCGTAACCTCGGGGTCAGGTCTTGAAATACAACATTCCTAACCTATCCTGAAGTCATGGCGAGACCCTTACGCATCGAGTTGGCCGGTGGGCTGTATCACGTGACTTCCCGAGGAGACCGGCGGGAGGGTATCTATCGGGACGACGATGATCGGCGGGCGTGGCTTGAGGTGTTCGGGGCGGTTCGCGAGCGCTTTAACTGGCGATGCCATGCGTATTGCCTGATGTCGAATCACTACCACGTGGTGGTGGAGACGCCGGAGGCGAATCTATCCAAGGGGATGCGTCAGCTCAATGGGGTGTTTACGCAAGTGTTCAACCGGCGCCATGGTTTGGTGGGACATCAAAAGATCCGGGGTCAGGTCTTGAAATACGACACACATCACCTGACATCGTGCGACAGCGATAGGCGCTCACGCTTGAACTACCGCCGAATCACCAATGAACCCGACAACGCCGAGGCTTGCCCTCCACCGTTGAGCGAGCGATGATTCGACTCAAATCTCATCCTCCTCCACCCGCCTTGGCTGGCGCGCGGCGATGAATAGGTGGCGAGGGGGTCAAAATGTCGTAGTTCAAGACCTGACCCCGAGTTTCTCAGACCCCGAGTTTCTGCAATACCCGAACGCTTGCTCGAGGCGCGGGCGCCGCACTCGTAGGGCGGATAAGCGAAGCGCATCCGCCGATTAGCTCTCCGAAGTGGTACCGATGGCGGATGCGCCTTTGGCTTATCCGCCCTACGCACTCTACGCACGGAGCAGGCTTTCGCGGCCGGCGACCCAGCGCTGCATGATGGCCTCGGCCAATGCCGGCTGCTCGCGCAGCAGGGCTTCGGCCAGGTCGCGGGCCTGCTCGACCAGATCGCCATCGTTCTCGAGGTCGGCATAGCGCAAGAGCGGCACGCCGCTTTGCTTTGCGCCGACAAACTCGCCGGGGCCGCGGATGCGCAGGTCTTCGCGGGCGATCATGAAGCCGTCGGTGTGTTCAAAGATGACTTTCAGACGTGCCCGTGCGGTATCGGACAAGGCATTGCCGAACAGCAAAATGCACACCGACTCCGCCGTGCCCCGCCCCACCCGGCCGCGCAGCTGGTGCAGTTGCGCGAGGCCGAAGCGCTCGGCGTGTTCGATGATCATCAGGCTGGCGTTGGGGACGTCGACGCCGACTTCGATCACCGTGGTGGCCACCAGCAGGTGCAGTTCCCCGGCGGCGAAGGCGGCCATGGTGCTGCGTTTTTCGTCGGCTTTGAGCCGGCCGTGCACCAGGCCGACCTTGAGCTCGGGGAGTTGTTCGCTGAGCCGGGCATGGGTGTCGATGGCGGTTTGCAGGTCCAGCGCTTCGGACTCTTCGACCAGCGGGCACACCCAGTAGGCCTGGCGCCCCTCGGCGCAGGCGTCGCGCACCCGGCCGAGCACTTCGTCGCGGCGCGCGTCGGACACCAGCTTGGTGAGAATCGGTGTGCGCCCCGGCGGCAGTTCGTCGAGCACCGACACGTCCAGATCGGCGTAGTAGCTCATGGCCAGGGTGCGTGGAATCGGCGTGGCCGACATCATCAGCATGTGCGGGCTGCCGGCGCTGCCCTTTTCGCGCAGGGCCAGGCGCTGGCGCACGCCGAAGCGGTGCTGCTCGTCCACCACCGCAAGGCCGAGGCGCGGCAGGGCGACCGGGTCTTCGATGAGGGCGTGGGTGCCGACCGCCAGCATGCTCTGGCCGCTGGCCAGGCGTTCAAGCGCGGCCGCGCGGACCTTTTTGCTCAGGCTGCCGGAGATCCACTCTACGGCCAGCCCCATGGGTTCAAGCCAGGCGGTGAGCTTGAGATAGTGCTGCTCGGCGAGGATTTCGGTCGGCGCCATCAGGGCGGCCTGCCAGCCGGCCTCGACGGCGCGCAGCATGGCCAGCGCGGCGACGATGGTCTTGCCGCTGCCCACATCGCCCTGCAGCAGGCGTTGCATCGGGTAGGGCTGCGCCAGATCGGTGGCAATCTCGACCTCGGTGCGCTGCTGTGCGCCAGTGAGCGCAAAGGGCAAGGCCGCGAGTAAGGCCTCGGTGAGCTGGCCGGTGCCGCGCAGTGGCGGCGCGGTGCGCGCACGCCGTTGCGCATGGGCCTTGCGCAGCGACAACTGCTGGACCAGCAATTCTTCAAACTTGATTCGCCGCCAGGCCGGGTGAGTATGATCG